>NZ_JACBXG010000004.1:0-473354 GCF_020295325.1 Pseudomonas sp. Y24-6 | reverse complement strand
CCAAGCTGTTCGGCTTCCCCACTGCGATCGCCCATGGGTTGTGGAACAAGGCCAGGACCCTGGCGGCGCTCGCCGATCATTTGCCCGCGGCCAATGTGGACATTGCCGTGCAATTCCTGAAGCCTGTGCGATTGCCCAGTGAAGTGACGCTGATGGCCAGTGCGGCAGGATCGAGCGGGGACTTTCAACTGCTGGGGGCGGGTGACCTGGAGCATATGGTGGGGCATTGGGCGCCGATTGCTTGAGGCGCGTTGGAGATGGCCATTGTCGGAACGCCGCCCGGAGCAAGCTTTGCTCGCGCGCAGTGATTCAAATTGTATATATATCCAAAGTTCATGAACCCATCCGAACTCTAGTAAGTCATTGATTTAGAACATAACTCTTTTATCTATCAGCCCCCTTACACAAGGCGTTAATACCAACTGGAGAATGGTGTTGGCGCCCCCTTGCGACTGTCATGTCTACAACGGACGAAGGCATTGCCGGCAACAGAAACCGGCAAGCCATCGAAGACAGCGAACGTTGTAACAGGTGCAAGGAATACCACTCATGAAGACCCAAGTTTGGTGCAAATCAGCAATCGCCATGGCGCTCGCCCTGTCCCTCGGACTGACCGGCTGCAGCAGTGGCGGCGGCGGTCATCACAGCAGCTCCGACAGCTCATCCCCCGACAGCACTGCAGACGCGGGAACAGGCGGTTCCGGGGACTCGGGCGGAACAGGCGCAGGTGGAACCGGTGGCGCAGGTGACGGCACCGCAGGCACTGGCGGAACGGGGGGAACTGGCGGCACCGGTGGCGACAACACTGCGGGCACCGGTGGCACCGGAGGCACAGGCGGTACCGGTGGCACTGGCGGCGGCACCACTGACCCGACCAACCCGACCAACCCCACAGATCCGACTGACCCCACCAATCCAACCAACCCGGGCGTCACTCCGCTGGTGACCACCACCCTGGTCCAGGACGTCGGCAAAACCGTCAGTGGCGTAGGCGATGGCGTCGGCCAGGTCGGCGACAGCCTGGGCACCGTGCCCGTGGTCGGCGGTGTGGTGCAAAGTGCAGTCAACACCACCGGCAATGTCGTCAGCACCCTGGGTGATGGCGTCGCCAACGGCATCGGCAAGCTGGACACCGACCCCAATGGGCTGGGCGTCACGGCGGCATCGGTGGGCGGCGTGGTGCAGGATGTCGGCAATGGCGTCTCAGACGTCAGCGGCAAACTCGCCACGGCCACCAGCAGCATTCCTGTGGTGGGCGGGGTCGTGACCAAAGTCGCCCCCGTACTGGACGGCGTTGGCGAAAAAGTCACCATGCTCGGCGATACCCTGAGCACTGCCACCACCACCGGCCCCTTGGGGACCGTGACCAAGGAAGTCGGCAGCAAACTCGTTCCGGTGATTGCCATGGTCGAGACCACCACGGACAAGATTGGCGACGCCACCGGGCTCGGTGATCCACTCAAGGGCCTGGTGAACAAAGTCGGCAACACCGTGAATGGCGTGGGCGACAAAGTTACCTTGGCCGGTAACGGCAATGCCCTGACCAACACCGTCGGCGGCGCACTCAGCAACACCGGCACGGCGGTCGGCAAAGCCGGCGGGCTGGTATCCAATGGCACGGGTTCAGGCGCGGGTGGCGGCCTGGGTGGAGGTCTGGGTGGCGCCTTGGGCGGCACAGGTCTGTTGCAGACCGTCGGCGGCGCGGTGGTCAATGTTGGCAGCGGGCTCAACGCTGGCAGCACCAGTGGCGTGGTCAGTGCAGGCGGTGTAACGGCCGGGGCAGCGGGCAATCTGGTTGCGTCGGTTAACACCGTACTGGGCGGCTCCGGCGTCGCCAATACGGCTGCTACCGCGCCCTTGGCGAACCTTGGCACCGCGGTTGGCGCTGGCCTGAATCCGGTCACTACCGCCGTCACTGGCCTGACCCAGAACGTCGGCGCAGCGACAGGCCTTGGGGCACCCGTCAACGGCCTGACCAATCAAGTGGGTGGTGCGGTCAGCAATCTGGGTACAGCGATCGCCACCAGCACGCCAAACCCGGTCGTGGCGGCGGTCGGCAACACGGTCACCACGGTGGGCAGCACCGTCGGTGCCGTTGGCGGCGTGGTGAACGGCGCGCCTGGCGAGGGCGGTGCCACCGGTGGTCTGGGTGGCTTGCTGGGCGGCCTCACCGGCAAGTTGAGCGGCAAGAACCGATAGTTTTTGCACCTGGCCGATTCGACGGCCTTATCTACAGCGCCTACGCTTGGTTGAAGGCGGAAGATTCGAAAGAGTCTTCCGCTTTTTCTTTGGAACATGATGATCCAGGCGAAGTTGTAACTTGAACATGGAGTGTCCTATGCGCCTCTTGGCATCCTTGCTAGCTTTGACCGTCAGTACCTGCGCCCTTGCCGACACCCTTCCCAGCTTCCTCAACAGCAACGAAACCACGCGCAACCTGCCGGCCCCCAACCTGCCCGCCGATGCCTACCGACCCAGCACTGCGCCGCTCTCGGTGCCGGAACCCGGCGCCACCCAGGCCCAGCCGCTGATGATGAACACCCGAATCAAGCTCAGAACCGTGCAGATCGAAGGCGGAACCGTCTACCCTCTCAGCGAACTGGCCACGCTCTACCAGCCCCTGATCGGCCAGGAAACCAGCCTCGCCGACCTGATCGAAGCAACCCGCAGCATTACCCGCCGCTACCAGCAGGACGGTTACCTGCTGTCCTATGCCTTCCTGCCGCAACAGACATTCGACGATGGCGTGGCGCGGGTGGTATTGGTGGAAGGCTATATCAAGGATTACCAGCTGCAGGGCGACGTCGGACGGGTCAAGGGCCTGCTCGACAAGCTGGTGGCCAAGCTGCAGGCCGAACGCCCGCTGACGCGCAAGACCTTCGAGCGCTACACCACGCTCATGAGTCGAATCCCCGGGGTGACCTTGCAGGCGCAGGTGCCGCCACCGGGCACTACGGACGGTGCGGCCTACCTGGTCGCACAGGCGAGTCGCAAACCCTTCACCAGCACCCTGAGCGCTACGGAAAGCAGCCGCAACGGCACCCAGGCCCTGCTCGGCCTCAGCAGCAACTCCCAGACGTTCATGGGCGAGCAACTGAGCCTCAGCGGCCTGTTTCCACCAGGGGAAGATCACGAGCAGTATTATCGCCTGGACTACAACCAGTTTCTGGATGCCGAGGGCACGCAGCTGGCGCTCTCCGCCTCGCGCTACCGCGCCGATCCGGGCACCAACGTGCTGACCGATAATGGCCTGGAGCTCGAGCCACACCGGGAGAATGACCGTTACTCCATCGGCTTGAGCCACCCACTTATTGCGTCACCCAATGAACAGCTCAGCGTCAGCTCAAGGGTGTACGCGGTCAATGACAAGACCCGCTACAAGGTGGTCGGGTTTCCACTGAGCGTCGACATCAACAGCGACGTACGCGCCCTCGCTTTTGAAGGCGATTGGCGCAAGGCCGATGCCAAGCAATTGCGGATCCTCAGTGGCGGGGTTTATCAGGGCATCGATGGCATGGGGGCCGACACCAACAACACCGACCTCGACCTGGACTTCTTCCGCCTGCGTTTATCCGGGGTGCAGAGCGACCGGTTTTTCGACAATTGGCAGGGGGTGCTTTCTGCCGCGCTCTACTGGAGTGACGACACCCTGCCCGACAGCGAACGCGCGGTATTCGGCGGGCAGAATTTCGGCCGCGGCTACCCCGACGATCAGGCATCGGGCGACAAGGGTTGGGGCGTGGCGTACGAGGTCAACTACAGCTTCAACCGCGACTGGCGCTGGGTAAAAATCCTGCAACCCTACGTCGTCCTGGATCGCTCGAAGACCTGGTTCAACAAGCTGCCGGTGCAGGGCAACAATCTGTCCTCGGGCGCCATCGGGTTGCGGTTTGGCGATGCCAAGTACTACAACATCGCCCTGGAAGCCGCCAAGCCGATGTCCGAGCAAGCACTGGATACCTTCAACCGCAAGCCGCGCTACAGCATCAGTTTCAGTTACCAGCTTTGAGTCATGGACCGGTTTGCTGGTGATGGCGACGGTGAACGATTGCCAGAAGGACGGTGGCCTATACGAACCCACTGTAGGAGCGAGCTCGCTCGCGATGAGCCCGGGAACGCCGCGGGCATGTCAGGCTGCCAGCGTTATCGTTCACGACCATCGCGAGCAAGCTCGCTCCTACAGTTGACCGAGGTGGGCTGAGGAGATGAGTGCACGTCCTGCATCTCAGAGTGGGTTGGGGATCATTCCAACAGGTTGTATCCCGGACCCACTGTAGGAGCGAGCTTGCTCGCGATGAGCCCGGGAACGCCGCAGGCATGTCAGGTTGTCAGCGTTATCGTTCACGACCATCGCGAGCAAGCTCGCTCCTACAGTTGACCGAGGTGGGCTGAGGAGATGAGTGCACGTCCTGCATCTCAGAGTGGGTTGGGGACAATTCCAACAGGTTGTATCCCGGACCCACTGTAGGAGCGAGCTTGCTCGCGATGAACCCGGGAACGCCGCGGGCATGTCAGGCTGTCAGCGTTATCGTTCACGACCATCGCGAGCAAGCTCGCTCCTACAGTTGACCGAGGTGGGCTGAGGAGATGAGTGCACGTCCTGCATCTCAGAGTGGGTTGGGGACAATTCCAACAGGTTGTATCCCGGACCCACTGTAGGAGCGAGCTTGCTCGCGATGAACACGGGAACGCCGCGGGCATGTCAGGCTGTCAGCGTTATCGTTCACGACCATCGCGAGCAAGCTCGCTCCTACAGTTGACCGAGGTGGGCTGAGGAGATGAGTGCACGTCCTGCATCTCAGAGTGGGTTGGGGACAATTCCAACAGGTTGTATCCCGGACCCACTGTAGGAGCGAGCTTGCTCGCGATGAACACGGGAACGCCGCGGGCATGTCAGGCTGTCAGCGTTATCGTTCACGACCATCGCGAGCAAGCTCGCTCCTACAGTTGACCGAGGTGGGCTGAGGAGATGAGTGCACGTCCTGCATCTCAGAGTGGGTTGGGGACAATTCCAACAGGTTGTATCCCGGACCCACTGTAGGAGCGAGCTTGCTCGCGATGAACACGGGAACGCCGCGGGCATGTCAGGCTGTCAGCGTTATCGTTCACGACCATCGCGAGCAAGCTCGCTCCTACAGTTGACCGAGGTGGGCTGAGGAGATGAGTGCACGTCCTGCATCTCAGAGTGGGTTGGGGACAATTCCAACAGGTTGTATCCCGGACCCACTGTAGGAGCGAGCTTGCTCGCGATGAACACGGGAACGCCGCGGGCATGTCAGGCTGTCAGCGTTATCGTTCACGACCATCGCGAGCAAGCTCGCTCCTACAGTTGACCGAGGTGCCGCTGAGGAAATAAGTGCACGTCCTGCATACCCAGAGTGGGCTGGGGAAAATTCCTACACGTTGTGTCGGTTGTTGTTTCGGAAGCGGGGAATGTACGCTTTGGGTGTCGCTGCAAATTCAGCGAACGGGTTTGGTCGCCCGGGTTTAGAATGGCGCACTTTTAGTGCTTGCTTCATGGCGAGCTGTGCGTGGGAGGGCTTCGGCCCTGCCGGGTTCCATTCCCTGGTCGACCAACCTGCGTACGGTTTGCCACCCACCTGCTTGGTCGCAGTCGTGGCGAACTCCTTGTCCTCGAATGGAGTTTCACAATGATCAATCACAGCCCCAATCCCCCCGAATCAAACACCCCCGCCGAATCCGAAGGCACCCTCGACTCCCCATCCCTCGCCGACATCAAATGCGCCCCACGCACGCCCTGCAGCCTGTTCAGCGTGGACCCTGGCGCCTCAACTGAAACCCTGGTGACGTATCTGGTGGAGACCCTGGCCTCGGTTGATGTGATGGTCCATCACCTGGTGGATCACCTGGACGGCGAGTCGCGCAATGCGCTGCTGGGTATTTCGAACACCATCATGCTGGCGGAGATCACAGCGAACCGCGTACTGGATCAAATCGACACGCCGACGTAGAAGCCAAACGATCCCCCGGTAGGAGCTGCCGAAGGCTGCGATCTTTTGATCTTGGCGATCTGCAGGAATCAAGATCATCTGCAGATCAAGATCAAAAGATCGCAGCCTGCGGCAGCTCCTACGGGATCGGGTGCTGGTGGCATGAATCGGCAGGACCGGGTTTGTTCAGCCGGAGGTCACTTGGGCCAGGGGCTGCGGGAACAGGTTGTTCAGCGTTTCCAGCAATCGCACGTGATAGATCGGCTTGCGAAACAGGTCGAGCACTTGCAGGCGCAGCATGTCGCTGACGTCCTCCATGTCCGCGTGCCCGGACGTGACGATCACCGGCAGATGCTGACGCGAGGTGTGCTCGCGCAACCGCTTGATCAGCGACATGCCGCTCTCCTCCGGCATGCGCAGATCGGTGATTACCAAGGCGATATCGGGATGCCGGGTAAGGTGATGCAGGGCGAGTTTGACCGACGTTGCCGTGAAGCAACAAAAGCCCTCGCCCTCCAGCAGTTCGGCAAGTTCCAGCAGCGCGTCTTCTTCGTCGTCGACCAAGAGCAACTGCTGGCGTGGGGGTGAAGGTACTGTCATGTGGCGTTCCGAAACCGATGAACCAGGTTGAAAGACAGTAGCCTATAAACCAGGCAATGGCAGGCTATGGAACAACCTTATCTCTATCGACAAGTGCAGTCTTCAGACCTTCAAAGATTTCTTTAACCTCTGTGCTGATGGGCGAAATAAACGCCACAACCACAGCCGCCACCATCGCCGCCACAATCGCATATTCGATCGCCGAAGCCCCTTCAGTGCTTTCAAAAAACACGCGAGCTTTCACATACAGTTTAAGAAACATCTGACAACTCCTTGGGCCCCAGGGCACCGGTATCACGGACCGAGACATGATTGCTCCGTGCCACCAGAGCATTGTCAACAAACCGCCCTGCGGCAACTGTAAGAACGGTTTAATTACAAAGTATTAGTACTTTCTAATGCACCCAAAAAAAACCTGCCATCTCGGCCACTTCTTAAATTTTTGACAGCTATTTTCATTGTGGTTAATGGCATTTCGCTTTACCTGCGCTACCGTCAAATAGCGAAATCGTTGAATGTTCATAGCTGCTTAAGCACGCATTTACCCCGTCTGGATATGGGCCAAGTCTTGCAGCAGGAAAAGGAGAGCCCGTCATGAACAGTCGCGTCACCATGGGTCTTGCAGGGATGTTGCTAGTGGGCGCAGTGGTCGCCGGCTACTGGGGTTTGATGCTCAGTCGCGCGCCTGCTGCCCAACCGGTCGAGACTCCCACCGCCGTTGCCGCCATCGAAAAAACCGTCGCCTCTGCCGAAGACCAGACCCGCCAGTCGGTGGTCGTGGTGGTACGCGATGTGGCGCCATTCACGCCATTGACCGCTGCCGACCTCGCCGTGGAAAAACTGCGCAGCGCACCGGCCGGTAGCCTGGGCAACATCGACCAGGCGGTCGGGCGTACGCCGTGGCGCACACTCACCGCCGGCACCTGGCTGAGTGAGGACAGCTTTGAAAGCGGTGGTGCCGTGGCACGCATGATTCGCAGTGACGAGCGCGCACTCGCCGTCGCCGTCGATGAAGTGATCGGTGCCGCAGGGCAACTGACACCGGGTGACTATGTTGATGTGCTGCTGTACTTGCGCCAGGACGAGAGCAACCGGCAACAGTCGGCACAGATCGTCATCCCGGCCATGCGCGTGCTCGGGGTCGGCGACCAGCTCGGCCTGACCAACGACGGCAAGCCTGCCACCCCGCCCCTGAACGCCGAAGAAAAGATCAAGCAGGATCAGCGCCGCATCGCCGCCCGCACCGTACTGCTGGCCGTGCCGGCGCCGTTGCTCGGCCGGCTGATGCTGGCGACTCAGGTGGGCACCCTACGCCTGGCGGTACGCAGCGCCGAGGAGCAGCGCCTGGCCCGCTACTGGGCTGGCGAAAGCGACGCGCCCGGCAATCTCGATGCGGCCAACAGCGGCCTGTTCCAGTTCACCCAACTGGCCCTGGGCGGCGCGCCGAAAACACCCGTCAGCAGCCCCGTACGCACTGCCGTCGCACGGCCTGGGGTGGAAGTCATTCGTGGTAACCAGATCACCCAACAAACTCCCTGATCGAGCAAGGATGCAGTGCTATGCCCAGTCGTTCCATGCCGATACTTTGCCCGCTGTTCGCTTTCCTGGTGTTGATCGCAGCTGACACCAGCCTTGCCGCCTCCAGCAATTGCACGGCCTTGAGCCCGCTACCCAGCGTTCTGGAAGTCGGCGAAGGCTTGCAGCAGGAGCTGCAATCTCCGGTTGCGATCACGCGCCTGGCCGTCGGCGACCCGAAGATCGCCGACGTTCGCACCACCGGCGCCAGCGGCTTCCTGCTCACGGGGATGGCACCCGGCGCGACCAGCCTGATGGTCTGGACAGCGTGCTCGACCACACCGCGCCAGACCATGGTGTTCGTCCAGGGCAAGGCCACCGCCGCACTGACCGGCGTCGCCCTGTCGTCCGAGGAGCCGCTGCTGCCTTCCCAGGTGCAGACCGACATCCGCTTCGTCGAAGTCAGCCGATCCAAACTGAAGGAGGCCTCGACCTCGGTTTTCGGTACCCGTGGCAACTTCCTGTTTGGCGCGCCCCGCACCCTGCCGACCATCGACGGCGTGGTGCAGCCGCGACTGCCGGTGAATAACGATCAGTTCAATATTTCGTGGATTGGCGGCAAGACCATGGTGATGATCAACGCCCTGGAAGGCAGCGGTTTCGCCTATACCCTGGCACGTCCCAGCCTGGTGGCGCTGAGCGGGCAAAGCGCGAGTTTCCTGGCCGGCGGCGAAATCCCCATCCCGGTGCCCAGCTCCGGCAGTGACAACGTCTCGATCGAGTACAAGGAATTCGGCATCCGCCTGACGCTGACCCCGACCATCATCGGCAGCAATCGCATCGCCCTGAAAGTTGCGCCGGAAGTCAGCGAGCTGGACTACAGCAACGGCGTCAACATCGCAGGCACCGTAGTCCCGGCGCTGACGGTGCGCCGCACCGACACCAGCATTTCTTTGGCCGATGGCGAAAGTTTTGTCATCAGCGGCCTGATCAGCACCCGCAACAGCTCCCAGGTGAACAAGTTTCCGGGGCTTGGCGACATCCCCATCCTGGGTGCGTTTTTCCGCGACCAGAACATCAATCGCGAAGAACGCGAGCTGCTGATGATCGTCACCCCGCACCTGGTGCAGCCACTGGCGGCGAACGCGCAATTGCCCTCGTTGCCCGGGGAAAAGTTGCGCAACTACGATCCGAATTTCTACCGCATGTACTTCCTTGAAAACGGCAACTTCGATAAACGCAGCGGGTTATCGCAATGAGCCAGAGCCTGAGCCAGACCTTTCTCGCGATTACGCGCAACGACACTGACCTGGAGTGGCTGCAGGGCGCCCTGGCACCCTTGGGCCAGGTGGTCAGCGCCGGTGGCGGCAGCCTTGACGAACTGCTGGCACTGGTGGATGTGACGTTCGCCAGCCTGGTGTTCATCGGCCTGGACCGCGACCACGTGGTGGCCCAGAGCGCGCTGATCGAAGGTGCCCTGGAAGCCAAGCCGATGCTGGCGATCGTCGCGCTGGGCGATGGCATGGACAATCAACTGGTGCTCAACGCCATGCGCGCAGGGGCCCGGGATTTCGTCGCGTACGGCTCGCGCTCCAGTGAGGTCGCAGGCCTGGTGCGGCGCCTGAGCAAGCGCCTGCCCCCTGTGACGCCCAACAATCACCTGGGCGGCCTTACGGTGCTGTACAGCGTGCAGAGCAATGCCGATGGCGCCTTGCTGTCCACCCATCTCGCGCAAGTGGTGCAGAAGAGCGGGCAACAAACCCTGTTGCTGGACCTCGGATTGCCCCGGGGTGACAGCCTGGCCTTGCTGGGCCTGGAGAGCTCGTTTCACTTCGGTGATGCCCTGCGGCACTTGCGACGCCTGGACGCCACGTTGATCGACAGCGCGTTCAGTCGCTGCGAGGGCGGCTTGCGGATCCTCGCCTATGCCAGTACCGATGAACCACTGGAACACACCAGTGCGGCCGAGCTGTACATGCTGCTCAGCGCGCTGCGTCATCACTTCCAGCACATTGTGGTGAACCTCACCGGGCAGCAGGACAGCGAGGCGCTGCGAACCTTTGTCAGCCACTGCGACAAGTTGCTGTGGTACACCGACCAGAACGTGCTCGACTGCCGGCGCAACCTGGCGATCCTCAATTTCTGGCGCGAAAAAGGCATGAAGCTGGAGCACTCCCGGCTGCTGGTGGACCGCTACCTGCGCGACGTCACACCCGACGCCGAGACCTTGGGTAAAAGCTTCGGCATGGAGGTCATCGCGACGCTCGCCAACAGCCCGCAGGTGCGACTCAACGCCAAGAACCAGGGCGTGTCGCTGTTCGAACTCGCCCCGCGGGAAACCTTGACCCAGGGCCTGCGCACCCTCGGCGAACGCCTGGCGAAACGCTCCGAAGGCATCGTCAAACCCAAGGCCGGTTGGTTCGACCGCCTGCGGGGTGCGCAATGAACAGTGAAAAGCTGTTCGGCGCGCCAACCCGTGGCGCGGTCGGCAACACCGATCATGAAGGCCTCAAACTGGTATTGCACCGCTACATCATCGACGCCATCGAAGAGTCCGGAAAAAACCTGCTGGAGGGTACCCGGCAGGTGCTGTCGCAGTTTGTCATCGACAAGATCGCCGAGTACATCGCCCGCCTGCACCTGGCAATCTCCCGTTATGAAATGGAGCGCCTGGCCGAAGAGATCGTCGACGAACTCACCGGCTTCGGCCCCCTCGAAGTGCTGCTGCGCGACCCGGCGGTGACCGAGATCCTGGTCAACGGCCCGCACCGGGTATTTATCGAACGCGATGGCGTGCTGCATCAGAGCGACTTGCGTTTCATTGATGCTCACCATGTCGAACGCGTGATGCAGCGTATTCTCGCGCCCCTCGGGCGCAGGCTCGACGAGTCCTCGCCAATGGTCGATGCGCGCCTGCCCGATGGCAGCCGGGTCAACGCGATCATCCCGCCAATCGCCCTCGATGGCCCGTGCCTGTCGATTCGTAAATTTCGCAAGGACATGCTCAAGAGTTCGGACTTGATGGCGATGCAAACCATTGACCAGGCGATCTTCGATTTCATCCAGGAGGCTGTCGGCAAGCGCTGCAACATCCTGATCAGCGGCGGCACCGGCACGGGCAAGACCACCTTGCTGAATATTCTCAGTCAGCTGATTAACCCTCACGAACGCCTGGTGACTATCGAAGACGTCGCCGAACTGCAACTGGGCCACCCGCACGTGGTGCGCCTGGAAACCCGCCCGCCGAATGCCGAAGGCCACGGCGAAGTGAAGGCCAGCGACCTGATCCGCAACGCCCTGCGGATGCGTCCCGACCGGATCATCCTCGGCGAGATCCGTGGCGTCGAAGTGGTCGACGTACTCACTGCCATGAATACCGGTCACGATGGCTCGATGAGTACCGTGCACGCCAACAACGCGCAGGATGCGTTGCTGCGCCTGGAGACCCTGGTGGGCCTGACCGGCCGCAGCATCGCCGAGCGTACCTTGCGGCAGATGATCTGCGCCGCGCTGGATGTGGTGATCCAGTTGACGCGCATGCCCGACGGACGCCGCTGCGTCAGCGAAGTCGTGGAAGTGGTGGGGATCCGCGACGACGTGTACGTCACCAATACCCTGTTCCGGCTTGATCGACGCACCGGTTTCGGCTTTCTGCGCGAGGCGGTCAACCCCGCCGGCGACAAGCTGCGCCGCGAGTCGTTCGGCGACCTTCACTGACCGCGAGGCGCACATGATCGGACCTCTGTTGCTGTGCCTGGTGTGCCTGTTGCTGCTGACCTTTTCCGTACGCCTGTTCTACCAGGGCGTGCGCAAATCCGGCAGCGAAAGGATCCTGGAACGCCTCGGCCAGGGGCAGCCGGAAGGGCTACCGGAAAAAACTCGCTGGACGGGCCTGGAGCGGGCATTCCTGCGCGCAGGCCTGGGGCGCCCCACGGACCGCCTGGGTATCTGGCTGGCGCTGTGGGTGGTGTCGATGCTGATGGGTTCTGCCGTCGCCAGCTGGGCCGGTTTCCTGCTGTTGCTGGTGGTGCCACCGTTGGCGCTGCGGGTGTATGTGTCCTGGCGCTACCGCCGGCGGATCCACCGGATCGTCGAGCAGTTACCCCAGATGCTGGACCACACGGTACGCAGCCTGAAGTCCGGTCGTACCCTGGCGGACGCGGTGATGGGCGCGATCGACGCCAGCGAGGATCCATTAAAAACCGCCATGGGCAGGGTTCAACGCAACGTTCAGTTGGGCGTAAACCTGCCCGACGCCGTGAATGACTTTGCCGAGCTGTATGAGCAGGACGAACTGCGCATGTTCGCCCTGGGCCTGAAGGTCAATCACCGCTATGGCGGCAACGCCAGCGAGCTGCTGGAGAACCTGATCAAACTGATTCGCGAGCGCGACCAGGGGGCTCGCCAGTTGCGTGCACTGACGGGTGAAACCCGCATGACCGCCTGGGTCCTGGGTTCGCTGCCGCTGATCCTGGTGAGCTATTTCATGATGAGTAATCCCGGCTACATGCTGGGGATGTGGAACGACGAGGGTGGACGGCAGATGCTGATCATCGCCGTGTGCCTGCAAGTCACCGGTTGCCTGGCGCTGTGGCGCATGTTGCGGAGCGTGTGAAATGGCCGTCGCGATGATTGTCAGCTCGTTGTTGCTGCTGGGCGCCGTGTTATTGATGTTCGCCAGCCTGCTCGAGCGCCACCGCCGTGAACGCCAGGTCAGCCAGCGCCTGCAGGGGCAGATGGTGCGGGACAACCGCCTGGGCACCTGGCTGCGCGCCGTAGGCGACAGCAAGGTGGGGCAACGCAGCGTCAGTCTCGACAACGAAACCCAGGTGTTGCTCAACCGCGTGGGATGGCGCCGCGCCCGCCAGCGCTCGATGTTTGCCGCGCTGCAAATCGGCACGCCGTTCGTGGTAGTGGGCCTGGTGATCGTGCTGCAAACGCTGTTCTATCCACAGGCCAGCAACCACTGGATAGCGCCATTCTTTGCCTTGGCCATTGGCTACCTGCTGCCCAAGCGCCTGCTGGCCTACGCGGCCAAGCGCCGGCAAAAACAGATCGCTGTAGAAATCTCCACGCTTATTCCCTTGCTGCGCATTCTGTTCGAGTCGGGGATGGCCGTTGAGCAGGCCCTGCGGGTTTTAAGCGTCGAAGCCCAGCGGCTGTTGCCGCAGACCACCCAGGAGCTGAGTCTGATTCTGGCCCGGGTCGACTCCGGCCTGGAGCTGGGACAGGAGCTGAACAAGGCGGCCAATGTGCTGGCGATCGACGAGTTCACCGACACCTGCGTGATCTTGCAGCAACTGATCCAGCAGGGCGGCGGTGCGATGAAGTCGCTGCTGGCGCTCAAGCAGCTGCTCGACGACCGGCGCCTGACCAACTTGCAGGAATACATCTCGAAGATGTCGGCGAAGATGTCGGTGGTGATGATGCTGTTTCTGTTTCCTGCGCTGTTGATCGTGTTGGCCGGGCCTGGGTTTACCGCGATTGCCCGGGCGTTCTCGTCCTGATTCAGGCTCTTGAAGAGGTTACTTATGAAAGCACTGATAGCGGTGATGAGCCTGCTGATGTTGAGCGGATGCGCCACCAACGGCCAAGCGCCCTGGTCCGCCCTGACGACCTCCGCCAGTTGCGCCAAACCCAGCGCCGATCAGGAGCTGGCGCTGAACCTGGCCGATGACATGGCCAAGGACGGCAAGCTGCACGCCAGCCTCGCCAACCTGCAGAGCCTGCCGGACAACCTGGCGGATGTACGCCTGCGCAAGGCCCGGGTCTATCGCCTGCTGGGGCGCAGCGACGCCGAACCCTTGTACCGTAGCCTGCTGGGCAGCTGCCGCGCCGCCGAAGCCGAACACGGTCTCGGCCAACTCGCCGCAGGTCGGGGTGACAACGGCCAGGCCCAGGCGCATCTGCAGCGGGCCGCACGACTGGCGCCGACTGACGAAAGAATCCGCAATGACCTGGGCGTGGTCTACATGAACCAGCTGCGCCTGGACGACGCACGCTTCGAGTTCCTGACCGCAATCGAGCTCAAGCAGAGCGATCAACTGGCGGCGGTGAACCTGGTGGCATTGTTGATCTATCAGGACAACTGGCAACAGGCTGGTGAACTCGTCAGCCGCGCTGGCTTGAGCCCGGAACAATTCGGCGACGCCAAGGCCCGCGCCGAATCACTCAAGGCCCCCACCCCGCCACGGCCGTCCACCAGCGGCCAGGTGGCGGTTGTCACTGATGCGTTGAAGTAGAGGAGAACACCATGAAACTGACCATCCTGTGCTACCTGCCCCTGCTGAGCCTGCCAGCCTTGGCCCTCGACGCCGGCCCCTCGTCACCACAACAGCAGGAAACCGAAGGCTGGCTGGTTTTGCAGAGCCGAAACCAGGCGGCGTCCAACATCCCGCAAACGGCCACGGCGGCCGAGCGGGAACGGGCCATGACGCGGTTCCTGAAAAGTTTTGAGTACCCGATACCGGAGTTTTATGAGCAGGATGAGGGCGGTTCGCTGGAAGGGAATTGAGAGGCCTTCGAATACCTTATGCACGTCCGCGTAGGCGCTGCCGAAGGCAGCTCCTACGGTGGATTTGTTTCACTCAGTGGGCTGTGACTCTTTGGCGCAAACCTGAGTTGTTCGGGGACAACGCCAGTGCCAATTGCGTGCGATTGTGCATGTGGGTCAGACGCAAGACCTGCGACACATACAGCTTCACGGTGTTTTCGGTAATCCCCAACTCACAGGCAATCTGATAGTTGGTCTGCCCCTTGCCCACCAGCCGTGCCACGTCCAGCTGCCGAGGGGACAGCTGATTGAAAATCGACGGTATCTGCAGCCGGTCCGGGTCAATGAAAGTATCGTCCGAGGCCTCTGCTCCACCACGGGGTGACGGACTGCGCCGTACCTTGTCCAGGTCCTGATACAGATCATCGATGGACTCGGAAAGGAACTGCAGCTTCTGATTCAAATGCCCCAGCTGCAGACTCTTTTGCCGCTCCTGTAACGCCACTTCCTGGCGGCGCAAACCGTTCAGCAATTCATCCAGGTCGATGGGTTTCTGATAGTAGTCGGCAAAGCCTGCGCGCAACGCCTTGATCACGTCCTGCTTGTCCGCGCGCCCCGTCAACATGATGGCCTCGAACACCCGATGCTTGCCGGACAAGCGTTGCAACTCCTGAACCAGCTGAATGCCATCCATACCGGGCATGTGCAGGTCACACAGCACCAGGCCGACATCGGCGTCATCGGAAAAACGCTCGATCGCTTCCTGACTGGACCCACAGGGTACGCACTGATAACCACTGTTCTCGAGAAACTCGCCAAGTTCTTCCACGATCAACGGCTGATCATCAACGACAAGGACTTTTACTGCCGAGGTGAGCTTGTTCACGTGCTACTCCATGCCAACGCCAAAATCTGGCTATTCCTGTACTGACAGCCACGGGCTGTACAACTACGACTGATTTGAAAATAGACGTACTTTTCGACTCTGTACACACAACTGGCGACTAGCGGAGCCAGGCCAAAGTCAGCACCGCGCCTGCCAGTACGAACGGCGCAAATGGTTGTTTTTTTGACATTTGCGGGCCCATGTAGCGCAATTGCTCCCTAAGTGATTGACTCATATACAGCCAGAGTTTTGGCGAAATCAATAACCACAGCACGCTGGCCATTCCCGCGCCGATGATCGTGCCGAGAACGTGCATACCGTCCGTCGCAAGTGCCAAAGCTGTCACTAATTTCACATCACCGGCGCCCATCCGACCCATCCAGTAGCCCGGCAGCGTGAAGGCCAGCGCCAGCAGGAATGCCAGGCCGCCCTCCACGGCCTCGGCGCCCAGCCAGGTGCTCCCGGTCCACAGCAACCAGGCGAGCGCCACCGCGCCAGCGCCCAAGGTCAGGACATTGGCAATGTGTCGTTCTCGTGCATCCTGCGCGGCACACACCATCAGCCAGATGATCAGGAAAAAACTCTGCATGAGGTAAAAGCCGTCCGTTTTGGCTGAATGATTCTATGCTGATATTACATTGTGATTGTCAGGGTAGACGCACACATGAAAACCGCCCTCCCCCGTAAGCAAAAAGGTGCCGTGGCGATTGAGTTCGCGCTGGTGTTCGTGATCTTTTTCGCGGTGCTGTACGGTCTGCTCAGTTACAGCCTGCCGTTATTGCTGATGCAATCGTTCAACGAGTCGACCGCCGAAGCGGTTAGGCGCAGCGTGGCCGTGGACCCGACCACCGCCGATTACAAACAGACCGTCGAGACACTGGCGACCAGCGTCCTGACTCAACGCCTGTCATGGATCCCGCCGGCGTTGAATTTCAGTGTCGCCACCCACGCGAAGGCGGTGTATGCCGGCGGAGTGTTGACGGTGAGCATCGACTATCCCAGCAGCAAGTTGAACAGCGTGCTGCCTTCGCTGGTGCTGCCCGGGGTCGGCCCGATACCCAAGCTGCCGACCACGCTCAGCGCCCAATCGAGCCTGCAGTTTTGAGTCCCGGCAACACAATGCTCGGTCGCCTGCTGCAACGGCCACCGGCGAAAACCCTCAACACCGAGTACGCCATGAGCGCGCCCGGAGTCGGTTTGCACATCCAGCTGGATGCCGCATCTCGAGTGATGCAACTGGCGGGGCCGCTCAGGCACGCACTCGCCCGTCAGGCCGTGAGCGCCCAGCCGGTACCGTTGCGCGACTACCTGATGCCCCACAGTTGCCTGTCCATCGAAGGTTCGCCCGGGGATTGGCTTGGGCACAGCCTGGACCTGGACTTTCAGGGCCTGGGCGATCAGCCCGTGCACCTGCGCGGCTGGGTGCAGCCTCAAGCCGAAGGCTGGTTATTGCAGCTGCTGGACATCGGTGATCTGCTGCTCGAACGTCGACAGGCACGCAGCCGCGAGCAGTGTCAGCTGCTCGCAACCCAGCTCAGCGAGCAACTGCGCCTGTGCAGTCTGCCGCGCCTGCCCCAGGTGCTGAGCGAACAGCTGCAACTCCTCGCCCAACGTTTGCATGTCCCTTGCATTGCCGTGGCGCTGCTCGACGAGCAGGAACAAGGCTGGCAGGTGCATCAGCATGCCGATGCCTTTGACGCACCGCAGTTATGGCACGCGGGTCAACGCCTGGGCACTGGCCTCGACACCTTGAACGGCGGCGCCCCCCAGCCGTTGATCAGCGGCGAGCATCCGCGCCTGCAGGATATTTTCGGCCATGCCGAAGGCTTCGCCGTACCTTACCAGGACGCCCAGGGTGTCGCGGCCTGGTTGTTGTGCGGTTTTTACCCGGTGCAACAGCGCGCGCCCGACTTGAGCCATCGCGACTGGCTACAGCTGATGGCCGCGCTGGCGGCGCCCTTGCTGGAGCGGTTGCGCGAGCAGCGCCACCATCTGCACCTGGAGCGCCTGGAAGCCCTGCAAACCTTGCTGGGCACCGGCTGGTGGGAGCTTTTCGCTGATCGCCACGAGCTGCAACTGGCCGCATCGCTGGCCAGCGACCTGGGCCTGGACCGGGGGGTTTTACCGGTGCGCGACTGGCTCGAACGGGTACACCCCGCCGATCGCGAAGAACTCAATGCCCGCCTGCTCGACCTGCAGGACAACAGTGCACCCCTGCTGCTGTGCATCCGCGTGCTGCAGGCCGAGGCCGCGCAATCGCCGACCTGGTATCGCCTGCAAGGCCAGGCCGTCGGCGCGGGGACACAGCGGCGAATCATCGGTTTCATGCTCGACATCAGCGACATCAAAAACCAGCAGCAGCACGCGGCAACGGCGCATGCACGGCTGGACAACCTGATCGCCAGTTCACCAGCAGTGATCTATGTTCAGCGTTACGTCGAGGGCGCGCTGCTGCCGACGTTTTTCAGTGACAGCCTGCTGCCGTTACTGGGCTTCACCCTCGCCGACTGCAGTCCCGCGATGCTGGTCGAGCGGGTACACCCGGATGACCGCGACCAGTACTTTGAACGCACCCGACAGCTGCTGCGCCAGGGTTCGGTGCAGGCACGCTATCGACTGCGCGACAGTCGTGGCGATTACCACTGGCTGCTCGATGAAGCCCGCCTGCTGCGCGACGATCTCGGCCTGCCGGTGGAGGCCGTGGGCCTGTGGCTGGATGTCACTGAAGCCACCCAGGCTGCCGAGCAGGTTCGACAAAGCGAGGAACGCTATCGCCTCCTGGTGGAAGACTCCCCGGCGATGATCTGCCGTTACCTGCCCGACCTCACACTGACCTTTGGCAACCGTCCACTGGCGGCCTACCTGGAATGCGAGCCGCAAGCGCTACCCGGTGTAAACCTCGGCAGCTGGATGTCGCCGGAACAGCGCAAGGCGTTTGTATCGCGCCTGGGCCAACTGACCCCCGAGTTTGCGGTGAGTACCGCGGAAATCAATCTGCAACTGCCGGGACGCGAGCATGCATGGTGGGTCTGGTCGGATCGCGGAGTGTTCGATGATCAGGGGCGCCTTCTTGAAATCCAGGCCGTGGGCCGCGACAACACCGAGGTGCGGCGCGCCCAGCAGCAACTCACCCAGAGCGCAAAAATGGCCACCCTGGGCGAGATGGCCACGGGCCTGGCCCATGAAATCAATCAGCCGCTGAATGTGATGCGCATGGCCGTCGTCAATGTGCTCAAGCGCCTGGGCAACGGCGATGTGCAGGTCGATTACCTGACCGAAAAGCTCAAGCGCATCGACGCTCAGGTCCAGCGCGCAGCGCGGGTGGTGGACCACATGCGCGTGTTCGGTCGCCGTTCCGAGATCGAGCAGCAGCCATTCAATCCGTTGCATGCCATTGAAGGTACCCTGGCGTTGCTGGCCGAAGGCATGCGCGGCAAAGGGCTGGAGCTGCGAATCGGCGAGGCCGGCTTCGACGTGCAGGTGCGCGGTCATGTCGATCAGCTGGAACAGGTGCTGATCAACCTGATGGTCAATGCCCGGGATGCCCTGCTGGCCAAACGTGAGGATGATCACCCCTTCCAGCCGTGGATCGCGCTGGACGCCGAGCGGGATGCCCAACACGTGCGCCTGTGGGTCGAGGACAATGGTGGTGGTATCGATCCGCGGCTGATGGAGCGGATCTTCGAACCCTTTTTCACCACCAAGCCGGTGGGTGTTGGCACCGGCCTTGGGTTGTCCGTGAGTTACGGCATTGTCGAGAACATGGGCGGACGGCTCAGTGTGAGCAATTCGGCACACGGCGCGCGCTTCTGCATCGAATTGCCGATATCGCCCCTGTCTTAAATCACCAGCCCGGCGCGACCCGGGGGCTTGCAACTGAGGTTGGCGCCGACGTCGACTTTGTTCAGCGTGATGCCGAGGGCAGCGAGCAGGTTGTCGAGGATGGGGTCGAGGACATTGCTGAGCAGGCCATCAATGACCACGCCCAGCGTGTTGTTAACCGCGTCCAGCGCCCCCGTCACAGTTGTCAGTAAATCACCCAGCACATTTGGAGCCACAGGTTTGTAGGCCTGCACCTGAACACCCGCCAGGGTGGTTTTCAAGCTATCGACAACCCCCTGCGTACCCAGGCTGTAGAACAACGGAGGTTGTTTGATCTCTGGAGGCTGGTTGTAAATGTGCGTGCTCTGGGTGCTGGCGACGGGCGAATCGACCTTGACCCCCAGGCCGCCGCCGTAAAACGGCTTGCGTGTCGACAGATCGCAGGTTTCTGGCCCCAAGCCCAGCAAGGGAATCTTGCAAGTGATGGCGCCAACGTCGATCAGGGGCAACGGCTGCACCGTTACATCTGCCGAAGACGAGAATGCGTTGGCCGTGTCGATTTTGCCGACCTTCAGTTTCACCAGGGCCGTATTGGTTTGGGTCGTCAGCGTTTTGGTGGCATCACTGACGCATGTGTAGTCGGTCACATGGCTGTTGGCACTGCCGACTTCCAGGGCGATATCAATCCTGGAGGTGGGCAGTATCAGCAAGTTGGTACGCTGGCAGGTGCCCCCCAGAACACAGAAGACTGACTGGAGCGCTCCGCCGAGGTTGAGGTGCAACACGTTGTTCAGGGCGTCGGTCACGCCTGAGATCAAAGACGTATTCAAGATGGCAGCGGGCAGACCGGTCACGCCCGTCAACAGCGGCGGCAGATTAAGCGACAGCACGGTGCGCACTTGCGCCGTGCGCACGAAAATACGGTCGGGCCCCATCGGGTTGGCTTTGGCCAGCGCCGGATTACCCACCGCCGACAGCTGCGGCGGCTCGATCACCTTGACCCGTACCGAGCCGTTGACCAATGCAGGAATATTCAGTGGTAGGTCGACCACGATGCCGTTCTGGCTGTTGGCCAGCTGCACAAAGGCTTCCACCAGCTGGAACACTTGCAGATTGGTATTGAGCGCCGACGAAGGCGTGCCGGTCTGCAACTGCAGCAGTTGCCCTAATGCTAGCTCGGTGCTGCCGGCTATCACCTTGAGATCGGTCAGGCCACTGACCGCCACGTTAGCCGTTGTGCCGCCGGCCTGGAGCACGGTGATCGCGGTGTCCAGCAACTGGGTCAGCTTGATTTTCTTGTTGAGCAATTCGGTGTAGTTGCCGGCACTGACGTTGACGTCCACGGCCAGTTGATTCAGGTAGCTCAGCAGATTGATGTTGGTATCGACCAGGCCCTGCCAGCCCACCGCGCTCAGATTAAGGCTGCCGCCGAGCATTTTCCCCAACAACAGGTTCAACGCAGCCGACTTGCTGGAGTCGACCACCAGCGCTGTGCTGCCGATCGTCAACATCGCCAAGGGCGGCAGTACGGCCGGGGCAGCGACTGCTGTCGCGGTGAGCCGTGTGTTGAGGCTGGCCGGGCCGGGACTGAACAGTGCTCCGACGCCGGCGGCGATGCTGGTGGGGACCACTCGGGTGGCGATCACGCGGATGGCTGCTTTTTTACTGGCATCCGGCGTAAAGCTGCGCAGCTTATCGGCGCCGGTTTGCAAGACTCCGCAGGTGGTGCTCAGGGTAATGCCGTCGGCGACGGTCAGGCCGTTGCGGGTGGCGCTTTGAGTGGCGTACCTGGCAGCGGTGAGATTGGCCAGGCAATCGCCGTCGCGCGTCACGGCTTCAAGGGCCGCCACATCGGCGACTCGCTGCAGCTTGCGCTGCTCCAGGTAGAGCCTGCCACTGTCGAGCACCAGCAACATGAACATCAATGCCAGGCCGAGGGTAAGCGCGGCTAACAGACCGATCGCGCCACGTTGCCGGGCGGGGCCGTGAAACTGCAAGCGGGGAGACATTGTGCACTCCTTTGCCGGCGTACTGCCGAGGTTACCTCCATGGGTATGGGAGAGTGTAGACAAGGGTTTTCAGAGCTGCACATGAGCGGTGTGCAGGCGCTGTCGAGTGCAACGAGGCTGCGATCTTTTGATCTCACCTTTAAACAATACAAGGCCAAAAGATCGCAGCCTCGTTGCACTCGACAGTGCCTACGGTTGATTGCGGTGCTGCATCAAGTCTTTATCTAGGCGGGTAATTTGCCAATATCCGCGCCACCGTCTCGCGTATCGCGGTGCTGCGATCAGCCGGGTTCGGCGAGCGGGCGAGCATCTGTTCGTCGCTGCCGCGCCATACCAGCTTGCCGTCCTTGCCATCGAGCAGGTCGATCTGAACCGTCGCGACCTTGTAGGTGATGTTGCGGGTTTCGTTGTAAATCGGCCCGCCCCAGTAACCATTCCACGGGCCGCCCCAACCACCGCCGTAGTTGGTGGTGACCTGCTGCTGGCGCTGCTCGACAATCAGGTAGGTCTGTACGCTCAGGTCACCCTTGGTGCCGGCGGCAGCCGGGCGCAGGCCGCGCTGGTCGAGCTGTTCGGTGACCGCCTGGCGGATGCGCTGCTCGGTCAGATCGCTCTTGATCCGCGGGTCATCAGGGCGATATTGCAGGGCCGGCTCCTTCCAGCTCCAGCTGCGGTAGGCGGCGAAGTCACGACTGGCATCAAAGTCATGGTTGACCTGGTCCGAGGCGCAGGCGCCGAGCAGCGCGACCACGACCAGTAAAGCGAGACGGCGGAACATGATGATTCTCCGAGTGAGGCATGAACCTGCGTAATGCGTCTTGTCTACTGTAGCTAACCGGGAGGATACGCCGACATGGCTTTTTCCACAGCCTCCCTGATCGCATCGGTCCTGGCGCTCTGCTTGCCCTGGTTGCTGGTTTCGGCACTGGCGCTCCACACCGGCTGGCCGCTTTGCGCATCGAACAGGTCGACCCGCACGACCACGACCTGCTCCTGATAGGTGCGCACGATCGGCACTGTGTTGTACATGCCATAGCCGCTGCCGCAGCAGCGGTTATAACCGCCACCGCCGCCGTAATAACCGGCGCCGCCATAGTAGTCATCCCGCACCTGACGCAAGCGGGTTTCCAGGCGCAGGTCAGCGCTGACGAACAGGTCGGCCGGGCGATTGTCATGCAAGGGTCGCAAGCCGCGCTGGTCGAGGGCGTTGCTCACGGCTTCGGCGACCTGCGCCGAATCCGCCCAGGCAGTCCCCGGCGGCAATTGTCCGTTCAACCAGGCCCAACTGCGATACCGGCCGTAGTCGCGCGCAGGTGCCGGATAGGCGCTGCGGTCGAAGGTGGTGGCGGCTTGAGGCGGCGCGGGCGGCAACGGCCTGGAGGTCGCGACATAGGGGTTGCTGCCCTGACAGGCCGCCAATCCCAGGCAGATGATCAGTAAACCCGAACGACTTTTCATTTCATGCTCCGATCAGATCGGCCGGCAGATCCAGTGCAAGTAGCGCCCAAGCCCGGCAAAGCTTGGGTGACGGCGGTGTGCGAGTTCCATTTCAAGCAGGTCCACCAGTTCTGCGCGGGCCTGGAATTCCACCGGCATGTAGTCGTGGAAAACCCGTACCCCGCTCTGGGTTTCGACCTGCCACAGGCCCTCAAGTTGCGTCGCAAGTTCACGCGGGTCCAGAGGCTGTTGTGGGGTCAGGCTCTGTTTTTCCCCCGCCATGTCGTTTTTGCGCATCTTGCGAAAGTGGCCTTTGAGCAGGTTGCGGTAGATCAGCGCATCGCGGTTGTAGAAGGCCAGGGACAACCAGCCGTCCTGCCGGGTCAGTTGATGCAAGACCGGCAATATCGCGTGGGGCTCGGCCAACCATTCCAGCACTGCGTGACACAGCACCAGGTCGTAGGGTTCGGTAAGCTGGCCGAGCAGTTCCTGCCAGGGTGCCTGGATGAAAGTCGCGTGTTGCCCGGCCTCGGCGAAGCGCTGGCGAGCGCCTTCGAGCATCGGTTCGGCAGGTTCGGCAAGCGTGACGTCATGCCCGCGCTGGGCCAGCCATAACGACATGTGGCCCAGGCCCGCGCCGATGTCCAGAACGCGCAAAGGCCGGTCCGGAAGGGTTTCGGCCAGGTCAGCCTGGAGTACGGCCAGACGGATGGCGCCCTTGGCCCCACCGTAGATTTTTTCGGCGAAGCGCGTCGCCAGCTGATCGAAATGACGGTCACTCATCAGCTGAACCGCCGTTCGCTGTCCGCCAGCTTGCTGCGTACCACTTCATTCATGTCCAACCCCAACTCGCTGCACAACAGCAGCAGATAAAGCACAATGTCGCCGACTTCCTGACCGGCATGGGCGAGTTTTTCGGCCGGCAGCTGGCGCGACTGGTCTTCGGTCAGCCACTGGAAGATCTCCACCAGTTCGGACATTTCCACGCTGGCAGCCATGGCCAGGTTTTTGGGGCTGTGAAATTGTCGCCAGTCATTGCGATCGCGGATGGCGTGCAGGCGTTCGGTCAGTTCAACAAGGTTCATCGGGCTCTCCTGAAGACGTATAGCTTCAAGGGGTTGGCCCAGGACTGCAAGCGTATCGATGGCGTGTCGAACTTTGCCCCATAATCAACAGTCGATGCCCTGTACAGGAGCTGCCGCAGGCTGCGATCTTTTGGCATAGTCATGAGCGCCAAGGATCAAGATCAAAAAACCGCAGCCTGCGGCCGCTCCTACGGGGCTCATCATTCTCTCAGGACGAACTACACATGCAGGTAGAAAGCTTTTTCGAATGGCTCGGGCAGGCACTCGGTTCAGTCATCCGTTTTATCGTCGACGGCCTCAGCGGCCTGTTCAATCTGTTGAGCCATGCCGGCGCCAACTTCGTCGAGGGGCTGTCCCGGGCGTTGGGGATGGACACTTCGATCATCAGCATCATCGCGCTGGTCCTGGGCCTGATGTTGCTGTGGTCGGCCATTCGGGCGTTCATGAATGCGTCGATCATCATGGGGATCATCTGGCTGCTGCTCGGGTTGTGGCTGTTGAGCTGGATCATCCACTGACACACAATGGCTCCCCCAAGGAGCCTGCATGTCCAACCTGAGCAACGACTGGCGCGACCGCCTGACCCATCGCCGGGTCTGGGCGCTTGCCGCGCCGATGATTCTGTCCAATATCTCGGTACCGCTGGTGGCGCTGGTCGACAGCACCGTCATCGGCCACCTGCCCCATGCCCATCAACTCGGCGCCGTGGCCGTCGGCGCCAGCCTGTATACCTTCCTGGCATGGGGCATGGGCTTCCTGCGCATGGGCACCACCGGTTTCGCCGCACAGGCGGCCGGCCGAGGTGATGGCGCGGCGTTGCGGCAGATCCTGTTGCAAGGCTTGTTGCTGGCCTTCGGGCTGGCGGTTGTCCTGGGCGCAGCAGGCGTGCCCCTGAGCGGAGTTGCGCTGCACTTCATGCAGCCTTCGGCGGAGCTGGACCAACTGACCCGCGAATTCTTCCACACCCGATTATTCGGCCTGCCGGCAGCGCTGGCCAGTTATGCACTGGTGGGCTGGTTCCTCGGCACGCAGAACGCTCGGGCACCCCTGGCGATACTGCTGAGCACCAACCTGGTCAACATTGCCTTGAACCTGTGGTTCGTTCTGGGCCTGGAATGGGGGGTGGTCGGGGCCGCCCGGGCCTCGGTCATCGCTGAGTGGACCGGAGCAATCATCGGCCTGCTGATGACCCGCAAGGCCCTGCGCGCCTACCCCGGGCACATCGCCTGGGCGGCGCTGGCCATCTGGCAGAGCTGGCGCCCCCTGCTGGCGGTCAATCGCGACATCTTCATTCGCAGCCTGGCGCTGCAGTCGATTTTTTTCCTGATCACCGTGCAAGGTGCGCGGCTGGGCGACGCCACTGTCGCCGCCAACGCACTGCTGCTCAACGGCCTGTTGCTGACGGCTCATGCACTGGATGGCCTGGCCCACGCCGTGGAAGCATTGTGCGGACATGCCATTGGCGCCCGTGACCGGCAGGCGTTGCGCCGCTCCCTGGTGGTGGCCTGCGGCTGGTCGCTGCTGGCGAGCCTGGGTTTTGCCGTGCTGTTCCTGTTTGGCGGGCATCTGTTCATCGAGATGCAGACCGATATCCAGAGCGTGCGCGACACTGCGTTCATCTACCTGCCCTACCTGGCCGCGCTGCCATTGATTGCGGTATGGAGCTACCTGCTCGATGGTCTGTTCATCGGGGCTACGCGCGCCCGGGAAATGCGCAATGGCATGTTGTTGACGGTGGCCGTGCTGCTGCCCTTCGCCTGGGCGCTGCAAGGGTTGGGCAACCATGGTCTATGGCTGACCTTCCTGCTGTTCATGTTGCTGCGCAGCCTGACACTTGGGGCGTTTGCCTGGTATCTGCAACGCAACGACGGCTGGTTTGCCGGCAAAGCTCACTGAGCCGGCGTGGCCTTGATGAAGCCTGCGACTTCATCCAGCACCGGTGCCAGGCCCCGCATTGGCCGGGACAACGCTGCCACCAGGGTGGCATGACCGGTGCGGGAGAAATACAGGTCGCGCACCGGCACCCCGGCTTCGCGCAACTTGCGCGCCAGGCCACCGGTGTTGCGGCCAGGGTCGACCAGTTCATCATCGCTGGACGCCATCAGCAACGCCGGTGGCGCGCCTCGACTGACATGGTTGATCGGTTGTGACAGGGCCGGCGAATTCGGCCAGAAGAACACCGGGCGCACGTCAGGGTTCACGATGGGCAGGAAGTCATAGGGACCGGCCAGGCCGATCCAGCCGCTGATATCATGGGGCGACATGCCAGCAGCCCCCAGTAATTGCGGGTCCAGCGCCAGCATCGCGACGTTGTACGCGCCGGAGCTATGCCCCATCAGGTACAGCCGCTGCGGATTGCCGGAAAACTGCTGGATGTGCGAGCGGGTCCAGGCTACGGCCTTGGCGCCATCCTCGAGAAATGCCGGGTAGCGCACCTGCGGATACAGGCGATAGTCCGCCAGTACGGCCACGATTCCCCGGGATGCCAGGGCCTCACCGACAAAACTGTAATCGCTGCGCGATCCGCTGTTCCAGCTGCCGCCATAGAAAAACACCACCACCGGAGCGTTCTCCATGGGGTGGCGCGGGACGTACACATCGAGTTTTTGCCGCGGGTCGCTGCCATAGGCGATGCCCTCGGTCTTGTCGAAGCCGTCGTCAGGGGTCAGGGCATTAAGCGCCTTGAGCGGAGAACAGGCCGCGAGCGCAGCCAGCACGAGCGCGCCAATGGCCTGTTTGCAAAATAGCCGAATCCAGATCGCCATCGACGCCACACCTCAGGGTTTGTTGTGCTGCCACAGGTAGCGCAGCCACAACCACTCATCGAGCCCTGACGCTCGCTGAACCCCAGCGCCAGGCCTTCCTGAAGATGGGACCACAGGCGCTCGTAATCGGTCCCCGTGGTTTCACTCCACTGCCAGGCTTGCCCGCGCCAGGCCAACCGGCCCCACGCGAATCAAGCCTTGGCGCCAACCCGTCAGGACGACAGGTAAGACGAACGGGTCAGGCCCAGACGCAAGGCGTCGAGGAACTGGGTGCGTTCGGCGGCAGTGATGCGCGCGCTGGCGCATTTGTCGCGGTAGTGGGTCATCAGCTCTTCCGGCGACAAGTGCACGTAGCGCAGCATGTCTTCGATGGTGTCGTGGGTTTCGATACCGGCGTGATACACACTGCCATCCGCATTCTGGTAGATGTTCACCGAGTCGGTGTCACCGAACAGGTTATGCATGTCGCCGAGAATTTCCTGGTAGGCGCCTACCAGGAAGATACCCAACAGGTAATCTTCACCTTCGTTCAGACCGTGTACCGGCAGGCTGGTCTCGATGCTCTGCTCGTCGACGTATTGCTTGATCTTGCCGTCGGAGTCGCAGGTCAGGTCTTGCAGCACGGCACGGCGCAGCGGCTCCTCGTCCAGACGGTGCAGCGGCAGGATCGGCAGGACCTGGCCGATGGCCCAGGTGTCCGGCAGGCTCTGGAATACCGAGAAGTTGCAGATGTACTTGTCTGCCAGCTTGTCGTTGAGTTCGTCGAGCACCTGGCGGTGCGAACGCTGACGCGCCTTCAACGAGTTGTGCAGGCGACGGCAGACCGCGAAGTAGCATTGCTCGGCCAGGGCTTTTTCCGCCAGGGTCAGCTTGCCATCGGCGTACTGGGTAGCCACGTCGCTCATGTAGTGAGTGGCGCGCCAGTAGGTTTCGGTGACCATCTCGATGTCGGTCGGGCCCAGCAGGTCCACCAGCCACTGCACGGTTTCCGGCAGGGCTTCCTTGTTCTCGATCTGCGGCACGTCGTCGTTGTGTTTCTCGACGTCGGTGACCTGCACCACCAGCATGGCGTGGTGCGCCGTCAGCGAGCGACCGCTTTCGGAGAAGATGTTCGGGTGCGGCAGGCTCTGCGCGTCGCAGAATTCCTTGAGCATCCCGACCACGACGCCGGCGTAATCGTCCATGTCGTAGTTGATCGAACTGGCGTTACGCGAGTGGGTACCGTCGTAGTCGACGCCCAGGCCGCCGCCGACGTCGATATGATCCACCGGCAGGCCGAGGTTGCGCAGTTCGCCGTAGTAGCGGATCGCTTCCTTGAAACCGTGCTGGTAGTCCGCCAGGTTGGCGATCTGCGAACCCATGTGGAAGTGCAACAGGCGGATGCCCTGGTCCAGGCCCGCCGCGCGGAAACGCTCGACCACCGACAGCAGCTGCGCCGCCGACAGGCCGAACTTGGATTTCTCACCGCCAGTGTCCGCCCACTTGGACGATGCCAGGGACGACAGGCGCACGCGCAGGCCGACCTGAGGCTTGACCTTCAACGAGGCGGCTTCTTCGATGACCAGCTCAACTTCGGATTCTTTTTCGATCACGATGAACACGTTGTGACCGAGTTTCTGCCCCATCAAGGCCAGGCGGATAAATTCGCGGTCCTTGTAGCCATTGCAAACAATGGTGCCGCCCTTGGGTGCCAGGGCCAGCACGGCCAGCAGCTCGGGCTTGGAACCCGCTTCGAGGCCGATGGAAACATTCTGGGTGGCGATGATGTTTTCGATCACCGCTTCCTGCTGGTTGACCTTGATCGGGTACAGCGCGGTGTACTTGCTCTGGTATTCCAGGCGTTCGATGTTCGAATCGAATGCACCGGTCAGCTGACGCACGCGGTCTTGCAGGATGTCGGGAAAACGAACCAGCAATGGCAGGGACAAGCCGCTCTTGCGCAGCTGGTCAACTTGCTCGAACAGGTCGATAGGCGAACTGGCGGGGCCGTTCGGACGAACCTCGACGCGACCGGCGTCATTGATCGCGAAATACCCGGCCCCCCAATGGCGGATCCCGTAAACACTGCGGCTGTCCGCAACTGTCCATTGGCTGCCATCGTCTTTGCGTGTGCGTCGTACGGACATTGAAGTCCCCTATAAAGAAGTCATAGAGCGTCGCCTGGGTTCAGGCCGGCGCAGTCTAAAGAATGAAAATGACGGTTCGTCAACGAGGGGGTAGACCTCGCCGACCGCAGTGAGTTTAGAAACCGGTCAGAACAGGCTCTGTGAAAACCATGTGGACGACGCCAGACCTGTTGTCAGGACTGGATCAAGTCGAGGGTGGTTTTCACAGAGGCTGCTAGCCGCCGGACTTCTTTGCCTTGAAACCGAGCTTGATCAATTCAGCCAAGAGTAGCTCGACATGATCGCCCTGGATTTCAATGATGCCGTCTTTCAACGCACCCCCGGTCCCGCAACGTTTTTTCAACGTGGTCGCCAGGTCCTTGAGCGCATCTTCAGCCAGGGGCACGCCGGTGATGGTGGTCACCGTCTTGCCGCCACGCCCCTTGCTTTCGCGACGTACGCGAGCAATGCCGTCACCGGCCGGGATCACGGTCTGTTTGCAGATGCAGGCGTCCACCGGTTTACTGCACTCGGGGCAATGACGACCTGCGTCGGTGGAAAATACCAGGCCACCTAGGGCGGCGAAGGATGCGGCTTTTTTGGCCACCGGCAATCCTCTTGGGAGGACAAAGACTGGCCGCAGCGCATGGCTATCGACCGCGAAGCCCCACTCAGGCAGGGGCAGCGCTACTGAAACGAAAAAGCCGGTGTAGGAGCTGACGAGTGCAACGAGGCTGCGATCTTTTGATCTTGATTCAACGGCAAATCAAAAGATCGCAGCCTGCGGCAGCTCCTACGCCGTACTGATGTCGATTCAGTTTGAAAAGGTCGCGCAGT
The DNA here is from genome assembly GCF_020295325.1 of Pseudomonas sp. Y24-6. Lineage (NCBI taxonomy): Bacteria > Pseudomonadati > Pseudomonadota > Gammaproteobacteria > Pseudomonadales > Pseudomonadaceae > Pseudomonas > Pseudomonas sp. Y24-6. The sequence goes on along the minus strand of NZ_JACBXG010000004.1, from coordinate 443,849 downwards.
GTAACGGCAAAAACGCCGATTGCTAAGAGCCAATCGGCGCCAATTTATAGCTCTTTTGCGACGTCTTTCCCGCAGGCGCGAAGATAGCGCTTCAAAGCCGCGAGCGAGTCCGGGCAGTAAGGCTTCTGCCGGATTTCCAGCATCACCTGGTCGATGGGGAGAAAGCGCGCTTCAACCACCTCTTCCGGCTGCAGGATCAACGGCCCGTCCCACACGGCCGAGAACGCCGAACACCACAGGCGATTGCCGGTGTCCTCGAAGTAGAAATGGTCGTGAGCGGTCAACTCCACCCCGCCCACGCCCAGCTCTTCTTCCAGTTCACGTGCGGCCGACTCGGCGTACGTTTCGGTGGCAAGCACCATGCCGCCAGCGGCGACGTCCCAGTAACCGGGATAGATCGCCTTGCTCAGGGTGCGGCGGTGCACGCACAGCTCACCCGCCGAATTGAACAGCATGATGTAGGTGCCACGCCCGATCAGGCCCCGCTCGCGCAGGTCGGACCGGACCAGCGCGCCGAGCAGGTTGTCCTGCTCATCGACCCAGGCAATCTGCTCGGCGTCCGAGGCCGCGCGGTGGGCGGCCTCTTTGTCGCTGTCGGCCATGACTCAGCCCTGATTCAGCAATTGACGCAAGTCGATCACTGCGGCGTTCGCCCGGGAAATGTAGTTGGCCATGACCAGCGAGTGGTTGGCCAGAACGCCAAAGCCGCTGCCGTTAAGGATCATCGGACTCCATACCGGCTCCTGCGAAGCTTCCAGCTCACGAATGATCTGGCGCACGCTGACGGTGGCGTTTTTCTTCGCCAGCACGTCAGCGAAGTCGACTTCGATGGCGCGCAGCAGGTGGGACAAGGCCCATGCCTGGCCGCGGGCTTCATAGAACACGTTGTCAATCTGCATCCACGGGGTTTCGACGATTTCCTCGTCAACCTGTGGTACCTGGCCCGGGGCCACGACTTCGGTTTTCAAGGCGGTGTTGAGCTTGACCCTGCCAACGCTGGCCGACAGTCGCTGCGACAACGAACCCAGGCGTGTGCCCACATCGCCCAACCAGTTGTTGAGGTTGTCGGCACGGGCGTAGAACAGCGCATTTTTCTGCGAAGGATCGGACAGGCGAGCCTGGTAGCGGCTCAGAGAATTGATGCCTTCCTGATACTCGGACTCACTGGACGGCAGCACCCAGCTCTTGTTGTCGAAGTTGAAGCGCGGCTCGGCCTTGGCCAGGTCCGAGTCTTCCGCCGATTGCGATTGCGAGCGGGCAAAGTCTTTGCGCAGCGCTCGCGTCAGGTCGCGCACCTGCACCAGCACCCCGTATTCCCAGCTTGGCGTGTTGTCCATCCACAGGCCTGGCGGGAAACGGTCATTGGAAATATAGCCGCCCGGCTTGCTCAGCAAGGTATCGGCCACGGTCTTGAGGGTTTCAACCGTGGTGTAGCCGATGACCATCTGCTTGCCTTCTTTCTCGGCAGCGACCTGGGCATTCTGCTGGACCGGGAACAGTGCCGGCTCCTGGCTCCAATACCAGCCCAGGCCGATCGTCACCAACAGGTACAGGCCGATCAAGGTGACCAGCGCCCGGCTGAACAAAAGTCCACCTATATAGCTGCGGGTCGCTGATTTTGGTTCAGCGGCACGTTCAGGCGCGCTGCCCGCGCGGTTCTTCCAGTCCAGCATGGCGATATCCTTTCAATCACTTGAGTTCATCGGTTCGACCACAACCCTACGCCATCGTGCCTCGTTTGCCGCGCATTAATACGCGCATGCCGCAAGCCACAACCGCACGGTCGATACCGCCACTATAAATGAACACCACGCCTTGTGTTGGTGCGGCGTAGGATGCGTCGAGTGCAACGAGGCTGCGATCTTTCAATCCTGGCGTTTGGCAAAAGCAAGATCAAAAGATCGCAGCCTCGTTGCACTCGACAGCTCCTACCAGCTCCTGGGCATCCCGTACGCATTCCGTACGCAGCAAAGCGACTCGCCAGTCATAAACTGAATGAGCTCGCTATGCACATTATTGACATGCGACACTGATCCACCCTCGGAAGAGATGCTAGCATAGAGCCACCAGTCGATCTCAGCATGCACCCTAACTAGTAGTCAGGATATGACCGAGCCAGAAGACCCCAGCCGTGAGCGCCTCAAGCAGCACTTTGCCCAGCGGGTAATTCATCAGGCACGTCAGATTCTTGAGACATGGCAGCGCCTGCAGCGCAGCGAGTGGTCTGCCACCGACCTGGCGGAACTGAGCGAAGCCAACCTGCGCCTGTTGCGGTTCGCCGAGCGCTTCGAGCAGCCGGAGCACATGCAGCTGGCTCGCCAGATCGGCCAGGCACTTGACGCAGTCGAAACCAATCGCGGTCGCCTCAGCAGCGGTCTGATCACCGACCTCAACCGCCTGATGCAGCGGCTGTCGCGCACCGGCCTGCGCCAGGGCGATCAGCTCGATCAGACGTTCCTGCCGCCCTTGCGCAAACCGATCTACGTGGTGCTGCAGGATCACGACCGCGCGGAGCGCCTGGCCAAACAGCTGGAATTTTTCGGGCTGAGCGCCCAGTCCCTGGACAGTGTGGCGGCGTTTCGCTCCTCGATGGTCGAGCGCCTGCCGGCGGCGATTGTCATGGATGTGGATTTCAGCGGGCCCGGCATCGGCCTCAAACTCGCCGCCGAAGCCCAGGAAGGCCTGGAACAACAACTGCCGCTGCTGTTCTTCAGTCTTAATGAAACCGACACCCCGACCCGCCTCGCCGCCGTGCGTGCCGGCGGCCAGGAGTTCCTCACCGGCACCCTCGAAGCGTCGAGCCTGCTGGAAAAGATCGAAGTGCTGACCTGCGTCGCGCAGTACGAACCGTTCAAAGTGCTGATCATTGACGATTCCCGGGCCCAGGCCATGCACACCGAGCGCCTGCTCAATAGCGCCGGCATTGTCACCCGCACCTTGATCGAGCCTATACAGGCCATGGCGGAACTCGCGGACTTCCAGCCCGACCTGATCATCCTCGACATGTACATGCCGGCCTGCACCGGCACCGAGCTGGCCAAGGTCATCCGTCACAACGACCGATACGTCAGCGTGCCGATCATCTACCTTTCGGCCGAGGATGACCTGGACAAGCAACTCGACGCCATGAGTGAAGGGGGCGACGATTTCCTGACCAAACCGATCAAACCGCGGCACCTGATCACCACCGTGCGCAACCGCGCGGCACGGGCGCGCAACCTGAAGGCGCGGATGGTGCGCGACAGCCTCACCGGCCTGTACAACCACACCCATATCCTGCAGTTGCTGGAAGACTGCAGCTTTCGCGCGCGCCGCGAGAACAAGCCACTGAGCTTTGCCATGCTCGATATCGACCACTTCAAGCGGGTCAATGACAGTCATGGCCATCCGATGGGCGACCGGGTGATCAAGAGCCTGGCGCTGTTCCTCAAGCAGCGCCTGCGCAAGACTGACTTCATCGGCCGCTATGGTGGCGAAGAGTTCGCCATTGTGATGCCCGATACCGATCTGGAGTCGGCCCACAAAGTGCTCGACGAAATCCGCCAGCGCTTCGCCGAAATTCACTATCCGGCGCAGCCCCAGGACCTTTGGTGCACCTTTAGCGCCGGGGTGGTGGATCTCGGTGAGAACTCCGACAGCTTGATGATGGCGAGCCAGGCTGACGAGGCGCTGTACCGCGCCAAGCACGCCGGGCGCAACCGCGTGCAGTCCTCGCGGGAACCAAAGCAAAAGGCCACTATTTCATCTGAATCCATCGAACCGGTCATAACCCTGTCATAGAAACGCAATAACTTCGGGCGCTTACCATTCTGCCGTTGGTAGTCCCGCAATGCGCCTCAAGCTGCTGACCAATCTCAACACCGTCCTTTTAATCGCCGTGTGCGCTGCGCTTGGCGCGACCCTATGGTGGTCGCAAAAAGCCCTCGAACGCCCCTATCTGCTGATGGAGCGTTACCTGAGCCTGTCCCAGCAGTTTCAACGGCAGGTGGCGGGCAACGTGCAGGATTACCTCGTCAGCGGTGATGCCCTGCGCCTGAGCAGTGCGGGCCAGGCGATCGATGAGCTCAAACACGAGCTCGATGAACTGCCGCCCTCCTTGGCCGACGCCGTGCGCCCCAGCCTTGCGGAGCTTGAAGGGTTCAGCAAAACCGAACTGCTCGCCGCCGGCAAGCTTGCAGGCGACCCCCAGGCATTGCTGCTGCAGGCAGAACGGGAGTTGGGCGCAAACCTTGACCAGCTCAGTCAATATGCCAGTGCCAACGCGGACTACCTCAAGCCCTTGCTCAACGCCTCGCAGCACGTGGGCAAGCTGTCGTTGGCCCGGGACAAACTGGTCAGCAGCGGTCGCAGCGAACTGGCTGCGGAGGTGGAGCGAGAAGTCAGCAATATCCGTAACCAGGCCAGTATTCTGGAGGCCCTGCCGTTGCTGGGCGTGACAAGCAGCAGCGAGTCCAATACCGATGATTTCGCCGCCATGATGGGCCTGGAAAGCACTGAGAAGACCGCCGCCGAAGACGCCGGCATTGCCCTCAAACGGGAACTCAACAGCCTGTTGGCCCGCTACCCCGCAGAACTTGCCCGCACCCGCGAACAGATCGAAAAACGCAGCGAGCTCAGCGCTGCGACTCATCAGAAAATGACCGCCGTGCAGCAGTCCCTCGCAGATCTGGAGCCGGCAGTGCGCGCGCAACACGGGCAGATCCAGAGTGAGGTGAGACTGCTGCAGGGGTTGATGATCGGCCTGATCCTGCTGATCGCGCTGCTGATCGACACTCTGCAACGGCGACTGGCTCGCACCCTGACCAACCTCGCACCCGCCCTGTCGACCTGGGCCGAGGGCGATTTCAGCCGGGACATCGAACTGGGCAAGACCAACCGCGAATTGCACGACATCCAGGCCTCGCTCAACCGCCTGCGAGCCTACCTGGTCGACCTGGTGGGAACCATTCGCCTGAACGCCGAGCAAGTGGCCGGCAGCAGTCGCACCCTGGCCGAGTTGAGCAACGACCTGCACGGCGGCGCTGAGGATCAGGCTGGCGACACCGCGATGATCCGCGATTCTCTCGCAGAGCTGGAAGCTACGATCCAGCAAGTGGCCGGCGATGCCAGCCAGGCGGCCGACGCCAGTCGCCATGCGGGGCTGGCAGTAGAGCAAGGACAGAAAGTCATCGGCCTGAGCCTTGCCGGCCTGCATGCCCTGGTCGGCGAAGTGCAAGGCAATGCGCAGATGATTGAACATCTGGCCGAAGAGTCGGCCACGATCGGCGGGGTACTGACGGTCATCCGCTCGATCGCCGACCAGACCAACCTGCTAGCCCTGAACGCCGCCATCGAGGCGGCTCGTGCCGGGGAAATGGGTCGAGGGTTTGCCGTGGTTGCAGAGGAAGTTCGCTCGCTGGCACAACGCACTGCCGGTGCCACGGCGCAGATCCAGACCTTGATTGCCGGGCTGCAAACGGCGGCACGCCAATCGGTCGAAGGCATGCGCGCCCAGGTTGGGCACGCGCAGTCCACCGCCAACCAGGCCCAGGCGGCCGACGGCGCACTGGATAAAATCGTCGATGCAATCCAGACCATTTCCGACACTGCAGTGCGCATTGCCGATGTGACTGCGCAGCAAAGTGGTGCGGTCAGCGAGATTCGCGATCACAGCGAGCGGATTCACCAGCTGGGTGGGGATAATTTGGTGCGAATTGGCGAAGGCCGTGAGCAAGGGGAACACTTGCTGGTGCTGGGCGGACGGTTGCACACGGCGGTACAGGCGTTTCGCGTCTGATCGAACGCTTTCGCGAGCAAGCCCACTCCCACACTGGATCCATGCGCGACGCAGGCCCCAGTGGGAGCGGGCTTGCTCGCGACGACGGCACACCTGCCAACCCCATCATGCCGACCGGGCCCAAATGACCGGATTCAATCGGGCGGTCATATATTTCGCGCAAACATCGGCCATCGTGCTGGCTATTGCATAGAACTGGACAGTCATAAAGTCTTTGCGGCATAGTCGCCGGGTTCTGACAAATGCACTCGGATAACAAGGAACAGCAGATGGCAACCTTTCTGGTTCTGCACGGACCCAACCTGAACTTGCTCGGCACCCGCGAACCGGGCACCTATGGCGCCACGACGCTGGCCCAGATCAACCAGGACCTGGAACGCCGTGCCCGTGAAGCCGGCCACCATTTGCTGCACCTGCAGAGCAATGCCGAGTATGAATTGATCGACCGCATCCACGCTGCCCGCAGCGAAGGTGTGGATTTCATCCTGATCAATCCAGCAGCTTTTACGCACACAAGTGTCGCTTTACGTGACGCGCTGCTGGCGGTGAGCATCCCATTCATCGAAGTGCATTTGTCTAACGTGCACAAACGCGAACCATTCCGCCATCACTCTTACTTCTCCGACGTAGCGGTGGGAGTGATCTGCGGCCTTGGCGCCAGCGGTTATCGACTGGCCCTGGAGGCCGCACTAGAGCAGCTTGAAACACAGGCAACGACTTGAACTACAAGCGTTAAGCGCCCCTGACCGACCCTTGGGAGTTGATGATTCATGGATATCCGTAAAGTTAAGAAACTGATCGAATTGCTGGAAGAGTCCGGCATCGACGAGCTCGAGATCAAGGAAGGCGAAGAGTCCGTACGTATCAGCCGCCACAGCAAGACTCCAGCTCAACAGTACTACGCACCGGCTCCAATGCACGCTCCGGCTCCAGCGCCTGCCGCTGCCGCCCCGGTTGCCGCCGCGCCTGCTGCTGCAGCCGCGCCTGTGCTGAACGGCACCGTTGCCCGCTCGCCGATGGTGGGTACTTTCTATCGCAAATCTTCGCCAAGCTCGCCGTCCTTCGTTGAAGTCGGCCAGACCGTGAAGAAAGGCGACACCCTGTGCATCGTTGAAGCGATGAAGATGATGAACCACATCGAAGCTGAAACCAGCGGTGTGATCGAATCCATCCTCGTCGAAGACGGCCAGCCGGTTGAGTACGACCAACCGCTGTTCACCATCGTTTGAACCGCGGAGAAACTTTGATGACTGCGAAGTTGGAAAAAGTTCTGATCGCCAACCGCGGTGAGATTGCCCTGCGGATCCTGCGTGCCTGTAAGGAAATGGGCATCAAGACTGTCGCCGTATACTCCAAGGCGGACAAGGAGCTGATGCACCTGGGCCTGGCAGACGAATCCGTCTGCATCGGTCCGGCGTCGGCCGCCCATTCTTACCTGCACATTCCGGCCATCATCGCCGCCGCTGAAGTGACTGGCGCTACCGCCATCCACCCAGGCTACGGTTTCCTCGCGGAAAACGCTGATTTTGCTGAACAGGTCGAGAACTCCGGCTTCGCCTTCATCGGTCCGAAAGCCGACACCATTCGCCTGATGGGCGACAAGGTATCGGCCAAGCACGCGATGATCGCTGCTGGCGTTCCAACCGTTCCGGGTTCTGACGGCCCGCTGCCGGAAGACGAAGAAACCGCGCTGCGCATCGGTCGCGAAGTCGGTTACCCGGTGATCATCAAGGCCGCTGGCGGCGGTGGTGGTCGCGGCATGCGCGTTGTGCATAAAGAGGAAGACCTGATCTCCTCGGCGAAACTGACCCGCTCCGAAGCTGGCGCGGCGTTCGGCAACCCGATGGTCTACCTGGAAAAATTCCTGACCAACCCACGTCACGTGGAAGTTCAGGTGCTTTCCGATGGCCAGGGCCACGCCATCCATCTGGGCGACCGCGACTGCTCGCTGCAACGTCGTCACCAGAAGGTTCTCGAAGAAGCACCGGCACCGGGCATCGACGAGAAAGCTCGCCAGGAAGTCCTCGCACGCTGCGTTAAAGCCTGCATCGACATCAACTACCGTGGCGCGGGCACCTTCGAGTTCCTGTACGAGAACGGCGCGTTCTATTTCATCGAAATGAACACCCGCGTTCAGGTCGAGCACCCGGTTACCGAAATGGTCACTGGCATCGACATCGTCAAGGAGATGCTCAGCATCGCCGCTGGCAACAAGCTGTCGTACACCCAGGAAGACGTCGTCATCCGCGGTCACGCACTTGAATGCCGGATCAACGCCGAAGACCCGAAAACCTTCATGCCAAGCCCAGGCACGGTCAAGCACTTCCACGCTCCAGGCGGCAACGGCGTTCGCGTCGATTCGCACCTGTACAGTGGTTATGCCGTTCCGCCGAACTATGATTCGTTGATCGGCAAGCTGATCACCTACGGCGCAACCCGTGACGAAGCCCTGGCGCGCATGCGCAATGCGCTGGATGAAATCGTGGTCGACGGGATCAAGACCAACATCCCGCTGCACCGCGACCTGGTCCGCGACGAAGGCTTCTGCAAAGGTGGAATCAACATCCACTACCTGGAACACAAGCTGGCTGGCGACAAGCACTAAGCTTTAGCCCGATCAACAGAGCCGCCTTCGGGCGGCTTTGTTGTTTCTGAAGCAAAGTCAAAAGATCGTCTTCTTAGCCACGCTCGCGTAAACTTGCGCGCTTCTCGCAGCCCGCTAGGCTGCAACCAATATTTTTCAAAGGTGCCCGCCATGCCTTGGCTGCAAGTCCGTCTCGCCATCAGCCCAGAACAAGCCGAAACCTACGAAGACGCTTTCCTTGAAGTGGGCGCCGTGTCGGTGACCTTCATGGACGCTGAAGATCAGCCGATCTTCGAACCGGAACTCAACACCACGCCACTGTGGTCGCACACGCACCTGCTGGCCCTGTTCGAAGGCGGCACTGAAGCGGCCAGCGTGCTGGCGCATCTTGAATTGCTGACCGGCAGCCCATTGCCCGAGCATCACAGCGAAGTCATCGAAGACCAGGACTGGGAGCGCAGCTGGATGGACGGTTTCCAGCCGATGCGTTTTGGCCAGCGCCTGTGGATTGTCCCGAGCTGGCACGCCGCACCCGAACCTGACGCGGTGAACCTGTTGCTGGATCCGGGCCTGGCGTTTGGCACCGGCACACACCCGACCACCGCACTGTGCCTGGAGTGGCTCGATGGTCAGGACCTGAAGGATTGCAACGTGCTCGACTTCGGTTGCGGCTCGGGCATCCTGGCGATCGCCGCCCTGTTGCTGGGCGCCAGGGAAGCCGTAGGCACTGACATCGACGTGCAGGCGCTGGAAGCTTCCCGGGACAATGCGGGGCGCAACAACATTGCCGAAGCGTTGTTCCCGTTGTATCTGCCAGAAGATCTGCCGCAGGTGAAGGCCGACGTATTGGTCGCCAATATCCTCGCCGGGCCGCTGGTTTCCCTGGCGCCGCAACTGTCCAGCCTGGTCAAGCCGGGTGGCCGCCTGGCACTGTCGGGCATTCTCGCCGAGCAGGGCGAAGACGTCGCCAGGGCCTACGCCCAGGACTTCGACCTGGACCCGATCGCCAATCGCGATGGCTGGGTGCGCATCACTGGCCGTCGGCGCTAGAATGGGCGCCTGCATTCATCGGATCGCCGCATGACCGACAGCTTCGTCACCCAGTGTCCCCATTGCCAAAAGAGCTTCCGCGTCAGCCATGCCCAGTTGAGCGTGGCCCGTGGAGTGGTTCGTTGCGGGTCATGCCTGCAGGTTTTTAATGCCGCCAAGCAGCTGCTGGAGCAACACGCCGGCAAGGAGCCTGTTGCCGCCACGTCCCCAGTCATCGTCGAGCCGCCAGAGCAACGGGCCATCAGCCTGAAGCAATGGACGGCCGCCGAGCTGGACCTGGACCTGGACAGCATGGACCTCGACGAAGAACTTGCGCGCCTGGAGCAGCGGGAGATCCAGCCGACCACCGAATTCGGTCGGCACCGCGAAGATTCACTGAGTGCGCGACGCGACAGCGCCGATCATGAGCAAGCCCCCTGGGCCGACAGCCTGTACAGCGAATCGGCGGCCGAGCGGGCACAGGCCAGCCAGGTCGACGAAGAGGCTGCGGTGCCCTTCACCCCGCTCAAGCCGGCCCGTACCGAACCCTCGCTGACCCTGGAGCTGGTCGAGCTCGACGATGAGCCGCGCCCTCCCCTGGTGCGCCAGGAACTGGTGCTGGAGCCGCCACCCGCGCCCGAACGCCTGTCCCTGTCTGCGGTGGATGACCTGGATGACGACCTGCCTTCGATCGAGCCGTTGCGTAAAAAGCGCAGTGAACCGGCAGTGCGCGCCGAGGTGCTGCAGGACCTGACCGACGACCCGCTGCAACTGGACTGGCAAAAACGTCGTTCCCCCTGGGGCCGCCGTTTGATCTGGATACTGCTGGTGGCGCTCGCCGCCCTCGCGCTGGGCGGCCAATACGTTGCCTATCATTTCGAAGAACTCGCGCGTCAGGACCAGTACCGTCCCTGGTTCCAGCAGCTGTGCCCGCAAATTGGTTGCACCGTGCCGTCCAAGGTCGACATCGCGAAAATCAAGAGCAGCAATCTGGTCGTACGCAGCCACCCGGAATTCAGCGGTGCCCTGGTGGTCGATGCGATCATCTACAATCGCGCGCCGTTCTCCCAGCCGTTTCCCCTGCTGGAGCTGCGTTTTGCCGACCTCAACGGTCACCTGATCGCCAGGCGTCAGTTCAAACCCGGCGAGTACCTCAACGGCGATCTCGAAGGCATGGCAGAAATGCCGCCGCAGACGCCCATCCACATCGCGCTGGATATCCTCGATCCGGGCTCCAAAGCGGTGAACTACAGCCTGAGTTTTCATTCGCCCGAGTGAAACGCTTCACTGATCCGCGATTGACGACGGATTTCTGACTGAGCGTGCCTGGACCAAACCGCTGGCGATAACAGAATAACTGTTCAGATTTTGTTCAATTCAGCCTTTATCCAGTCATCGAGAGCGGGTATCATGCCAACCCTTTTTCGAACTCTCATGATCCGGCCCCACAACAGGGAAGTCCTATGTCGGCGGTACGCATCGGTCCATATACATTGCACAACGGCTTGATTCTCGCCCCCATGGCGGGCGTCACAGACCAACCCTTTCGTCAGCTGTGCAAGCGACTGGGCGCCGGGCTGGTAGTTTCAGAAATGGTCACCAGCGACATGAGCTTGTGGAACACCCGCAAGTCCCGCATGCGCATGATCCACGAAGGTGATCCCGAGCCCCGCTCGGTACAGATCGCCGGTGGCGATGCGCAGATGCTGGCAGATGCGGCACGGGCCAACGTCGAACTGGGTGCACAAATTATTGACATCAACATGGGCTGCCCGGCCAAGAAGGTCTGCAACAAGGCCGCCGGCTCCGCACTGTTGAAGGATGAAGCATTGGTGACCGAGATCCTGCGGGCCGTCGTGGCCGCAGTCGATGTGCCGGTCACCCTGAAGATCCGGACCGGCTGGGACCGGGACAACAAGAACGGCCTGACGGTGGCGAAAATCGCCGAGCAGGCAGGCATCACGGCGCTGGCGGTGCATGGCCGCACCCGTGCCGACCTGTACACCGGTGAAGCCGAGTACGACACCATCGCCGCGATCAAGCAGGCGGTGTCGATACCGGTGTTTGCCAACGGCGATATCGATTCGCCGGAAAAGGCCCGGTATGTGCTCGATGCCACCGGTGCCGATGGCCTGCTGGTAGGGCGGGCTGCCCAAGGGCGACCATGGATTTTTCGCGAGATCGATCATTACCTGCGCACCGGTGAAAAACTTCCGGCGCTGGAACTGATCGAGGTGGAACGCATACTGCTAGAGCATTTGGCCGCGCTGCACGTTTTCTATGGAGACGTCATGGGTGTGCGCATTGCTCGCAAGCATGTGGGCTGGTATCTCGCAACCTTGCCGGGCGCCAGGGAGTTTCGCGCCCACTTCAATCGTTTGGAAGATACGGAAGCACAATGCGCCAACGTTCAGGGCTTCTTCGCCGAACGTTACAAGAGCCTGACAGGGGACGGAGAAGGGGTGGCCGCATGACGATGATGACCGAGACTTTAGTGAGTGGAACAACACCCGTGAGCGACAACGTGAATTTGAAACAGCACCTCAATACGCCTAGCGAAGAAGGCCAGACCCTTCGCGGGAGTGTCGAGAAGGCGCTGCACAATTATTTCGCCCACCTTGAGGGCGCTGCCGTCACGGATGTGTACAACCTGGTGCTCTCCGAAGTCGAGGCTCCCCTGCTCGAGTGCGTGATGAACTACGTCAAGGGCAACCAGACCAAGGCCAGCGAACTGCTCGGACTGAACCGGGGCACGCTGCGCAAGAAACTCAAGCAGTACGATTTGCTGTAAGCATTCAATCAAACCAGAAAGGCGCCCGCGTAAAAACGGTCGCCTTTTTTGCTGACTCCTTTGCTTTTGATGGAAATTGAGATGACCGACCAGACTACCCGCCTGCCGATCCGCCGCGCCTTGATCAGCGTTTCCGACAAGACCGGGATCCTCGAATTCGCCAAGGAGCTTGAAGCCCTGGGCGTCGAGATCCTCTCCACCGGCGGAACGTTCAAGCTGCTGCGCGACAATGGCGTTGCCGCAGTGGAAGTCGCGGATTACACCGGTTTCGCAGAAATGATGGACGGTCGGGTGAAAACCCTGCACCCGAAAATCCACGGCGGGATCCTCGGTCGTCGCGGCATCGATGACGCCATCATGAACGAGCACGGCATCAAGCCGATCGATCTGGTAGCCGTCAACCTGTACCCGTTCGAAGCCACCATCAACAAGCCAGGCTGCGACCTGCCGACCGCGATCGAAAACATCGACATCGGCGGCCCGACCATGGTCCGCTCCGCGGCAAAAAACCACAAAGACGTAGCGATCGTGGTGAATGCCAGCGACTACGCCAGCGTGCTCCAAGGTCTCAAGGCCGGCGGCCTGACCTACGCCCAGCGTTTCGACCTGATGCTCAAGGCCTTCGAACATACGGCCGCCTATGACGGCATGATCGCCAACTACATGGGCACCGTGAACCAGGCTGCCGATACGCTGGGCACTGAAGGTCGCAGCGAATTCCCGCGCACTTTCAACAGCCAGTTCGTCAAGGCCCAGGAAATGCGCTACGGCGAGAACCCGCACCAGAGCGCGGCGTTCTACGTGGAAGCCAAGCCTGCCGAAGTCGGCATCGCCACCGCGACCCAACTGCAAGGTAAAGAGCTGTCGTACAACAACGTGGCGGACACCGACGCCGCGCTGGAATGCGTGAAGAGCTTCGTCAAACCAGCCTGTGTGATCGTCAAGCACGCCAACCCGTGCGGCGTGGCCGTAAGCCCTGACGCCGAAGGCGGTATCCGCCAGGCCTACGAGCTGGCCTATGCCACTGATACCGAGTCTGCGTTCGGCGGCATCATTGCCTTCAACCGCGAACTGGATGCTGAAACGGCCAAGGCCATCGTCGAGCGTCAGTTCGTCGAAGTGATCATTGCCCCGTCCGTCAGTGAAGAAGCTCGCGCCATCGTCGCCGCCAAAGCCAACGTGCGCCTGCTGGCCTGTGGCGAGTGGTCGGCCGATCGCGCTGCTGCGTGGGATTACAAGCGCGTCAATGGCGGCCTGCTGGTGCAGAGCCGTGACATCGGCATGATCGGCAGCGAAGACCTGAAAGTGGTGACCAAGCGCGCACCGACCGAACAGGAAATCAACGACCTGATCTTCGCCTGGAAAGTCGCCAAGTACGTTAAATCCAACGCCATTGTCTACGCCAAGAACCGCCAGACCATCGGCGTCGGCGCTGGCCAGATGAGCCGGGTGAACTCCGCGCGAATCGCCGCGATCAAGGCTGAACACGCTGGTTTGCAGGTGCAGGGTTCGGTGATGGCATCGGACGCGTTCTTCCCGTTCCGCGATGGCCTGGACAATGCGGCCAAGGCCGGTGTCACTGCGGTGATCCAACCAGGCGGCTCGATGCGCGACGCAGAAGTGATTGCCGCCGCTGATGAAGCCGGCATCGCCATGGTGTTCACCGGCATGCGCCACTTCCGTCACTGATACACCGCTCCTCCTGTATGGGAACTCTGTAGGAGCTGTCGAGTGAAACGAGGCTGCGATCTTTTGATTCGTTAAAGATCAAGATCAAAAGATCGCAGCCTTCGGCAGCTCCTACACGGTTTCTACGCAGGGGTTTTGCAGCGCCCCACAGAATTTGAGGTTTTTGAAATGAATGTTTTGATCATTGGCAGCGGTGGCCGTGAACACGCCCTGGCCTGGAAAGTGGCTCAGGATACACGTGTGGAGAAAGTTTTTGTTGCGCCTGGCAACGCCGGCACCGCTATTGAAGCCAAGTGCGAAAACGTTGCGATCGATGTGCTGGCCCTTGAACAGCTCGCCGACTTCGCCGAGAAAAATGTCTCACTGACTATCGTCGGCCCGGAAGTGCCACTGGTGGCCGGTGTAGTCGACCTGTTCCGCACACGTGGCCTCGACTGCTTCGGCCCGACCGCTGGCGCAGCCCAGCTGGAAGGCTCCAAGGCGTTCACCAAGGACTTCCTGGCTCGCCACAAGATCCCGACAGCCGACTATCAGAACTTCACCGAGATCGAGCCTGCCCTGGCTTACCTGCGTGAAAAAGGTGCGCCGATCGTCATCAAGGCCGACGGCCTGGCGGCCGGTAAAGGCGTGATCGTCGCCATGACCCTGGCCGAAGCCGAGGACGCCGTACGCGATATGCTCGCCGGCAATGCCTTCGGCGACGCTGGCTCCCGCGTAGTCATCGAAGAGTTCCTGGATGGTGAAGAAGCCAGCTTCATCGTCATGGTTGACGGCAAGAACGTACTGCCAATGGCCACCAGCCAGGACCACAAACGCGTCGGCGATGGCGATACCGGCCCGAACACAGGCGGCATGGGTGCCTACTCCCCTGCCCCGGTGGTCACCAGCGAAGTGCACCAACGCGTAATGGACCTGGTGATCTGGCCGACCGTTCGCGGCATGGCCGATGAAGGCAACGTTTACACGGGCTTCCTGTACGCCGGCCTGATGATAGACAAAGCCGGCAACCCTAAAGTCATCGAATTCAACTGCCGTTTCGGCGACCCTGAGACCCAGCCGGTCATGCTGCGCCTGCAGTCGAGCCTGGTGTTGCTGGTCGAAGCCGCCCTGGCGCAAGCGCTGGACAAGGTCGAAGCACAGTGGGATCCACGTCCGAGCGTCGGCATCGTGCTGGCAGCGGGCGGCTATCCTGGTGATTACGCCAAAGGCGTGGCCATCAATGGCCTGGACGCGGCTGCCGCACTGGAAGGCAAGGTCTTCCACGCCGGTACCGCGCTCAAGGATGGACAAGTGGTCACCGCCGGTGGTCGAGTGCTCTGTGCGACCGCCATGGGCGCCAGTGTCGATGCGGCTCAACAGCAGGCTTACCAGCTGGCAGGCAAAATCGATTGGGAAGGCTGCTTCTATCGCAAGGACATTGGCTACCGCGCCATTGCCCGTGAGCGTGGCGAAAATCAGGAATAGTCGATCCATTCGGTCGGGCAAGGGCCTCGAGCCCTTGCCGGACTATTCCGGCGCCGCGCATAGTTATATTCTGGCATCAACCTACGAAGGGATTTCGCCGTGCGCTGGCTCAGGATTGCCGTAAGTCTCACCGTCACGCTGCTGACCTTGCTCTGCATGCTCCCGGCCCAGGCCGCGCAAGGCAGTGGCTGGGCCGTATTGCTCGACGAGCAGGGCAACCTGCAGTTGAGCGACATCCGTTCCGCCCGTTATACCAATCAATTCAGCCCTACCGAACTTGAACGCCTGACGGCGGCCGAGCCCGGTGGCGCGCTCTGGCTACGCTTCAGGCTGGCCCCCGGCAAACACGAGCAGGTGTTGAAGGTATTCGCGCCGGATCTCGAAAACCTCAAGCTCTACGTGCTGGACGGCGACAAACTCATCGATCAGACCCAGGCCGGTGCCGATCAGCCGCACGCTGAGCGGCAAATGGCCGGCAGTGATGTCCTGTTGCCGCTGCCACAAAGCGATAACACCCTGGATGTCTACCTGCGCCTGGTTTCCGAACACCAGATGCGCCCCTACATCACCCTGCAATCGGCGATCAGCACCGCCGCCAACCAGACCCAGACACTGATCTACGGCCTGCTGTTCGGCTGCATCGGCATGCTGATCCTGCACAACCTCATCCGTTACGCCTACACGCGATCACGCAGCAGTCTCTGGCTGGCCGGGTGCGAGGCCTTGTTGATGCTGAGCCTGGCCCTGCTGCTGAATCTTGCCGGCCCCTGGTTGCCGGCCTGGCACGCCATCCAGACGCCCGGAGCGTATCTGGCCCTGCTGCTGACCGCGCCCTGCGGACTGATGTTTGCCTATCGCTTTTTTGCCCCCCTGGGTTCGCACCCGCTCAATAAACTGCTACAGGGCGAAATGCTGTTCATCATCGCCTGCGGCCTGTTGCTGTTGTTCGTCAACACGCTGCCGCTGAATATCATTACCTATGGGCTGGTCGCCCTCGCCGGCCTCAGCATGTTGTTCGCCGGGGCCTGGCACCTGCAAAAAGGCTATCGCCCGGCGCGCTTTTTCGTGGTGGCCATGGTGGCGTTCAACCTCGGCACCTTGATCATCCTCCCGGCATTGCTGGGGCTGACACTGGTGGAACCCCAAGGCCTTATCACCACGCTGCTGGCGTTCATCTGCCTCAGTGGCCTGTTGATGAGCATCGCCCTGAGCGAGCGCCAGCGCAGCATCACCGAAAGCCGTTTCAGCATCAGCCGCGACCTGGCGGCCAGCAATGCCGAGATCAATGCCAAGGCCGAATTCCTCGCCAAGATCAGTCACGAAATCCGCACGCCCATGAATGGTGTACTGGGCATGACCGAATTGCTGCTGGGCACCCCGCTTTCAGTCAAGCAACGCGACTACGTCCAGACAATCCACAGTGCTGGCAACGAACTGCTCACACTGATCAACGAAATTCTCGACATCTCCAAACTCGAATCCGGGCAGATTGAACTGGACGATGTGCAGTTCGACCTCAACGCGCTGATCGAGGACTGCCTGAGCATCTTCCGCGCCAAGGCCGAGCAACAGAACGTCGAGCTGATCAGCTTTATCCAGCCGCAAGTCCCGCGGGTCATCAGCGGTGACCCGACGCGCCTGCGCCAGACCCTGCTGAGCTTGCTGGAAAACGCCCTGAAAAAAACCGACGAAGGCGAAATCCTGATCGTCGTTGCCCTGGATGAACGCAGCGCCAAACCGCGGTTGCGCATTGCCGTGCAGGACAGCGGCGAGCCGATGGACGCCGAGGAGCGCGACGCGCTGATGCACGCCGAACTCCACAGCAAGCATTTCCTGTCGGCCAACCGGGTGGGGGGCAACCTGGGCCTGGTGATTGCCCGTCAACTGATCAGGCTGATGCATGGCGAGTTCGGCATCAAGAGCGGCAACAGCCAGGGCAGCACCTTGTGGCTGACCTTGCCGCTGGATCCAGATCGCCTCGAACACCCCACCTCCGATCTCGATGGCCCTCTTCAGGGGGCGCGGGTGCTGGTCGTCGACGACAACGACACGTGCCGCAAGGTCCTGGTGCAACAATGCACCGCCTGGGGCCTGAACGTCAGTGCGGTGCCGTCCGGCAAGGAAGCGCTGGCACTGTTGCGCACCAAGGCGCACCTGCGGGACTATTTCGATGTAGTGCTGCTGGACCAGAACATGCCTGGCATGACCGGCATGCAACTGGCGGCAAAGATCAAGGAAGACCCCAGCCTCAACCACGACATCCTGCTGATCATGCTGACCGGCATCAGCAACGCGCCCAGCAAGATCATCGCGCGCAATTCCGGGATCAAGCGCATCCTCGCCAAGCCGGTAGCCGGCTATACGCTCAAGACCACCCTGGCCGACGAACTGAACCAGCGTAACAAAGGCCTGGCGACCCCCTACCCGTTACCAACGGGGCCGACCCTGCCGGTCAAGGTGCCGGGGGATTTCCGTATCCTGGTGGCCGAGGACAACAGCATTTCCACCAAGGTGATTCGCGGAATGCTGGGCAAACTCAATCTGCAGCCCGACACCGCCAGCAATGGCGAAGAAGCGCTTCAGGCCATGAAGGCCCAGCGATATGACCTGGTGCTGATGGACTGCGAAATGCCGATTCTCGACGGCTTCTCCGCCACCCAGCAACTACGCGCCTGGGAGGTCGGCAACCAACGCGTGCGTACCCCTGTGGTCGCCCTGACGGCGCACATACTGGCCGAACACAAGGAGCGAGCGCGCCAGGCCGGCATGGATGGACACATGGCCAAGCCGGTAGAGCTCTCCCAATTGCGCGAACTGATCGAGCACTGGGTCGCCCAGCGAGATGAACAGAACCGCGCGGCGACGCAAACCACCTGAGCCGACAGACACTGCAACGCCTGTTAGACTTCCCTTCGACTTTTCCCTGCAGTGAGCTCGCACCATGCTCCACGTGTTGTTCAGTGTGTACCTGAAGATGCTGGTGCTCTACAGCCCGTTCTTCGTACTGTCCTGCTTCATCAGCCTGACGCGCGGCTACTCGCGAAAAGAACAACGTCGCCTGGCCTGGAAAGTGGCGACCGCCACGCTGGTTTCGAGTGTGCTGCTGTACTTGTTCGGCCGGGTGATTTTCGATGTGTTCGGGATCACCGTGGACGCCTTCCGCATCGGCGCCGGCAGCGTGCTGTTCATCTCGGCACTGGGCATGGCGCAGGGCAAATCGGTGGTGCAGACTGACAACGTGCAACAGGACGTGACCATCGTCCCGCTCACCATTCCCCTGACGGTCGGCCCCGGGACTATCGGCGCGCTGTTGGTCATGGGCGTGAGCCAGCCGCATTGGGATGACAAGCTGACGGCAATCGTCAGTATCGCCCTGGCCAGTTTCACTGTGGGCGTGGTGCTTTTCCTGTCGAGCCGCATCGAGAGAATCCTGGGCGACCAGGGGCTGCAGATTGTCAGCCGCTTGATGGGGTTGTTCGTGTGTGCGCTGGCGGCGCAAATCATCTTTACCGGGGTCCGAGGGTACCTGGTGCCCTGAACACAGGCCCCCTCAAAACCTGGCGATTACTTGATTTCGACCAGCTTGTCTCCGTAACTGCGCGGCGTATACACCCATGACAAACCCTGGGCTCGAGGGAACACGCGGGTCGTCGAAGAACCAATCAATACCATTGTTCGCATATCAACCTGATCCGCAGTCAACTGCCCCAGGGTAGTCACCCGCAACGTTTGACCTGGCCGCCCGATATCTCGCCCCAGCACGACCGGCGTCTCGGCAATGCGGTACTGCGCGACGATCTCAAGGGCGCGCCCCAGCTGCCAGGGGCGTGATCGTGAAATCGGGTTGTAAAACGCCATGGCCAGGTCGGCTTGGGCGGTCAGCGCCAGGCGTTTCTCGATGATTTCCCATGGTTTGAGATTGTCCGACAGCGACAGTACACAGAAGTCATGCCCCAGCGGAGCACCTGCCTGGGCAGCGGTAGCCAATGACGCTGAAACGCCGGGAAGAATTTCCAGGTCAACGCTGTGCCATGCGGGGTCACGGGATTCATGCAGCGCTTCAAGCACCGCCGCGGCCATCGCAAATACCCCTGGGTCACCGGAAGACACCACGACAACGCTGCGACCTTGCGCCGCCAACTCAAAGGCATGTCGCGCTCGCTGCATTTCCTCACGGTTGTCGGTGCAGTGCAGCACCTGATCGGCACGGAACGGCCCCGCCATGCGCACATAGGTTTCATAACCCAGAACATCATTGGCGCGGGTCAATTCCAGCTTCACTGCAGGCACCATCAAATCCGCAGCGCCCGGGCCAAGCCCGATGACGGCCAGGCGCCCCCGTGCACGACCAATGCGCGAAGGGTCCAACGGGTGTTCGGCGACGGCAATCGTAATCCCGGCATCCCCATGAACGGTCAGCGGTGGCGACGGCAGCTCGGCCAACTGCTCGCCTACAGTGCCCGCCCTGGAAAACCGCAGTGGCACATTGAGTTCGACGGCGGCGTCACGAAGCGCCTGGCTGGCCATCTGCTGTTCACTGGCCAACAAACAGGCCAGCGACTGCACGGCAATATTCGCATTGTGCAGGCGCTTGCGAATGGCATCGACCAGGTCCGCGACCTCTTCGCTTACCAGCACCAGAACGCTCTTGGGGTAAATCAACAGCTCATTGGCGGATGGCTCGCGCTCGGTACTCCCGACATGAATGGCCAGACGCGCCTGCTGATCCTGGGCCAACTGCGCTTGCGCCAGCCACGGCGCATCGCCTTCAATTCGAACCGGTTCACCGCCGAGCAAATCGGAAACAAAGCGTTTACCGAGCTCCAGATCGCCCAAGGCGTAGCCGCTGGGCGGGTTCAGCAAACAGGTGCCAAAGCGCAGTTCGCCGCTGGTAGTGATGGCCGGCGCGATCCCCAGGCTTTCAGCAATTTCGCGGGCCAATACGTTGACACCGCCCAGGCCACCCAACAGCGGCACCACAGCGCTGGCGTCTTCAGCCACGGCCAGTACCGGCGGTTCCACGCCTTTTTCCAGGAGCAGCGGCGCCAGCGTACGGATCACGATACCGGCGGCGCACAGCGCAATGATCGGTGTGTTCGTCGTGTAGAGTTCGCGCAGGGTAGCGCCGAACTCCTGATAGACGACGTCCGCGCCCTCGACCCTTGTGGAGAGTCCGTAGATCAGGGCGCCGGGCAGGGATCGCTGAATCAGGCGTGCAGTCGCGAGGCTGCCATTACCTAGAACGACGATTGCAGGAACGGATCGACTCATCAGCCCTGCCACCTTTCACCCGGAACGATGATCAATGAGAAGTACGGCGAAGACATCGGCTCGACCTGATCCAGCGGTACTATCTTCTGGTTAGCCATGGTGGCGCGCTCAACGTACAGCGCCCGCTCTGCCAGGCCCAGCTCGCCCAGTACTTCACGAACCTTGGGAAAGTTGCGCCCCAGTTTCATGATCACTGCCGCGTCGGCGTCGGCCAGGCGGCGCTTGAGATCTTCACGGGGCAACACGCCGGATAACACCGACAGGCTCTGATTTCGATAGACCAGAGGGGCACCGAGTACCGACGCGCCTCCCAGCATCGAGCAGACACCCGGCACCACTTCGGCTTCGTAGCGCTCGGCCAGGCGATCGTGCAGGTACATGTACGAACCGTAGAAGAACGGGTCGCCTTCACAGATCACCGCCACATCTCGCCCGGCATCCAGGTGCGCGGCCAACTCTTGCGCGGCGGTGTCGTAGAAGTCGCTGATCACTTGCTCATAGGACAACGGTGCCGGCAATGCTTCGGTGGTTACCGGGTACACCAGCGGCAGCAGTGTTTGTGCATCCTGCAGGTGCGCTTCAATGATACCGAACGCATTTCCCTTCTTGCCCTTGGCGACGAAGTACGCGACCACAGGCGATTCACGTAACAGGCGCAGGGCTTTGACAGTGATCAGTTCCGGATCACCAGGGCCGACGCCCAGGCCAATCAAACGTCCAGAAGGCTGCATCATTCGATCTCCGTAGCCAGGGCATTGACGGCGGCGGCAGCCATGGCGCTGCCTCCCAACCGCCCTTGCATGATCACGAACGGTACGCCTCGGCTGTCGGCGGCAAGCGCTGCCTTGGATTCGGCTGCGCCCACGAAACCTACCGGAAAGCCCAGAATCAGCGCCGGTTTCGGCGCGCCGGCATCGAGCATTTCCAGCAAGTAGAACAAGGCCGTCGGCGCGTTACCGATGACGACCACGCTGCCTTCCAGATGCGGGCGCCACAACTCGAGCGCAGCAGCGGAGCGGGTGTTGCCCAACTCACGCGCCAGCTCTGGCACGCTGTCGTCGCGCAACGTACAGATCACCTGATTATTGGCCGGCAAGCGCGCGCGCGTCACGCCTTCGGACACCATCCGCGCATCACAGAGAATCGGCGCCCCGGCCATCAGAGCCTCACGCCCCGCCTTGCCCGCACCCTCGGAATACTGCAGGCCGTCAATGGCCTCGACCATACCGCAAGCGTGGATCACCCGAACCGCGAGTTTTTCCAGGTCAGCCGGGATCCGGTCGAGGTTGGCCTCGGCGCGAATGATCGCGAAGGAGTTGCGATAGATCTCCTGACCGTCGCGGATGTAATCAAGCATCAAGGGGGCTCCGTGGGCGGGCATCAAGCAATGCACCCGCCGCTTCAATAGTGAGATTGCGTGCTTGCAGCGCGCCGAAACCCGGCAGTGCTGCATCGCGAAAATAAACATCGTAGTGACCCGCGCTGGTCGCCAGCAGCGTCACGGGAGCAGGGTGCGCGCAGGCGCAGGAGCGTGGGCAACCTGTCAGGTGAACCTGTTGCCCGCGCGGGCCTGGCTGCAGCGCACCCAACAGCCGGGCATCGCCCTTGGTATCCGACAACCCTTTGGCGCAGCCGCAAGAACCGGTGCAGGCCACCAGATCGGTCAACGGCTCATTGGCGTCGACCAGGAAACCCAGGGCCTGCAATTGCCGGGTGACCCAGGGGGCATCCTCCTGGCGGATGTTGGGCAGCAGCAGGCTTTGCCAGGGCGTCAGGCGCAGGCTGGCGTCGCCGAACTGCTCAGCCAGGTCGGCGGCGCCCTTGAGCATCGACGGATCCAGCCGCCCGAGGGGCGGTGCAACGCCAACATACACAAGGCCATCATGGCGCTGGGCAACGGTGCCAAGGTGCAATTTTGCTCTCGCCGCCGGGCGCTGCCACTCAGTCACGCCCAGTAGCGGCACCCGAGTGGCCAGCATCTGCAGCAACAGCTCTGGTGACCGTTCGGCCAGCACATGGCGCATGCGGGTCTGGTCCGGCCGAGCAAGCTCAAGGAACAGATCCAGGACGGCGATCACCAGCGCATGGGCGTGCTGCAGCTGTACCGCGGCCGCCGGCCTGTCTGCGGGGCAGCCGGCAAAACCGAACGCCAGCACCACTTCTCCCGCCCGGTCAGCCGCGCTCAGCCACAGGTCGTGAGGATGCTCGAGCATGGCCAGCGCCTCACCGCCGTCCAGTTGCAGGGCGAACTTGGCCGACAGCGCATGGAAGCGTGCATGGGTTTGCAGGCTGTCGAGTATTTGCCGGGCCAGTGGACGGGTGTCGAGTAGCATTTTTCGATCGATACCGGCGCCAGGACTGAGCATCACATTGCGCACGTCGTCGCCAGCGGCGGTGGCAGGCCCCAACCCGGCAGCCAGCAAGCTGTCGATCAGTGCGGTTTCCTGCCCGCCAATGCCGCGGATCTGCAGATTGGCCCTGTTGGTCGCTTCCATGACCCCATCGGCATACCGCTGCGCGGCCTGGGCAACCGCCTTGGCCTGAGCGCTGCGGATGGAACCGCCATCGAGTTTGATCCGGCAAATCCCGCCGTCCAGCGCCTGGACGACACGCAGCAATCCGGGGCAAGCCGAAGGACGCAAGGGACTGGAGGTCGGTCGTGATTTCACGGGTTAGCCGGCAAGGGAATGAAGCTCGGCATTATGCCTGCTTTGCCCCGCAGGATGAAAAGCCCGTACGTTTTGACGACGAAACGCGAGGGGCTTTCGAGTGGCAAAAACACCGACAGTGAAGAGCCAGGCCCTCATACCGGCGACTGATAAGGACAACCGGTCACAGGCTACGCCGGGCTATAATGGACGGCCGCACGGGCAACTCAGGCCCGGGTTGCGGTGACGATGTGGCTTTGTTTGAAAAAAGAGGAACGGCATGACCCCTTGGCTGACGGTGGTAGGTATCGGTGAAGACGGCTTCAAGGGCCTTGGCAAGAATGCCCGACGCGCCCTGCTGTCTGCATCGCGGATCTTCGGCAGCCCGCGCCAGCTCGAACTGTTGCCCCTGTGTATCGTCGGCGAACGTCGTCAATGGCCGAGCCCTTTCTCGCTGGATTCACTGCTGGCCCTGCGCGGCGAACCGGTTTGCGTACTGGCCAGCGGCGACCCGATGTTCTTCGGCGTCGGCGCCAGCCTCACCCGGCAACTGTCCACTGACGAAATGCTGATCCTGCCGGCGCCTTCCTCTTGCTCCCTGGCCGCTGCGCGAATGGGCTGGGCACTGCAGGACGTCGTCACCCTGTCCGTCGTCGCCCGCCCGGTCGCTGCGCTCAACGCACATCTATTCAACGGCACGCGCCTGCTGGTACTCAGCAATGACGGCCAGAGCCCTGGTGCCATTGCCGCGTTGTTGCGCGAGCGCGGGTTCGGCCCGAGTCGCCTGAGCGTGCTTGAGCACCTGGGCGGTGACGCCGAACGCCGCATCAACGCAGTGGCCAATGACTGGAACAATCCGGTCATCGCCGATCTCAACCTGGTTGCCATTGAATGCTTCGCAGCAGCCGACGCACCGCGCCTGTCGCGGTTGGCCGGTTTGCCGGACAGCGCCTTCAAGCATGATGGTCAGCTGACCAAGCGTGACGTGCGGGCGATCACCCTCGCTCGCCTGGCGCCGGTACCGGGCGAACTGCTGTGGGACGTCGGCGCTGGCAGTGGTTCGATCGGGATCGAGTGGATGCGTGCGCACCCGAGTTGCCGCGCACTGGCGGTCGAGGCTGACGCAGGGCGCCAACTGTTGATTGAACATAATCGCGATGCCCTCGGCGTGCCCGGCTTGCAGCTGATTCGCGGCAGCGCGCCGCAGGCGCTGGATGGGCTTGAGCGCCCCGACGCCATTTTCATCGGCGGCGGCGTCACCCGCGAAGGCGTGCTGGACGCCTGCTGGGCGGCGCTCAAGCCCGGCGGCCGCCTGGTGGCCAATGCAGTTACGCTGCAGAGCGAAACGACCCTGATGGCGTGGCGCGAGCAGCACGACGGCGAGCTCACGCGAATTCACATCGCCCAGGCGCAACCCCTGGGTGACTTCGACACCTGGCGCCAGGCGCTGCCCATTACCCTGCTGGACGTGGTCAAGCCCTTCCATGCGTGATGAAACTGCGGAGCAACCCGCCCCCCTGCGCAGCGGCCTGACCACCGGCAGCTGCGCCACCGCTACCAGCCTCGCGGCCGCCCGGTTGTTGCTCGGCGGCCTGGGCGCGGACGCTGTGGATATTGTGCTGCCCAAGGGCAAGCAGGTGCAGATGCGCCTGGAGTTCTGCCGTTTGACCGAAGACGGCGCGGAGGCCGGCACTATCAAGGATGCTGGTGACGATCCGGACGTCACCCACGGCGCCCTGCTCTATTCAGGGGTGCGCCTGGACGCCGACCCAGGCGTTCGTTTCAGGGCTGGCCGAGGCGTTGGCACCGTGACACGCCCGGGGCTGGTCCTGGGTGTGGGCGAGCCGGCAATCAACCCGGTGCCGCGCAAGATGATCAGCGATCACCTGACCCAACTGGCCGCCGAATTGGGTTATGGCGGTGGGTTCGAGGTCACGGTCAATGTCGAAGGCGGCGAGGCGTTGGCATTAAAAACCATGAACCCGCGGCTGGGTATTCTCGGCGGGCTGTCGATTCTCGGCACCAGCGGTATCGTCCGGCCGTTCTCCTGCGCCGCGTACATTGCCTCGATCCATCAGGGCATCGACGTCGCCAGGACCAACGGCTACCTGCACATTGCCGCGTGCACCGGCAACGCCAGCGAAGACACCATGCGCCGGGTCTACGACCTGCCGGAAATCGCCCTGATCGAAATGGGCGACTTCGTCGGTGCTGTGCTCAAGCACCTGCGCCGGGTGCCTGTGGATAAACTGAGCCTGTGCGGTGGGTTTGGCAAAATCAGCAAGCTGGCCGCCGGACACATGGACCTGCACAGCCGGCACTCAAGCATCGACCTGGCGCAATTGGCAGACTGGGCCGCCGCCATCGGCGCCGACGAGGCGTTGCAACAGGCGATCCGCGAGGCCAATACCAGCCAGCAAGCCCTGGCCATGGCGAGCGCAGCCGGGATCGCCCTCGGTGATCTTGTGTGCCAGCACGCACTGGAGTTTGCCCGCAGCGTGGTGCCGGCCCAGGTGCAGGTCGAAGTGTTCGCCATCGACCGCCAGGGCGGCGTGGTCGGCCACGCGGGAGCCTTCCAATGAAACGCATCCTGTTGCTGGGCGGCGTCACTGAAGCATTGGCCATTGCTCGAACGCTGGCACCGCAACACATTTACAGCCTGGCCGGCGTAGGCCGCGTGCCCACGGATCTGTCCTGCCAGGTGCGCGTCGGTGGCTATGGCGGTGCGGATGGCCTGGCGCAGTTCATCGGCGATCAAGGCATCGACCTGCTGCTGGACGCCACCCACCCCTACGCTGCCCAAATCAGCCAGAACGCCGCCACTGCTGCGCGTATCAGCGGCATACCCTGCTGGGCCCTCAGGCGCCCGGTCTGGCAGGCCCAGGCCGGTGATGACTGGCGAGAAGTGAACGACTGGGCAGACCTGATCAGCGCCCTGCAACCCTTCAGACGCCCGCTGTTCACCCTCGGCCGCGAGCCTTTGCAACACCTGCACGAAATCCCGCCCGAACAGTTCTGGACGCTGCGTGCACTGGACGTCTACCCCGGCAACGAACGCTGCGAAGTGATCGGCGCCCGCGGGCCCTTCCTGATCGACGACGAACGCCAACTGTTCGAGCGCCGGCAGATCGACGTGCTGATCAGCAAGAACAGCGGCAGCACCGCTACCGAGCCGAAGCTGGAAGTGGCGCGGGAGCGTGGGGTGCCGGTGCTGGTGTTGAAAAGACCGGTGTTGCCGGTGGTGGACAGGGAGTTTGAGTCGGTGATGCAGGTCTTGGCGGCCCTGTCGTCCTAGGATGTCTCCTGCACTCTTTCGAAACTCGTGATTTTGCCGACCAGGTTTTCGGAAAAAGCCGTATATCCAGCCGCTCGCGCAAATCTTATAGTTCGGCATTGAGCAACGCTGGCAATCTGCAATTCGCGACTATCATGAAGGTTATGAAAGCCTTGGGCCTGCGCTTGCATGCCACTGCGCCCTGACTGCTGCGACACCAGACCGCAGGCGGGCTTTTTACTTATCGGCCCTGATCAGGCTAAATAGCCGCGCCTGATCGCCCATCCACCGGATTTCCCCATGTCCCGACAACGGCTCGCAATTGCCTGGATCGCCTGCTTTGCAGTGCTGTTCAACATGCTCGCCATGCCGATGAGCGGGGCGCTGGCGCAGTCGGCTAAATCGCCGGCCGATCAGTTGTTGTGGGGCAGTTTCTGCTCTTCCAGCGGCACGAAGATGGTGGCGATTTCCCTGGGTGACGTCGACCAGAAAACCCCCTCAGGCGACGATCATTCCAACATGCAGCATTGCTGGTGCTGCTCCGGGTCTGCGCCCTTGGTGGCATTGCCCGGGCATGAGCCGCAGCTGTATTTCGCACAGTACCAGGCCAATCGCAGCCTGGCAGTCGGCATCCTGGATACGCCCACACCTCGCCAGCAATGGCCTGCCTTGAACCCCCGCGCGTCCCCTCTGGTGTGATTCCTTCTCGCAATTGACCTGCGTTTTGAATCGTTCCGGAGAACCGCCATGTTGAACAAACTCATCGTCCTGGCCGCCTTGCTGTTGCCTGCCTGCCTTGCCAATGCCCACGATTACAAGGCCGGGCAACTTGAAGTTGCCCACCCCTGGTCCATGGAGCTGCCACCCAATGCACCGACCGTGGCCGCGTATTTCGTGATCACCAACAAAGGCGACAGCGCAGACAGGTTAGTCAGCGTCGACTCGCCGATCGCCGGCAGCGCCCAATTGCATGAGCACGTGCAGCAAGGCGACCTGATGAAAATGCAGCAGGTCCCCAGCGTGGCAATCCCGGCCGGGGGATTCGTCACCTTCGCCCCCATGGCCTATCACGTCATGCTGCTGGACCTCAAAGACCGCGCTCTGTTGAGAGACGGCCAGAAGTTCCCGCTGACGATGCACTTTGAAAAGTCCGGTGAAGTGACGGTCGACGTCACGGTGCAGAAGCAGGCGCCGGATGGCGCGCCAATGCACGCCCACGCCCAATAACCGACCGAGCCCGCACGCCCATGCGCCCGCTTGGCGCCAGGTCCCCAGCTACCCGCCGTCAGCCATTGCGCCTGACTCGCGGCAGCTGGGTCAGCCTGTTCGCCATGTTGATGATCTTTATCGGCCCGCTGATTTCCCAGTCGATGCCGATGGATCAGCGCGCGCCGATGTCCATGGACATGTCCACGAGCATGAGCATGGACATGTCGACGACGGAGCACGCCGAACATGGCGCGCAGGTCGACGCTGAGCATTGCCCGCCGAAAACCGATCATCACGCGCAGTGGGAACGATGCGGCTACTGCAGCCTGTTGTTCAATTGCCCGGCACTGACGGGCGGCCACTCCTTCGCGGCCTTCGACACCCCCAAAACCAGCACTTTCACCACACCCGCAACACGCCTGGGCCATGCCCGGCCAACCTTCTTCCCCGGCGCCCGCACCCGCGCGCCCCCTTCCGTCGCGTAAACACCTGCCCAAACCCACACGGCTATAGGACAGCAAAGGCGCCTGTGGGAGCGGGGCTGCTCGCGAAAGCGTTGTGCCAGATGACATCCATGTGGCTGACATTCCTCTTCGCGAGCACGCCTGCTCCCACAGTTGATTCGAGCTTTGGCTGCCAGCCGTGCCGTTTACGACTGTTCGACGGAAATTTTCATGTCCATGTTTTCTGCAGACACACGCCTGAGCGCCGCCCAGGTTTCTTTCGCCCTGAACCCGACCAGCGTCCGGTTCAGACACGCCACCGCGATCCTTTGCGGCGCTTTGCTCGTGCCCCTGGCGCAAGCCGATGAACACGCCGGGCACAATGAAGAATTGAGCCCCACGGTCATCACCGCCATTGCCCAGAGTTCACCGCTGACCATCGTCACCAACCCCAAGGATCCGCGCCAACCGGTGCCGGCCAGTGATGGCGGTGACTATCTCAAGACCATCCCCGGCTTCGCCCTGGTGCGCAACGGTGGCACCAACGGCGACCCGGTGCTGCGCGGCATGTTCGGTTCACGCCTGAATATCCTCACCAATGGCGGCATGATGCTCGGCGCCTGCCCTGGCCGAATGGACGCACCCACCTCCTACATTTCGCCGGAAACCTACGACAAGCTCACAGTCATCAAGGGTCCGCAAACCGTGCTCTGGGGCCCCGGCGCATCCGCCGGGACCATCCTCTTTGACCGCGAACCGGAAAACTTCGGCGAACTTGGTACCCGGGTAAATGCCAGCCTGCTGGCCGGTTCCAACGGTCGTTTCGACAAAGTGGTGGACGCTGCTGCCGGAGGACCGTTGGGCTATGTGCGAGTGATCGGCAACACGGCCCACTCCGACGACTACCGTGACGGCAACAATGACACCGTGCCCTCGCGCTACGACAAGTGGAACGGCGACGTCGCCGTGGGCTGGACGCCGGATGCCGACACCTTGCTGGAGCTGACCGCCGGCAAGGGTGACGGTGAAGCGCGGTACGCCGGACGCGGCATGGACGGTTCCCAGTTCAAGCGCGAAAGCCTGGGCCTGCGCTTCGAAAAATCGAACATCGGCGAGGTGCTGGACAAGGTCGAGGCACAGATCTACTACAACTACGCCGACCACGTGATGGACAACTACACGCTGCGCACGCCTTCCGGCACCGGGATGATGGCCGGCCCCATGGCCTCGAACGTCGACCGCCGCACCCTCGGCGCGCGTATCAAAGGCACCTGGCGCTGGGCCGACGTGCAATTGATCAGCGGCCTCGATGCGCAGACCAATGAACACCGCCAGAGGAGCGGCATGGGCATCGATACCTACAAGGACGTGCCGTTCACCAAGGACGCCGACTTCCATAACTACGGTGTCTTCAGCGAGCTGACCTGGTTCGCCACGGACAGTGACCGGCTCATCAGCGGCGCCCGCCTGGATCGCGCCTCGGCCAGGGATTTTCGCCAGACCACCGGCTCGGGGATGATGACCCGCCCCAACCCGACCGCCAACGACACCCGCGCCGACACCCTGCCCAGCGGCTTCATCCGCTACGAGCATGACTTGGCCGACAGCCCGACCACTCTCTATGCAGGCCTGGGCCACACCCAGCGCTTCCCGGATTACTGGGAGCTGTTTTCGCCCAACTCAGGCCCAAGCGGGTCGCTCAACGCCTTTGATTCGATCAAGCCGGAAAAAACCACCCAGCTCGATTTCGGCCTGCAGTACAAGAGCGCTGAACTCGAAGCCTGGGCCTCGGGTTACATCGGCCAGGTGCGCGACTACATCCTGTTCGATTACACCCCGGGGATGATGGGAATGACCTCGCAGGCGCAGAACATCGACGCGCGAATCATGGGCGGCGAACTCGGTGCCGCCTACAAGCTGACCGACAACTGGAAGGCTGACGCGACCCTGGCTTATGCCTGGGGCAAGAACAGCAGCGACGGCAACGCACTGCCGCAAATGCCGCCGCTCGATGCCCGTTTCGGCCTGACTTATAGCGAAGACAACTGGAGCGCCGGGGCACTGTGGAGAGTGGTCGCCGCGCAAGACCGTATCGACCGCAACAAGGGCAACGTGGTCGGCAAGGACTTCGACAAGACCGCAGGTTTCGGGGTGTTCTCGCTCAATGGCGCCTACCGGATCAACCAGCACTGGAAGGTCAGCACAGGTGTGGACAACCTGTTCGGCAAGGCTTACGCCGAGCACCTGAACCTGGCCGGCAACGCGGGCTTTGGCTACCCGGCCAACGACCCGCAAGCCATCAAGGAACCGGGGCGAACGCTCTGGACCAAGATTGATATGAGTTTCTAACAAGAAAAGTCAAAAGATCGCAGGCTACGCCAGCTCCTGCATCGCATGCACCCTGTAGGAGCGGCGTAGGAGCTGTCGAGTGAAACGAGGCTGCGATCTTTTTACGGGACAATCGATTCGCCAAGCGGAGCACCCACCATGAAACAGCCCAAAGTGAATTTCTACAACCTGGCCTGGCGCTGGCATTTCTACGCCGGTCTGTTCGTCGCGCCATTTATGGTCATGCTGGCCCTGACCGGGGTCATCTACCTGTTCAAGCCACAGCTTGATCCGTTGATGTACGGCAGCCTGCTGAATGTCCCGGCCGGCCATCACAGCCTGCCGGCCGACGACCTGCTCAAACGGGTGAAAACTGCCTATCCACAAGGTCAGGTCACGCAGTACCTGCCACCGGTCAATGCCGAACGCAGTGCCCAGTTTGTGGTAACCCAGGCCGACCAGGAACTGAACGTCTTCATCGATCCTTATCACGGCGACATCCTCGGCGAGCAAGACGCCAAGATGAACCTGCAAGCCGTGGCCCGGGCGATTCACGGCGAGCTGATGATCGGCACGGTGGGTGATCGCCTGGTCGAACTGGCCGCCGGTTGGGGCATCGTGTTGGTGGTGTCCGGCGTCTTCCTCTGGTGACCGCGGGGCCAGGCAGCCGGCATCCTCTGGCCGCGCCTGAGCAGCCGCGGCCGAGTGCTGTGGCGCGACCTGCACGCGGTCACCGGTTTCTGGGGCGCGACCTTTCTGCTGGTGATGTTGCTCAGCGGCATGACTTGGACCGGGTTCTGGGGCAAGCAATACGCGGGGGTCTGGAACGTCTTTCCGGACGCGATGTGGAATGACATGCCCAAGTCCGATG
The DNA here is from genome assembly GCF_020295325.1 of Pseudomonas sp. Y24-6. NCBI lineage: Bacteria > Pseudomonadati > Pseudomonadota > Gammaproteobacteria > Pseudomonadales > Pseudomonadaceae > Pseudomonas > Pseudomonas sp. Y24-6. The sequence continues at coordinate 412,472 of NZ_JACBXG010000004.1, read as the reverse complement.
TCGAGGCGCGCAGTCTCAATACCGCCACTCGCCAGACTGTCCCATGGGCCATGGAAAACACGCCGATGCCGATGTCCGGCGATCATGCCGAACACATGAACCACGGCGATAAACCTGCCGGCCCGGCCGCACCGATCATCAGCCTGCAAGACGTGCAAAACGTCGCCGAACAACGCAAGGTCGAGCCCGGCTACAGCATCACCCTGCCCACCACCGATACCGGCGTGTTCACAATCGCCGTGTTCGCCGACGACCCGCGCAACGATGCCACCCTGCATGTCGATCAATACACCGGCAAGGTGCTCGCCGATGTGCGCTGGGAAGACTACGGCAATGTCGCCCGCGCCACGGAAGTCGGCGTGATGTTGCATGAAGGCAAGATGTTCGGGGTCATCAATCAGATTATCGTGCTGCTGATCTGCCTGATGATTCTGCTGAGCGCGGTCAGTGGCGTGGTGATTTGGTGGAAACGTCGCCCGCAAGGCAAGCTCGGCGTGCCACCGCTGCGCCACGACCTGCCGAAATGGAAAACCGCGATGGTCATCATGCTCGCACTGGCGGTGGCATTTCCCTTGGTGGGGGCCTCGTTGGTCGTGGTCTGGGTTTTGGACCGTGTGCTGTTTTCGCGATTCAACCGGCAGCCTGAATCGGCTTCTACTTCCTGAATCCGGCTTCCTCTGCAGGAGCGGGCTCGCTTGCGATCAACGTCGTGACGCTGCGGTCAGACAGAAACCAGCGTTATCGTTGACGTCCATCGCGGGCGCGCTCGCTCCTACAGCCAGGGGCGGCGCTCCTGCCCTGTTGTGGCGCACCCCGGCGCACCAACGCCCCGACCTCGACCCTTCCTGGTGCGCCGCCCAGGCGCGCACCCTGTCTAAACCGACACTTTCCTGCCTTATGCCGACCAGGCACAGCCCTTGCTAAAGACTCTTCAATAGCCCGCATCTGCCAACCAAGAAAAATATCTAACGTTCATGGAGATTGCACAATGAAGCGTCGTAGCTTGATCAAGGCTTTCACACTCACGGCAAGCATCGCCGCAATGGGCATGACCTGGACTATCCAGGCCGCCGAGACCATCAAGGTCGGGATTCTGCACTCGTTGTCCGGCACCATGGCAATCTCCGAAACTTCGCTCAAAGACATGGCGTTGATGACCATCGACGAGATCAACGCCAAGGGCGGCGTGAACGGCAAGATGCTCGAACCCGTAGTGGTCGACCCTGCGTCGAACTGGCCGCTGTTCGCCGAGAAGGGCCGCCAGTTGCTGACTCAGGACAAGGTCGCCGTGGTCTTCGGTTGCTGGACTTCGGTGTCGCGCAAATCAGTGTTGCCGGTATTCGAGGAGCTCAATGGCCTGCTGTTCTACCCGGTGCAATACGAAGGCGAAGAAATGTCGCCGAACGTGTTCTACACCGGCGCAGCGCCGAACCAGCAGGCGATCCCTGCGGTGGAATACCTGATGAGCGAGGAAGGCGGCAGTGCCAAGCGCTACTTCCTGCTGGGCACCGACTACGTCTACCCGCGCACCACCAACAAGATCCTGCGATCGTTCCTGCACTCCAAAGGCGTGGCGGACAAAGACATCGAAGAGGTCTACACCCCGTTCGGCCACAGCGACTACCAAACCATCGTTGCCAACATCAAGAAATTCTCGGCAGGCGGCAAGACGGCGGTGATCTCCACCGTCAACGGCGACTCCAACGTGCCGTTCTACAAAGAGCTGGCCAACCAGGGCCTGAAGGCTACCGACGTTCCGGTCGTAGCGTTCTCGGTCGGCGAAGAGGAACTGCGCGGCATCGACACCAAACCGCTGGTGGGCAACCTCGCGGCCTGGAACTACTTCGAGTCGGTGGAGAACCCGGCGAACAAGAAATTCGTTGCCGACTGGAAAGCCTATGCGAAGAAACACAACCTGCCGGGTGCCGACAAAGCGGTCACCAACGATCCTATGGAAGCCACCTACGTGGGCATCCACATGTGGGCCCAGGCAGCTGAAAAAGCCAAGTCCACCGACGTCGACAAGGTCCGCGAAGCCCTGGCAGGCCAGACCTTTGCCGCGCCGTCCGGCTACACGCTGACCATGGACAAGACCAACCACCACCTGCACAAGCCGGTGATGATCGGCGAAATTCAGGCGGACGGTCAGTTCAACGTGGTCTGGCAGACCGAAGGCCCGATCCGTGCCCAGCCGTGGAGCCCGTTCATTTCGGGTAACGACAAGAAGCCGGACTATGCGGTGAAGAGCAACTAAGCCATTGGACGTCGGGGCCCGCACTCGGGCCCGACACAAATCCCTGTGGGAGCGAGCTTGCTCGCGAAGGCGGCGGCACATTCAACATCTATGTGGCTGACACACCGCATTTGCGAGCAGGCTCGCTCCCACAATGTCCGCGCAAGGCGACTCTCTATGCCCACCGCCCTTTATCGCTTGATCCTGGCCATCGCGCTGTTGCTGCCGATGGCCACTTTTGCCGGCGACGCCGAAGACTTCGTCGCCGCCAATCCGGTTCAACAAGCCAAGCTTCTGGAAGCCTGGGCCGCGCAGCCCGACCCGGCCCGTGTCGAGCTGATCAACGCCTTGCAACAAGGGCAGTTGACCGTCGACGGCCAGCCGAAAACCCTGCGCCTGAACAACCGCCTGCGGGGTCTGATCGACACCGCACTGGCCAGTCACCAACTGCTCGCCGCCGATGCCAAACTGCGTCTGGCGGCCGCACAACAATTGCAGAAAAGCGCCAAACCGGCGCAACTGAAATTCCTCGACCAGCAACTGGCCGCAGAACCGGACGAAAGCGTCCACGCGGCCCTGAGCCTGGCCCTGGCCAATCTGCAGCTGGTCGACACCGACCCAGCCGTGCGCCTGGCGGCCGTGCGCCTGCTCGGGGAAACCGGCGACCCGCTGGCCCGCACCCGCCTTGAAAGCCTGCTGGAACCGGGCGTCGAGGCCGACGCCGGGGTGCGTACCGCCGCCGAAACCAGCCTGGCCCAAGTGAAACGCAAACTGCTGATCGGCGAGGTCCTCGGCCAGGCGTTCAGCGGCATGTCCCTGGGCTCGATTCTGCTGCTTGCCGCCCTCGGCCTGGCGATTACCTTCGGCCTGCTCGGGGTGATCAACATGGCCCACGGCGAGATGCTGATGCTCGGCGCGTACTCGACCTATGTGGTGCAGCTGATGTTCCAGCGCTACGCCCCGCAAGCCATCGAGTTCTACCCGCTGATTGCCCTGCCGGTGGCGTTTTTTGTCACCGCCGCAATCGGCATGGCACTGGAGCGCACAGTGATCCGCCACCTCTATGGGCGCCCACTGGAAACCCTGCTCGCCACCTGGGGCATCAGCCTGATGCTGATCCAGTTGGTGCGGCTGGTGTTTGGCGCACAGAACGTCGAGGTGGCCAACCCGGCCTGGTTGTCAGGCGGCATTCAGGTGCTGCCAAACCTGGTGCTGCCCTACAACCGCATCGTCATCATCGCGTTTGCGCTGTTCGTGGTCGTGCTGACCTGGCTGCTGCTGAACAAGACGCGCCTGGGGTTGAACGTGCGCGCCGTCACGCAAAATCGCAACATGGCCGCCTGCTGCGGAGTGCCGACCGGTCGCGTCGACATGCTCGCGTTCGGGCTCGGCTCCGGTATCGCCGGGCTCGGCGGCGTGGCCCTGAGCCAGATCGGCAACGTCGGCCCTGACCTTGGCCAGAGCTACATCATCGACTCGTTCCTGGTGGTGGTGCTCGGCGGCGTAGGTCAACTGGCCGGGAGCGTCTTTGCCGCATTCGGCCTGGGCATTGCCAACAAGATTCTCGAACCCCAAATCGGAGCAGTACTCGGCAAGATCCTGATCCTCGCGCTGATCATTCTGTTTATCCAGAAACGTCCGCAAGGCCTCTTTGCACTGAAAGGACGGGTGATCGACTGATGAACCAGCCCCTGATGCTCACGGCTACACAAAAGGCCGGCCCCAAGGTCACGATCGCCGTCGGTGCGGTGATTCTCGTGCTGCTGCTGGCACTGCCTTTGCTTTCGCTGTTGCCACCGGACAGCACGTTCCACGTCTCCGCCTACACCCTGACCCTGGTGGGCAAGATCCTGTGCTACGCCATCGTGGCCCTGGCCCTGGATCTGGTCTGGGGTTACGCCGGCCTGTTGTCCCTGGGCCACGGCCTGTTCTTCGCCCTCGGCGGTTATGCGATGGGCATGTACCTGATGCGCCAGGCCTCGGGCGATGGCTTGCCGGCCTTCATGACGTTCCTGTCGTGGACCGAGTTGCCATGGTACTGGACCGGCACCAGCAGTTTTCTCTGGGCCATGTGCCTGGTGGTGCTGGCGCCGGGACTGCTCGCGCTGGTGTTCGGCTTCTTCGCCTTTCGCTCGCGCATCAAGGGCGTGTATTTCTCGATCATGACCCAAGCGCTGACGTTCGCCGGGATGCTGCTGTTCTTCCGCAATGAAACCGGGTTCGGAGGCAACAACGGCTTCACCAACTTCCGCACCATTCTCGGCTTCGGCATCACCGAACCCGGTACCCGCGCAGTGCTGTTTATTGCCACGGTGCTGTTACTGGTGGCCAGCCTGTACATCGGCTGGCGCCTGGCGCAAAGCAAATTTGGCCGGGTGCTGACCGCGCTGCGCGACGCAGAAAACCGCCTGATGTTCTGCGGCTACGACCCACGCGGCTTCAAGCTGTTTGTGTGGGTACTGAGTGCAGTGCTGTGCGGCCTGGCCGGTGCGCTTTATGTACCGCAAGTCGGCATCATCAACCCGAGTGAAATGTCGCCGACCAACTCCATCGAAGCCGCTGTCTGGGTAGCGCTGGGTGGGCGCGGCACGCTGATCGGGCCGCTGCTGGGCGCCGGCGTGGTGAATGGCATGAAGAGCTGGTTCACCGTGGCCTTCCCCGAGTACTGGCTGTTTTTCCTCGGCGCACTGTTCATCGTCGTGACGCTGTACCTGCCCAAGGGTGTGATCGGCTTGCTGAAGAAAAGGGGCGAACAATGAGAATCACACCGACGGCACAATTCATGCTCGAACCCGCTTTCTTCCCACCGGAACCGAACAAGGATGCTGGCAGCAGCCGGGACGCCATCGGCCTCGGACAGCGCGTGACGCCCGGCCTGAACACCCGTCACGGCACCATCCTGACCCTGGAAGACATCAGCGTCAGCTTCGATGGCTTCCGGGCGCTGAACAACCTGAACCTGTACATCGGCGTCGGCGAGTTGCGCTGCATCATCGGCCCCAACGGTGCAGGCAAGACCACCTTGATGGACGTGATCACCGGCAAGACCCGCCCCAGCCATGGCAAGGCGTGGTTCGGTGAAACCCTTGACCTGACGCAGATGAGCGAAGTGCAGATCGCCCAGGCGGGCATCGGTCGCAAGTTTCAGAAACCGACAGTGTTCGAAGCATTGAGCGTTTTTGAAAACCTTGAACTGGCGCAGAAAACCGACAAGTCGGTGTGGGCCAGCCTGCGGGCTCGCCTGAGCGGTGAACAGAAGGATCGCATCAGCGAGGTGCTGGACACCATTCGCCTGACCAGTTCGGTCAATCGTCCGGCGGGCCTGCTGTCCCATGGTCAGAAGCAGTTCCTGGAAATCGGCATGTTGCTGATGCAGGACCCGCAACTGCTGCTGCTCGACGAACCGGTGGCGGGCATGACCGATGCCGAGACCGAATTCACCGCTGAGCTGTTCAAGCGTCTGGCCGGCAAGCATTCGCTGATGGTGGTCGAGCACGACATGGGTTTTGTCGGCTCGATTGCCGACCACGTCACGGTGCTGCACCAGGGTAGCGTGCTGGCCGAAGGGTCGCTCGCGCAGGTGCAGGAAAACGAGCGGGTGATCGAGGTTTATCTCGGACGCTGATGCACTTCGTAGGAGCGAGCGTGCTCGCGATGGAGATCAACGATTACGCGGGCTGCCTGAATGAACGCTTCGATCTCGGGATCATCGCGAGCAAGCTCGCTCCTACAAGGGTTTTGAGGAGAATTTGGAATGCTGCAAGTCGACAAGCTGCACCAGTACTACGGTGGTAGCCACATCCTGCGCGGCCTGACGTTTGACGTGAAAATCGGCGAAGTCACCTGCCTGCTCGGGCGCAACGGCGTGGGCAAGACCACCTTGCTCAAATGCCTGATGGGCCTGCTACCGGCCAAGGACGGCGCGGTCAACTGGGAAGGGAAACCGATCACTACGTTCAAACCCCACCAGCGGGTGCACGCCGGAATCGCCTACGTTCCCCAGGGTCGGGAAATTTTCGGCCGACTGACCGTCGAAGAAAATCTGCTGATGGGTCTGTCACGCTTTCCCGGCAGCGAAGCGAAGGAAGTCCCGGCGTTCATTTACGAACTGTTCCCGGTGTTGCTGCAAATGAAGCAGCGGCGCGGTGGCGATTTGTCCGGCGGCCAGCAGCAACAGCTGGCCATCGGTCGCGCATTGGCCAGTCGCCCACGCTTGCTGATCCTTGATGAGCCCACTGAAGGTATCCAGCCTTCGGTGATCAAGGAAATCGGCGCGGTCATCAAGAAGCTTGCCGCCCGCGGGGACATGGCGATTTTGCTGGTCGAGCAGTTCTACGATTTTGCTGCCGAACTCGCCGATCAGTACCTGGTGATGTCCCGCGGCGAGATCGTGCAGCAGGGGCGCGGCGAAAACATGGAAGCCGAAGGTGTGCGCGGCCTGGTAACCATCTAACCTGCAGCGTCCAGACGATCATTGGTACTTATGAACTTACCTGTTTCTCCTGCCCTGTTTACCCCGAGCTGGCACGCCGAGCTGGAATTGGGCTATGCCAGATTCGGCGACAGCACGCGCCCGGTACTGCGCCGCCACATGGGCCCGTTGCGGGTGCAAAAACACCTGTATGCCGAAGGCCCCGAAGTGTGCCAGCACATCATCGTGCACCCGCCCGGAGGTATTGCCGGCGGTGATAGGCTGGACATCAGCGCCAGCGTGGGTCGCGATGCCTGGGCGCAAATCACCAGCCCCGGTGCGGCCAAATGGTATCGCGCCGCAGGGCCCGCCTATCAGCAACTCGAATTGAAAGTCAGCGCAGGCGCGACACTGGAGTGGGTGCCCCAGGAGACCATCATTTTCAGCGCCGCGCAGGCAGAGCTCAGCACGTCCATCGACCTGGAAGGCGATGCGCGGCTGTTCTACTGGGACGTCGTGGCACTGGGACGGCCGGCCAGCGGCGAGCGCTTTGACCGGGGGCATTTCCAGGCGCAACTCGACATCCGTCGCGACGGCCAGTTGCTCTGGCACGAACGCCAGCGCATTGTCGGGGATGACGGCTTGCTTGACTCGCCTGTCGGGCTGGACGGGCGACCGGTGTTTGCGACGCTGCTGGTAACGGGTGAGATCGACAATGACCTGCTGGAAAAATGCCGGTCTCTACCCAACGACGTCCGCGGGGATTTAACCCAGTTGCCGGGACTTCTGGTCGCCCGATGCCTGGCCAGCGAAGCCCTGTTGGCCCGCAGCTGGATGATTGATTTATGGCGACTGCTCAGGCCGGCGTTGCTCGGCCGCGAAGCGCTGTCACCGAGAATATGGAGCACCTGAACACATAACCTGGAGGAGCCGGCTTGCCGGCGATGGCGGCCGGTCAGGCGCCTGATCGGGTGAATGTGCCGACGCCATCGCTGGCAAGCCAGCTTCCACAAGGTTACCTGTGAACAGGTTCGAATTTTTTACTGCCCAAGATGGATTCCAACAATGGACCTGACCCCACGCGAAAAAGACAAGCTGCTGATCTTCACCGCCGGCCTGGTGGCCGAGCGACGTTTGGCACGTGGCGTGAAACTCAATTACCCGGAAGCCATGGCCTACATCTCCGCCGCGCTGCTCGAAGGCGCGCGTGACGGTCAGACCGTGGCGCAGCTCATGCATTTCGGCACCACCCTGCTCAGTCGCGAACAAGTGATGGAAGGCATCCCGGAAATGATCCCGGAAATCCAGGTGGAGGCTACGTTTCCCGACGGCACCAAACTGGTGACCGTTCACCAACCCATCGCCTGAGGACGCGTCATGAACTTCCACATCCGCGATGCCGTCCACGCCGACCTGCCTGCGATCCGCGACATTTACAACGATGCCGTACTGAACACCACGGCCATCTGGAACGAGCAGGCGGTCGACCTGGGAAACCGCCAGGCCTGGTTCAGCGCCCGGCAATCACAGGGTTATCCGATTCTGGTCATCGTCGACGGCGACAACACTGTACTGGGCTACGCTTCATTCGGTGACTGGCGGCCGTTCGACGGTTTCCGCCACACGGTGGAACACTCGGTGTATGTGCGCAGCGACCAGCGTGGCAACGGCCTCGGCCCGCAGCTGATGACCGTGCTGATCGAGCGCGCCAAAGGCTGTGACAAGCACATCATGGTGGCCGCCATCGAAAGTGGTAACGCCGCTTCCATTCGTCTGCATGAGCGCGCCGGTTTTATCACCACCGGCCAGATGCCCCAGGTCGGCACCAAGTTCGGCCGTTGGCTGGACCTGACCTTCATGCAACTGACGCTCAATCCTGGCGCGCAACCGCCGATCGCCAGCAAGGAGTAATGCCCGATGAACGCCGCCCAACTGCGCCGCGTCAATGTTGAAAGCTTCGCGCACTATCGCCAGGGACTGATCGATCTGCTGCTCGATGCAGTGGGTTATGGCGCCAGTGTCGGATTCATGGCGAACCTGGACGCGGTGCAGGCCCGCGCCTATTTCGACGAAGTCCAGGACAACCTGAACAAGGGCAATGTACTGCTCTGGGTGGTGGTCAAGGACGAACAGGTGCAAGCCAGCGTACAGCTGACCCTGTGCCAGAAAGCCAATGGCCTGAACCGTGCCGAAGTGCAAAAACTGCTGGTGCGCGAGCACGCACGACGTCGTGGCCTGGGGCAACAGTTGATGACCGCCCTGGAAACCGCCGCGCTGCAGCACAAGCGCGGCATGTTGTACCTCGATACCGAGGCCGGCTCACCGGCCGAAGATTTCTACAAGGCGCTGGGCTACACCCGTGCCGGCCAGATCCCCGACTACGCCTGCGACCCGAGCGGCCAGTACAAGCCGACCGCTCTTTACTACAAGATTCTGCAAGGAGCTCATTGATGATTCCCGGTGAATACCAGATCGAGCCCGGCGACATCGAACTCAACGCAGGCCGCCGCACGATCAGCCTGAAGGTGGCCAACAGCGGCGACCGGCCGATTCAGGTTGGCTCGCACTACCATTTTTTTGAAACCAACGACGCGCTCACCTTCGACCGTGCGGCCAGTCGCGGCATGCGCCTGAACATCCCTGCCGGCACTGCCGTGCGTTTCGAACCGGGGCAGAGTCGGGAGGTCGAGCTGGTCGACCTGGCGGGAAATCGCCGGGTGTTCGGGTTTGCCGGGCGGATCATGGGTGACCTTTGAGCAATGCGGTGCTTGCAGTGGCCCCATCGCGGGCAAGCCTTGCTCCCACAGGTGAGCCTAAAACACAATTGAACCCCAAGGCATGCGCATGAAAATTTCCAAACAAGCCTACGCCGACATGTTCGGCCCCACCGTCGGTGACAAGGTCCGCCTGGCGGACACCGAGCTGTGGATCGAAGTGGAAAAAGACTTCACCACCTACGGCGAAGAAGTGAAGTTCGGCGGCGGCAAAGTCATCCGCGACGGGCAGGGCCAGAGCCAGCTCTTGGCCGCTGAAGTCGCCGACACCGTGATTACCAATGCACTGATCATCGACCATTGGGGCATCGTCAAAGCCGATGTTGGCCTCAAGGATGGACGCATCGCCGGCATCGGCAAAGCGGGCAACCCGGACGTGCAACCCGACGTGACCATCGCCATCGGCGCCAGCACCGAAATCATCGCCGGCGAAGGCATGATCCTCACCGCTGGCGGCATCGACACCCACATCCACTTCATCTGCCCGCAGCAGATCGAAGAGGCGTTGATGAGTGGCGTTACCACCATGATCGGCGGTGGCACAGGCCCGGCCACCGGCACCAACGCCACCACCTGCACCTCCGGGCCGTGGCACCTGGCACGGATGCTTCAGGCGGCGGACGCGTTCCCGATGAACATCGGCCTCACCGGCAAGGGCAACGCCAGCCTGCCGGAGCCGCTGATCGAACAGGTCAAGGCCGGCGCCATCGGCCTCAAGCTGCATGAAGACTGGGGCACCACGCCGGCGAGCATCGACAACTGCCTCAACGTCGCCGACCAGTACGACGTGCAGGTGGCGATCCATACCGACACGCTCAATGAATCGGGCTTCGTCGAAACCACACTCGCCGCGTTCAAGGGGCGCACCATCCACACCTATCACACCGAAGGCGCCGGTGGCGGTCACGCACCCGACATCATCAAGGCCTGCGGCTTTGCCAACGTGTTGCCGAGCTCGACCAACCCGACCCGGCCGTTCACCCGCAATACCATCGACGAACACCTGGACATGCTGATGGTGTGCCACCACCTGGACCCGAGCATCGCCGAAGACGTGGCCTTCGCTGAAAGCCGCATCCGCCGCGAAACCATTGCCGCCGAAGACATCCTCCACGACCTCGGCGCGTTCTCGATGATCAGCTCCGACAGCCAGGCCATGGGGCGCGTCGGTGAAGTGATCACCCGAACCTGGCAGACCGCCGACAAAATGAAAAAGCAACGCGGTGCACTGCCCGGGGATGGTCCCGGCAACGATAACTTCCGCGCCAAGCGCTACATCGCCAAGTACACCATCAACCCGGCGATCACTCACGGCGTCAGCCATGAAGTGGGCTCGATCGAAGTGGGTAAATGGGCCGACCTGGTGCTCTGGCGGCCAGCTTTTTTCGGGGTCAAGCCGACGCTGATCCTCAAAGGCGGTGCGATCGCGGCCAGCCTGATGGGCGACGCCAATGCGTCGATACCCACACCGCAACCGGTGCACTACCGCCCGATGTTCGCCAGCTACGGCGGCTCGCTGCACGCCACCAGCCTGACTTTTATCAGCCAGGCAGCGCACGACGCCGGCCTACCCGAGGCGCTTGGCTTGAAGAAGAAAATCGCCGTGGTCAAAGGCTGCCGTGAGGTGCAGAAAACCGACCTGATCCACAATGATTATCTGCCGACCATCGACGTCGATCCGCAGACCTATCAAGTCAAGGCCGACGGTGTGTTGCTGTGGTGTGAACCAGCGGATGTGCTGCCGATGGCGCAGCGCTATTTCCTGTTCTGACCCCACGTTGAGCAGGCAGGAATCCGGCATGCCAGGTTCCTGCCTGCAGCAACGGCCGATCAGGTGGCCGTTTTAAAGGTGAAAAGGATCTCCAACCGCTGCAGTGACCGCAGAACATTTCCTGATCGAGGCTCGCGCCGCGTAATGGTAGTTTTTAGTGCCCGCCAAAGGGGCTAAGATGCGCCAGACTTCTCCCTCAGGAATCTGGCCATGCGCCTACCCGAATTCATCAGGCAACACGTAGACCGTATCGTCGATGAATGGGAGCAGTTCGCCAGCACCATCACCCCCGCTGCCGAGCACATGGACAGCGTCGCTTTGCGCGACCATGCCCGAGTCATCCTGCTGGCCGCAGCGCGGGACATGACCACCGCACAAAGTGCCAGCGAGCAAATGGCCAAGGCCAAAGGCGAGGGTCCCGAGAAAACCCCAAGCCTGGATGAGGCCGGAGCCAGCCACGGTGAGCTGCGGCACACGGTGGGTTTTGACCTGGTGCAGATGACCAGCGAATTCCGTCACCTGCGCGCCTGCGTGATCCGGCTGTGGGTCGACAGCCTGGACTCACCGGACCTCGCCTACTTCCAGGACATGATCCGTTTCAACGAAGCCATTGACGAAGCCCTGGCGGAGTCCACGGCCGCCTATGCCGAACAGGTCGACCGCTCCAGGGACATCTTCCTGGCGATACTTGGCCATGACCTGCGCGCCCCCTTGCAGGCGGTGAGCATGTCCACGGAATTGTTACTGCGCAAGGCCAAGCTTGAGGGCGACGCTCTGGCCTGCGCCCACAACATCAAGCGTGGCGCCCGGCACATGGCCGTGATGGTCAGCGATCTGCTCGAACTGGTACGTAGCCGCCTGGGCAAGAGCCTGCCGATCGAACCCGCGCCGATGGACCTGGCCGACGCCGCCCACGCGGCCATTGGCGAAGCCTGCGCCGGCAACCCGGAATGTGACCCGAAACTGGTCATCTCGGGCAATACCGAAGGCAACTGGGATCGCGGACGGCTTGATCAACTGTTGCAGAACCTGATCGGCAACGCCCTGCAACACGGCTTGAACAAACGGGATGTCACCATCACCCTGGCCGGCGAACCCGACGCGGTGTGCCTGACGGTGCATAACTTCGGCAAACCGATTTCTGAAGAGGCCATCGGCACCATCTTCGACCCACTGGTACGCAGCGCCGACGAAGAACTGGGCCAGCCGTCCACCAGCCTTGGTTTGGGGCTTTTTATCGTCAATGAAGTGGTGCAAGCCCATTCCGGTACGATCGAGGTGAGTTCCAACGAAACTGACGGCACGCTGTTCACGGTAGTGTTGCCCCGCAACATTTGAGGACTCGCCAGCGTTACGCCAGAACGGGATGCCCTCAAGCGTCCCTGTGCCCAAGCCAGCTACCTACTCAACCACCAACCGCCCCAACCGCTGCTTCAACATCCGGTTTTCCGCCCGAAGCTGCTGCACCTCCTCCAGCAACTCCAGCGCCAGGGCCACCCCTTCCCATTCCAGCTCCAGATCGCGCCGCAGCTTGGCGGCGCGTTTGGCCAGGGCCAGTTCGAAGTCGTTGAATCGCCAATCCTTGGGCGCCGAGCCCTGAGGTTCGAGGATGCCGTGCTCGACGATTTCGATCACGTAGACGTCCGACAAGTCGGTCGCTTCGCAGAATTCGGCCAGGTCCAGATGAACGATCAGGGGGTTGCTCATGATGGGCTACTCCGTCTGTTGACTCAGAAGTTCTCTCTTGGGTTGAACGCAGCTTTGTCTGCCAGTTCCTGCCACAGCGCCTTGACCTCGTCGCTGGCGGCTTTGGGCATCACGGCCTTGAGCTGGATGAACAGGTAGCCGCGTTCGCCGGCCTTGTTCAGCAGGCCGTGGCCCTTGGCGCGCATGCGCTGGCCGTTCTGGCTGCCTGCCGGGACCTTGAGGTTGATCTTGCCGGTGAGGGTCGGCACCGCGACCTCGGTGCCCAGCGCCAACTCCCACGGGGCCAGGGGCAACGTGATGATCAGGTTTTCGCCCTCGACGTCGTACTTGGGGTGCGGGGCAAAACGAATGATCAGGTACAGGTCGCCATTGGCGCCGCCACCCACACCCGGTGCGCCCTGGCCCTTGAGCCGGATGCGCTCGCCGTCGGTCACGCCGGCCGGAATCTTCACGTTCAGGCTCTTGCTGGTGTTACTGACGTGCTGGCCGGCAGCGTTGTACTGCGGCACCTGGAAACTGACCTTCTTCGATTCGTTCGAAAGGGTCTCTTCCAGAAAAACTGGTAATTCCATTTCCACGTCTTGCCCTCGACGCCCGGCACTGCGGCCCGGCTGTGCACCACCAAAACCGGGACCACGGTTGCCGAAGATCGAACTGAAGAAGTCCGAAAAATCGCCCGTGTCCTGACCACCTCCAAAGCCGCCACCCCCACGCCCCTGCCAACCTGGCGGGCCCTGGAATGGCTGGCCATGCTGGCCGTACTTGCGCAAGTCATCATATTCGGCGCGCTTGTCGGCGCTTTTCAGCGCTTCATAGGCCTCCGAGGCGTCTTTGAATTTGGCCTCGGCGTCCTTTTCCTTACTGACATCGGGGTGGTATTTGCGCGCCAGCTTGCGATAGGCCGCCTTGATGGCCTTATCGTCCGCTGTCGGCTCCACACCGAGAATCTTGTAATAGTCTTTGAAGTCCATCTAAGGATCACCATCCGTTATCAATTCGTTCTGCCACCCGCAGCATGCGCCGCCAGGCTCGATGCAGACAAGTTTGGGGCAAAGGATAGTCTTTCAAGGCGCTATTCGCTTTGATTTAGCGGATAGTCGGCCTTCGAATCTGTGCCGCAGTGACATACACTGCGCGGCCGTTTTTTAACCGGAACTCGAAAGACATGAAAAACGCATCTCCAGCTCGTGCCTGTGGTATCGACTTTGGCACGTCCAACTCCACCGTCGGCTGGATTCGGCCCGGCATGGAAACGCTGATCGCGCTGGAGGACGACAAGATCACCCTGCCATCGGTGGTCTTCTTCAATATGGAAGAACGCCGCCCGGTGTACGGCCGGCTGGCCCTGCACGAGTACCTGGAAGGCTACGAAGGCCGGCTGATGCGCTCGCTCAAGAGCCTGCTGGGCTCCAAACTGATCAAGCACGACACCAGCGTCCTCGGCACCGCGATGCCGTTCAAGGACCTGCTCGGGCTGTTTATCGGCCAGTTGAAAAAGCGTGCCGAAACCGCCGCAGGCCGGGAGTTCGAGGAAGTGGTGCTGGGCCGTCCGGTGTTCTTCGTCGATGACGATGAAATGGCCGACCAGGAAGCTGAAAACACCCTGGTCGACGTGGCCCGGGCCATTGGCTTCAAGGATGTGTCGTTCCAGTACGAGCCGATTGCCGCCGCGTTCGACTACGAGTCGACCATCGAGAAAGAAGAACTGGTGCTGATCGTCGACATCGGCGGTGGTACCTCGGACTTCTCGCTGGTGCGCCTGTCGCCCGACCGTCGCCACAACGACAACCGCCACGATGACATTCTCGCCACCGGCGGCGTGCACATCGGCGGTACCGATTTCGACAAGCAGCTCAGCCTGCAAGGCCTGATGCCGCTGTTCGGCTACGGCAGCCGGATGAAGAGCGGCGCGTACATGCCCACCAGCCACCACATGAACCTGGCGACCTGGCACACCATCAACTCGGTGTACTCGCAGAAGTCCACCCTGGCCCTGGGCAGCATGCGCTATGACATCGAGGACACCGGTGGCATTGATCGCCTGTTCAAGTTGATCGACCAGCGCGCCGGGCACTGGCTGGCCATGGAAGTGGAAGAAACCAAGATCCAGCTGACCCATGCCGAGCACCGTCATGTTCCGCTGGACCGCATTGAGCCGGGTTTGAGCGTGGAATTGACCCGGGCGCTGTTCGAATCAGCCATCGAAGCGCTGCTGGAGCGCGTGCGCAACAGCGTGACCCAGATGCTCAACGACGCCAACGTGCGGGTTGATCAAGTGGATACGGTGTTCTTTACCGGGGGTTCGAGCGGGATCCCGGCGTTGCGCACCAGCGTCTCGGACATGCTGCCCAATGCCCGGCACGTCGAAGGGAATATCTTTGGCAGCATTGGTAGCGGATTGGCGATTGAGGCCAGCAAGCGTTACGGCAGCATGGACTGATCAAAAACCGAGTCCCCTGCATCGCGGGCAAGCCACGCTCCCACAGGTTTGTGCCTGACCTGAAACCTGTGGGAGCGGACTTGCCCGCGATGGCGTCAGATCAGGCAACATCCCTACCGGGTCAAACCATCCCCACCTGCTTCAACTCACTTTTCAGATACGCGTAGTAGATCGGCCCCGCCACTACCCCCGGCAGGCCGAATGCGGCCTCGAACACCAGCATTGCCAAGAGCAACTCCCACGACTTGGCGCTGATCTGCCCACCGACGATGCGGGCGTTGAGGAAGTACTCGAGCTTGTGGATAACGATCAGGTAACCCAGCGCTGCCACTGCCACCCAGATTGACAGCGACAGGCCGACGATGGTGATCAGGGTGTTGGACATCAGGTTGCCAATCACCGGCAACAAGCCCAGCAGGAAGGTCAGGACGATCAGGGTCTTGGTCAACGGCAGCTTGATGCCGAACATCGGCAGCACCACCGCCAGGAAGATTCCGGTGAAGAAGGTGTTGAGCAGGGAAATCTTGATCTGCGCGAAGACGATATTGCGGAATGCCTGCACCAGCAGGTGCAGGCGATCGAACAGCGCGGCGGCCAGCGGCTTGCGTTTGGTCAGGTCCGGAACCCGCTGCAGGGCGATGATCGCGCCCAGCACCATGCCGATCAGCAGCGTCACGAACATGTGCGCCGCATCCTTGCCGACCAGTTGCAGATCGCTCAGGTGCTTGCTCATCCACTCGCCGATTGCCACGCGGAATTCGGCGGCACTGGCCGGCAGATAGGCATCGATGAACGGCGGCAACTGCCCGCGGGCCCGATCGACCACGCCCATGAACTTGTCGAGAGAGGCGCCGGGGTTCTCCGCTTCGTGCAACAGGAAGCTGATCGCACCGGCAAATATCAACGCCAGCACACTGACCACCAGCGTGCCCAGCAGCGCCACCGCCAACCAGCGGGCGCGTCGACCTTCGATCAGCCGCTGCAGCTGCGGGGTCAGCATATTGACCAGTTCAAACACCAGTAACCCGGCCAGCAGGCTTGGCAGCAGGCGCAGGGGAATCACCAACAGCAAGCCACCAAAGATGATGACCCAACTGATGACCAGCAAGACTTGGCGTTGAGAAAACGTTGGCATACAGCCTCAAAACGAACGGCGTAAAAAGGATTGGCAGTCTGCCAGCGTTCCGAACCCAGCACTAGGAAATGTGGGGGAGACTTTTGTCGGGGCTGTGTGGGGCCTGCGGGCCTCGGCGCGGGCCAGTCGAACGTCGCTGCGCCGGCTCCGACTACGATCTCCAGTGCCTGCAGATCCGGCGAACATGCAGCGCTCCTGCGGGAACAAGACCTGCCCGCGACGAGGCCATCACCTACCAGCGCATTATTTTTTCTTCAGGCACTCGCTCATGAATGCCTTGCGCGCATCGCCTTTGAGCGCCTGGGTAGCCGCCGTGGCGTTGCAGGTTTTCATCTTTTCCTGCTGCGGGGTCAGCGCCTTGCCGTCATCGTTGGCCGCCGGCGCCGCCTTCAGGCAGGTGCTCATGAAGGCCTTGCGCTCATCCCCTTTCAAGCTCTTGGCCGTAGCGTCGGCGTTGCAAGTGGTCATTTTGTTCTGTTGGGCCGTGGCCGCGAAACCCTGGGAGCAGAGCAGCAAGCCGATCATCAACAAGGGGGCACGCAACATCTTCATGGAGTTCTCTCCTGGTCGCCGCAGGGAGAAACGCGGCCTTGTGCTGGAGTGTAGACAACACCTGTTACACCTTCCTGCTTTCACGTCATGGCGGCCATTTTGCGCCTCAGGGCCGCCGGCATGGATATGCGCCGCGCAGGCGGGGATAATCCCCCCTCATTAATGTTCTGGTTGTTCCTGATGCAATACGCTTACCCCCTGCTCGCGATCTTTATCTGGGCGGGCAATACCGTCATCAACAAACTCGCCGTAGGGGCGATATTTCCGGCCGAGATCGGTTTCTACCGCTGGCTGCTGGCCGGCGTCCTGTTCACTCCATTCATGCTTAAACCGGTCATCGCCCACTGGCCGCTGATTCGTCCGAACCTGGGGCGAATCTTCGTGCTCGGGGTGCTGGGCATGGCTGTTTATCAGAGCCTGGCGTACTTCGCCGCCACGCTGACGTCGGCTACCAACATGGGAATCATCCTGTCGTTGATGCCGTTGATGTCCCTGGCCATGGCGATCGCCAGCCTGGGCCAGCGCCTGACTGCGGGGGCGCTGGCCGGCGCCGTGCTGTCGTTTGCCGGCGTATTGGTCGTGGTGTCCTCCGGCAGTCTCGGGGTGTTGCTGGAGCATGGAGTGAACCTGGGTGATGCAATGATGCTGGTGGCCACCCTGGCTTACGCGATCTACAGCACGCTGCTGAAGAAGTGGCAACTGCGCTTGCCGCCGCTGGTGTTGCTGTATTTGCAGGTGCTGGTGGCGATAGTCGTGCTGTTTCCGCTGTTCATTGCCTCGCCGAAGATCGGCCCGACGCTGCAGAATATCCCGCTGGTGCTGTACGCCTGCCTGCTGGCTTCGATGCTGGCCCCTTTGGCCTGGATGCAGGCCGTAGTACGCCTGGGGCCGAGCCGGACCACCTTGTTTTTCAATTTGCTGCCGTTGATTACTGCATTGATTGCCGCCGTGGTGCTGCATGAGCAGTTGGCGCTGTATCACTTGGTGGGTGGGGTTTTAACGTTGGGTGGGGTGATTCTTTCGGAGCGGTGGACGACTGTTTTGGGGCGCAGACTCAGGGTTGCCTGATTGAAAAAGATCGCAGCCTTCGGCAGCTCCTACGGATCGTACAACCCGTAGGAGCTGCCGAAGGCTCGGGCCGCGTTCGGACGATCCTTTGATCTTGATCTTACAAGCCCGCCGCTTTCAGCCGCGCCGCATGTTCGACGAACAGGCGGATCGGTTCAGCGCCCTTGCCCACCAGTCCCAGCGACTGATTGACGATGTCAAAGTGATCCAGCGGATAGTCGTCGCCAATCACCGTGCCCAGGTGAGAGCTGTAGCGTCCGACCATGCCGTCGCAATGCCCGGCTTCACGGACGAAGGTCCTGGCGAATAACCGGCAGCTGCGATTGGTCCCGTCAATCAGATTGCGCCCACGATCGGTCTTGCCCGGTTGCAGGGTGCCCGACCACGAGTAGTACCGCACGCCATCCACCAGTTCCGGGCCCTGGCCACCCCAAGTCAGCGGCAAGCCCTGGGGATACCGTTGATTGAACAGCGCCACCCCCTCCGTGGTCAGCGACTGGTGGGAAGCCGGGATATCGACCGGCAACTTCGGCCCGCGATAGCCCGTTTCAAGCAGGCTCATCAAGGCACCAATCAACCGCAGCAACACGCTGAGCACTCGCCCCTTGGCGCTCTGCGCCGGATAGTGCCTTTCCAGGTAGTCCGCCAGTTCAGAGCCATGATTGGGCCCCGCCACCGAAGTCACCGACGCCACCCGGTCGGGACGCATGGCAGCGGCATAGCGCGCGGTCAGCGAGCCCTGGCTGTGGCCGATCAGGTTGACCTTCTCTGCCCCTGTTTCCCGCAGAATCTCGTCAATTCGGGCCAGCAACTGTTCACCACGAACTTCGCTGGAATTGAGGGGAGAGACCTGCACCGCGAACACGGTTGCACCACCACGGCGCAACGCCGAGATGATCCCGTACCAGTAGGGATAAAGCAGCAACCGCACAAACCCGAGCATTCCCGGGACCAGCACCAATGGATAGCGCGGGGCTGAACCTTGCGACATGGGCGGACTTCCTTGTGAGGGACAGGTAGGGCAAGCGCAATGCAAGACCTCAGCCAAGCATCACTGCAACAGATGACAACTCGACGACCGAGACCTTTTTGCAGCAGGACGCACGCGGCATCCACCGGTGCGCGCCCTCCTTTTCGTGGCGACAGGACGATGCGCGTCTGTCGGGCCTGCTGTCGCAGCAGAGCGTATCGGACGGACAGCCGACAATCCCATAAAACTTTTCATTGCGCTCATCACTCACACCTTAAGTAGCGATCACGTCCCCCAGAGCCGTGACGCCAACCGGATTAGCCTCCAGGAGAACGAGATGAGCGACATGCATTTATCTGATGTAACCACCCTGCGCGCCCGCGCCCGGCAGAACGTCGAAAACGGTGCGGTGACCGAAAGCTACAGCGCCGACCTCGACGAAGTGCTGCGCCTGCTCAACGAGTCGCTGGCCACTGAACTGGTGTGCGTGTTGCGTTACAAGCGCCACTACTTCATGGCCAACGGCTTGAAAGCCCACGTTGCGGCCGAGGAGTTTCTCGAACACGCCAAACAGGAAGGCCAGCACGCCGACAGGCTTGCCGAGCGCATTGTGCAATTGGGGGGTGAACCGGAATTCAACCCTGACACGCTGTCCCGCAATTCTCATGCGCAATACGTCGCTGGCAACTCACTGAAAGAGATGGTCTATGAAGACTTGGTGGCCGAGCGAATTGCGATAGATAGCTACAGGGAAATCATTCAATACATTGGAGAGAAAGACCCGACTACCCGGCGTATTTTCGAAGACATCCTGGCTCAGGAAGAAGAGCACGCGGATGACATGGCCGATATTTTGAAGGACCTCTAACCCCACGAGCCTTATCGCCCCCAAGCGACGATAAGGCTCGCCCTTCCTTCACACCAGCCTAGTTCTTTACAGTTTTCGGCGCCTTGCCCGCCTTCATCTGCTCAAGCAGTGGCGCGCACTGATTCGGCTCACCCCCGCTAGGTGCAATCAGTGCCAGCAAGCCGGCGGCCGGGGCGGCTATCACACCCAGGGCCACCATGCCGGCACCACGCAATAACAGTGGTACCGCCTTCACACCCGCATCCGGCTTGATGAACTTGCCCCGCACGTACAGGGGAGATCGCAGGGAGATCAAGCGCCAGCCCTTGGATTCCGGGGTAATCGCCAGGTCCAGTTGCTCGGTCGCCATGTTTGCCGTGCCATCGATATAGATGATCGCGTTCTCGGTATCAAATACAAACAGGCGCGTCGTCGCCAGGCCCGTCTTGATATCGAAGTCGGCAGCCGCGCAGTTGATCTTCACTTCTTTATCGCCAAAGATCTTGCCGACTATATAGTTACCCACATTCAACCCGGCCAGCTCCATCAGCTCACGACTGATCGCACCGTCGTTGATCAGCATCTTCAGATTGCCGTTGGAGGTCGCAAGGAGTTTGGCGACCGAATTGCCTCGCCCGGTGATGTCGGCATCGCCATTAAGCTCGCCGAAACTGGTTTTCATCGGTTCGAAGGTCGGGAACAGCTCCTTGAGCTTGAAGCCCCGCGCGGTCAACTTGGCCTGGCCTTCCAGGGGCTCGGTACGGCCGTTCAGGCGAATTTGCGCATCCAGCTTGCCGCCCGCCACGCCGAAACGCAGGGGCTCCAGGCTGAGCACTCCGTCGGTAAGCACCAGGTGGGTATAGAGGTCGTTAAAAGGCAGCTTTTCGCTGTGGACGATGCGCTTGCCGGTGAATTCGACATCCGCGTCCATGTCGCGCCAGCGTTCAGTCTTGAATTCCTCGACCGGCAGCACCTTGTCGGTCGGCTGCTTGCTGTCGCCACCACGTGCTTTCTGTTTGGCGTTGGAATCCGCACCGATCAGCGGCGCGAGGTCGGCAAACAGCAATTGGTTGGAAACCAGTGCGCCGCTGAGTTTAGGCCTTGGCTGTCCGGCCAGATAGGCCAGGCTGCCGTGAATATCGCTTTCGCCGATCTTGCCGTTGAATTCTTCGTAGCGGAACAGCGCACCGCCAGGTTCATGCAGCTTGGCGATCAAATGGCCGTCCGTAGCATAAGGCGGGGTGTCCGGAAGTGTGACGCCCGTCAGTGGATACAGGTTGCCAAGGCTCGCGCCCGCCAGCTTCAGGCGTAGATCCAGTGCGCCAAGGTTCAGCGGATCGGTCAGAGTGCCGGCAAGTTCCACCCGGGTATCGGCAATACTGATCTTGGCCTGCAGTGGAAACGGTCTGTTCGAGTCCTGCAGCGCCAGCAAGCCACCGATCTTGCCTTCGCCGTTGAGCTTCTGCTGGTGATATTGACCTTTGACCTTGATACCGAATGCGTAATCCTGCGGCGCCGCGCCCTTGTCCTGCGCGGTCTTTGCCGCCTTTTCGCCGACGATATCGCTGAACGGGATTGGCTTGCCGAGCGGGTCGATCAGCACATCAAGTTGGGTTTTAAGGCTCTGGTCATCGAGGGTAACGTGACCCTTGTCGAAACCAATGGCGCCAATGTCCACCACCCAACTGGATGGTTCGGCATCCGGATCCTTGGGATCGAACTGGAACGTCCAGTTCGCACGACCGTCGGCCAGGCGCTGCAGATCGGCATTGGGCCCGGTCAGGTCAATTCTCGGGATGACCACACGCTGCGCCAGCAGAGCCAGGGGCGAAATGCGCAACTCCACGCGCTTGAGCGTGACCATCTGTGGCTGCTTTGACCACTCGGGGTTGCCCAGGCTCAGGTCCTCAGCCACCACATGCGGCCACGGCACCCACGCCCGCCAGCCGCCTTCCGCGGGCTCGCGCTGCCAGACCACAGCCAGGTTGCCGTTTATGGCAAACGGACGGTGCAACTCCTCGGACACCTTGGCATTGAGCGGGGGTTTGATCCGGTTCCAATCGAAGAACACGATGATCAGAACCAGCACCGCCAGCAGGACTGACAAGCTGGCGAGGGTCCAGGCAATTACTTTTCGAGTGCGCGTCATTGCACAGGGCTCCTTGATACGACTGAGCGCCCTGACCGCGACGCACGTTTTGAAAGGCAGGCCAGAACCGGCCTGTCATGAGATCTACGACTGAAAAATGGCCCGCAGGTTTAACCAAAATCCCGATTAATCCTCAAATAATCGGCCCGGGACAGACTGCCCCCTCGATAAGGCGTTACCGACACCGCACTTTTACGTGGCACACGTGAGTCGAAAATACCCACCTCGGTGCGAAAACACCCGCCGGAAACGCCCGGTCTAGAGCCATTTCGCAGAACAATCAATTCCGTTGATTATTACCATTGCGTTTATGAACTTTTATATCGACTTATCGAGAGTAGCATTGACCTCGTACCCACTTTATCGCCCCCCCAAGGAGCAACCCATCATGAAACGCCAATTACTGCTTAGCCTTACCCTTTCCATGCTGGCCAGCACCGCTTTCGCTCTGCCAGCTGCTGACCAGGCTACCCCACAAGTCAAAGACAGCCGCTCGGTATTCAGCCAAACCATCGCTGCCGACGGTTCGGATCGCACTCCACAAGGCCAGACCCTGGCTGAAGGCGGTAACGATCGCTTGAAAGAAAAAGGCCTGATCACCCAGGATGGCTCGGACCGCACTCCACAAGGCCAAACCCTGGCTGCTGACGGTTCCGATCGCACCCCACAAGGCCAGACCCTGGCTGCTGACGGTTCCGATCGTACCCCACAAGGCCAGACCCTGGCTGCCGACGGTTCCGATCGCACTCCACAAGGTCAAACCCTGGCTGCTGACGGTTCCGATCGCACTCCACAAGGTCAGACCCTGGCTGCCGACGGTTCCGATCGTACCCCACAAGGCCAGACGCTTGCCGAAGGTGGTGGTGACCGTGTCATCGAACGCAACAGCGCCTTGAGCTGAGCCCATGGCGGCCCTGAAAAAAAGCCCAGTCTGTCGATTGGGCTTTTGACTTTCTGAAAGCAGCAAATCCCCGCCTTACCCCTCGATAGTCGTTCGACGCAGGCAAAGCCGATTTGCTAGAGTGCGTCGCTGTCCCTGTCCAGAAATAACCCTGCCGATGCTGCCCCGCGCCGAACAGAAACAACAAACCCGTAATGCCTTGATGGACGCTGCCCGCCACCTGATGGAATGCGGCCGCGGATTCGGCAGCCTGAGCCTGCGCGAAGTGGCAAAGACCGCCGGGATCGTGCCCACCGGTTTCTACCGGCATTTTGCCGACATGGACGAACTGGGTCTGGTACTGGTCAGCGAAGTCGGCCAGACCTTCCGCGAAACCATCCGCCTGGTGCGCCACAATGAGTTTGTCATGGGCGGCATTATCGATGCGTCGGTGCGCATATTTCTCGACGTAGTGTCAGCCAATCGCTCGCAATTCCTGTTTCTGGCGCGCGAGCAGTATGGCGGTTCGCTACCGGTGCGCCAGGCCATTGGCCGCTTGCGTGAAGACATCAGCTCAGACCTGGCGTTAGATCTTTCGCTGATGCCGAAACTGCAGCATCTTGACCTCGCCGGCCTGAATGTCATGGCCGACCTGATCGTCAAAAGCGTGTTCGCCACTTTGCCGGACATCATCGACCCGCCGGCCGAAGCCCTGCCTGATCACCTGACGCCGCAGGCAAAGATTACCCAGCAATTACGTTTCATCTTTATCGGCCTCAAGCACTGGCAAGGGCTTGGCAGCACGGAGTAAGTGATTCCGCCCATCCGCCACAAGATGGTGCAGCACCAAAATGCGGCGCACCAACATCAGGCAAACCAGTCGACTAATTAGGATATTTCCTACGCTTCCGACAGCTATTTCCTACACGACGCCGATCTGGCAAGCCCCTTGCTCTAGCATGACTATCGTTCATTGCTGGAAGTTTTTCGATGCTGGTGATTCATCGCAGAATCGACCCTCAACCCGTCTGGGCCGCCGAATTGCACCTGAACTTCGAAGCGCGCAGTAAAAGCCGCCTGCGCTGTTTCAGTGCCGAAGGCGAAGACGTCGGGCTGTTCCTGGAGCGCGGTCAGCCGCCACTGTATGACGGCGAATGCCTGCAGGCTGAAGACGGCCGCGTCGTGCGCGTGTGCGCCCGTCCCGAACAACTGCTGCACGTCACCTGCGCCAACGCCTTCGAACTGACCCGTGCGGCCTATCACCTCGGCAATCGCCACGTTGCCCTGCAAGTCGGCGACGGTTGGCTGCGCCTACTCGACGATTACGTGCTCAAGGCCATGCTTGAACAGCTGGATGCCAAGGTCGAAAACATCGAAGCGCCGTTCCAGCCGGAACACGGCGCTTACGGCGGCGGCCATCACCACTCGCGCCACGGCGATGAAGATTTCAACTACCCGCCGAAACTGCACCAGTTCGGCGTGCGTTTATGAATCCGGCCTGGGCGCTGCTGCGCCTGGCCAGTCCGCAATTGCCGATTGGCGGCTACAGCTATTCCCAAGGCCTGGAAATGGCGGTGGACAATGGCCGGGTCAATGACCCGGACACCGCCCGCCAATGGATCAGCGACCAGTTGCTGCTCAACCTGGCTCGTTTTGAAGCGCCGCTGCTACTGGCTCATTGCGAGGCGGCCGCCGCCGACAACTGGAGCGAGTTGCTGCAACGCTGCGAAGAACATCGCGCCAGCCGCGAAACCCGCGAGCTGCATCAGGAAAGTCGGCAGATGGGTTATTCCCTGCAGCAGTTGCTCACTGGCTTGCCCGAGCTTGATTCACCGGCACGGGCCTTTCTTGCACAGCGCCCGGAACCCCACCTGGCCCTCGGCTGGGCCCTGGCCGCTCGCGCCTGGCAAATCAGCCCGCAGGACGCTTTGGCCGCCTGGCTCTGGAGCTGGCTGGAAAACCAGTTGGCGGTGTTGATGAAAACCCTGCCGCTCGGCCAGCAAGCCGCGCAACGCCTGACCAGCCAGCTGCTGCCGTTGCTGCAAGAAGCGCAGCAACACGCAACCCGAATCACCCCCGAACACTTTGGCAGTGCCGCTTTCGGCCTGTCCCTGGCGTGTATGGCCCACGAGCGCCAGTACAGCCGTCTATTCCGTTCCTAGGAGAATCACATGAATACACAACCCTTGCGCGTAGGCATTGGCGGCCCGGTCGGCTCCGGCAAAACGGCCCTGACCCTGGCCCTGTGCCTGGCCCTGCGTGATCGCTACAACCTCGCAGTGGTAACCAACGATATCTATACCCGCGAAGATGCCGATTTCCTGGTGCGCAACGAAGCCTTGGCCCCGGAACGCATCATTGGCGTGGAAACCGGCGGCTGCCCGCACACCGCAATCCGCGAGGACGCTTCGATCAATCTTGAGGCGGTGGATCAGTTGAACCGGCGTTTCCCGGGGCTGGATCTGATCCTGGTGGAGTCCGGCGGCGACAACCTTTCGGCGACCTTCAGCCCGGAGCTGTCCGACCTGACCATCTACGTGATCGACGTATCGGCCGGCGACAAGCTGCCACGCAAGGGCGGGCCGGGGATCTGTAAATCCGACTTGCTGGTGATCAACAAGATCGATCTCGCGCCATTGGTAGGCGCGTCCTTGACGTTGATGGACAGCGATACCACACGCATGCGTAACGGCAAGCCGTTCGTCTTCAGCAACCAGAAAACCGGCCAGGGCCTGGACGAAATCATCGCGTTCATCGAGCGTCAGGGCCTGCTGACCGCCGCCTGACCCTTTCACATTTTCAACAAGGAAGCTTTACATGACACTCAAACGCATTCTCGGCGCGATCGCGCTGCTGCTGGCACCGGCTGTCGCCTTTGCCCACCCGGGCCATGGCGACAATGGATGGATCGCGGGTATCAGCCACCCGATCGGTGGCCTTGATCACTTGCTGGCGATGGTTGCCGTGGGGTTGTGGGCGGCGCAGCAGCAAGGCGCCGCACGCTGGGCACTGCCTTGCACCTTCGTCGGCACCATGTTGCTTGGCGGGATATTGGGCTTTGAAGGTCTGAGTATGCCTGCGCTGGAAAGCGGGATCGCGGCGTCGGTGCTGGCCTTGGGTCTGGCAGTGGCTTTGGCGGTACGCCCACCTTTGGCCATGGCGGTCGGGGCAACGGCTTTGTTTGCACTGTTTCATGGCGTGGCCCATGGCCTGGAACTGCCTGACATGTCCAGCCCATGGGCCTACGCGGCCGGATTTGTCCTGGCGACGGCGGCATTGCATGCCGCAGGTTATGCGGTGGTTCGAGTGTTGCCGCAGGCAGCGGCGCCACTGGTCAGGCTGGCAGGTGCGGCCTCGGCGGTGACCGGGGCCTGGTTGCTGGCGGGCTGAGTTCTGTATGGCCTGGGCAGGCCTCATCGCGAGCAAGCTCGGCTCCCACAGGGTTCGGTGGAGACAGACAATGGGGTACCGGCCCGGATCCCCTAGGGGGTGTGAATACCCCTGACCGGATTCCGGCCTTGGTCCTGTGGGAGCCGGGCTTGCCCGCGATGGCGGCCTGACAGACACCGTGTCTCTCAGGCCTGCTAACATGTCGCGCAATCGCCCCTGCCGTGACGACGCCAGCCAATGCAGCCTGTTTCCCGCTCCGCCTCCCAGCCAGAATTGACCGCCCTGTTCGCCTCGGTGCAGCAGCATTTCCAGAACGTGATCGTGCCACTGTGGCAAGGCCCCGGCTGGAACGCTGAACTGGACCTGCCCTACGAGGCACTGGATGCCGAACACTCGCCACTGCCGCCCCAGCGTTATCGAGCCATGGCGTGCGCGCGGCAGCTGTATGTGTTTTCCAGCCTGATCGGCCAGGTGCCCGCCGCCGAAGAACGCAGCGCGCAGCTGTTCAGTTCTCTGCAACGACACTTCCACGACGCCGAACACGGTGGCTGGTTCTACAGCATCGACGCGCTGGGCGCGCCACTGGACCCGC
Organism: Pseudomonas sp. Y24-6; assembly: GCF_020295325.1. NCBI lineage: Bacteria > Pseudomonadati > Pseudomonadota > Gammaproteobacteria > Pseudomonadales > Pseudomonadaceae > Pseudomonas > Pseudomonas sp. Y24-6. The sequence continues at coordinate 385,553 of NZ_JACBXG010000004.1, read as the reverse complement.
GCAAGGACCTCTACACCCACGCGTTCATCCTGTTCGCCTGTGCACACTACTGGGACAAGGTGCGCGAGCCTTCAGTCGGGCACGTGCTCGATACCGCGCTGGAGGTGATTGCGCAGCGCTTCGCAACAGGCGACGGCCTGTACGAGGCGTGTCTGGAGCGCGACTGGTCATCGCTGCAAACCGGGCCCTTGCAGAACCCCCTGATGCACCTGGCAGAAGCCTTACTGGCGACGCTGGCGGCACGCCAGGACGACGCTGTGCAAAGCATGCTGGTGACGTTATGCACAGCCATGCAGCAACGCTTCATCGATCCGCAGCAAGGCGTACTGATGGAAAAGCCGCTGGGCGCTGTGGATAACTGGTATGAACCGGGGCACCAGTTTGAATGGTACTTCCTGCTCGAATCGTCACCGCTGCTGCGCGGCTCGCAGCTGCACGCCTCACTGGAGCGGGCGTTCGCCTTCACCGAACAATCGGGGGTGGATCCACACTCAGGCGCCGTCAAGGCCATGCTCGAGCTGAACGGCCAGGCCAGGGACGCCACCCAGCGCATCTGGGCCCAGGCGGAATACCTGCGCGCGCTGACCTTGCGGCCAGACGCCGAAGCCGCAGTGCTGCGTCAACTCCTGGCCTTGCAGCAGAACTTCCTGCATGCCGGAGGCTGGCATGAGTGCCGTGATGAACAGGGCCAGGTGAGCCGCAAGGATATGCCTTCAACCACGCCCTATCACCTGGCGACCTGTTATCGCGGGCTGGCGGAGTATCTGGGCTAACCCGGCAGCCGTCATCGCGAGCAAGCTTTGCTCCGACAGGTGACAGCCTTCACTGCGAGCAGGCTTTCTCCTGTCGGAGCAAAGCTTGCTCGCGATGGCCATCACTCCAGCATCAAGCCTTGCCGCCATCACGATGAATGGCGAACCCAGCCCAGGTCTGGCTCACCGGCATCAGCTCAAGACTATTGATGTTGATGTGCGCCGGCGCATTCAGCACCCAGAAAATAGTATCGGCGATGTCCTGCGGTTGAATCGCCTCGGCGCCGGCGTAAGTCGCGTTGTAGCGCTCCTGGTCACCCGCGAAACGCACCAGCGAAAACTCGCTTTCGCACATGCCCGGCTCAATGTTGCTCACGCGCACGCCAGTGCCTTGGAGGTCGCAGCGCAGGTTCAGCGAGAACTGTTTGACGAAGGCCTTGGTCGCGCCATACACGTGGCTGCCCGGATACGGGTAGTTACCGGCAACGGAACCCACGTTGATGATGCCAGCACCACGACCGTGGGCGATCAGGCGCGGTAGCAGCAGACGGGTGCTGTACATCAGGCCTTTGACGTTGGTGTCGACCATGGTGTCCCAGTCATCGAGATCACACTTGGGCGCAGGATCGACCCCTAAAGCCAGGCCTGCATTGTTGATCAGGCCGCGCAATTTGGCGAAAGACGGAGGCAGGTTGGCAATCGCATCCTCCATGGCCTGGCGATCCCGCACATCCAGCACCAACCCGTGTACCTCGGTCTGCTTGGACAATTCGGCACATAGGGCGTTGAGGCGTTCCTCACGACGGCCGGTCAGCACCAGTTTCCAGCCCGCCTCGGCAAAACGACGGGCACAGGCTTCACCAAAACCGGAAGTAGCACCGGTGATAAACAGGGTGTCGGACATCGTGTTCTCCTAGCTTCGGCTCACTAACAGCCATTGGAATAGATAATCAGCCGGCAGCATGCCCTGCCTAGCAGGCACCGGCAACATCGAGCAACTGTACAAAAAACGACCACCCAGCGCCAAGCCATGGCCCGCCTGGCTTGCAGCCATGTACGCGCACGTTATCCACAGGCAGGTCCACAGTTAACGGGGGCAAGTCAAAAAGCCGCAAGCCGCTGTGTACAAGGCTTTGCGGGCAGATCACAAGTTTTTTAGCTTGACCCTCGACCACGGGCGTTGTAGCCCATGGCATTTTGCACGATCCAGCTGCGTATCAGACGATGGCTCCAAGCCAGTAACTACGGCCCTCAGCCGAGTCTTTCCAGAGTTTAACCACAGACTTATCCACAGGATGACCGGCTTGGATTCAGAGCCATTAAACGTCCAACAAAATAGTTGACAAAGCCGGCCAACCCACCGCCAAAAAAGCCTGATCAAAAAACAACCACATTGCTACAAGCCTTGATTACCGTGGCTCTCAGCCAGCTACTCCCACGTTATTCACAGCCAGTTCCACAGCAAACGGGGACAAGTCAAAAGCGTGACAAAACAACTATTTGCAGCGGCTTTATGTCGCGGTTTAAGAGCTCGTGAATATTGTTTTCCACAATTTCGAAATACCGCGCACCCTGCACCTGCGCGAGCGAGCCTGCTCGCGATAGCGGTCATCCTGCGGGACATTTTTCGACTGACATTTCCCTATCGCGAGCAGGCTCGCTCCCACAGGGTCCGGCGGCAGTGCAGATAAAAAAAGCCCCGACGATCGCTCGTCGGGGCTGTTGATATCTCGGCAACGAATCAATGCCCGCCCAGATAAGCGTTACGCACCTCCTCATTCACCAGCAATTCCTTGCCTGTGCCCGTGAGGCGGATCTCGCCGTTGACCATCACATAGGCCCGGTCCGACAGCTTGAGCGCGTGGTTGGCGTTCTGCTCGACCAGGAAAATGGTCATGCCGGTACTCGCCAACTCTCGCAAGGTCGAGAAGATCTGCTTCACCACAATCGGCGCCAGGCCCAGGCTCGGCTCATCCAGCAGCAGCAACTTCGGCCGGCTCATCAACGCCCGGGCGATGGCGAGCATTTGCTGCTCGCCGCCGGACATGGTCATGGCCCGCTGGGTACGCCGCTCTTCGAGCCGCGGAAACAGCTCGAACATGCGCTGCATGTCTTCTTTGGCGTACTTGTCGCCAATCGGGATGGTGCCCATCAGCAGGTTTTCCTCGACGGTCATGTCGGGGAACACCCGCCGGCCTTCCGGCGACTGCGCAATGCCGTGGGACGCAATGTAGTGGGACGACTTATGGGTGATGTCGACGCCCTGGTAGATGATTTGCCCGTCAGCCGCACGGGGCTGGCCGAAGATTGACATCAGCAGGGTCGACTTGCCGGCACCGTTGGAGCCGATAAGGCTGACGGTTTCACCTTCGTTGATGTGCAGCGAGACTTTTTTCAGGGCCTGGATCGGCCCGTAGAACACGTCCAGCTCCTTTAGCTCGAGGATCGGTTGAGTCATACCAACTCCTCTTCATCGGCGCCCAGGTAGGCCGCAATCACTTTCGGATCGTTGCGAATCGCTTCCGGTCCGCCTTCGGCAATGACGATGCCGTGGTCCAGCACCACAATGTGGTCGGAAATGCTCATTACCATGCCCATGTCGTGTTCGATCAGCACCACGGTCAGATCATGCTCGTCGCGCAGCAGCCGGATCATCGCGCTCAGCGCTTCGGTTTCCTGAGGGTTGAGGCCGGCGGCCGGTTCGTCGAGGCAGATGATCTGCGGCCGCGTGCACATGGCCCGGGCAATTTCCAGACGGCGTTGCTGGCCATAGGACAACTCGCCGGCCAGGCGGTTGGCGCAATCCACCAGGTCCACGACCTCCAACCAGTAGAACGCATGGTCCAGGGCATCACTTTCCGCCTTGCGGTAACCCTTGGTGTTCAGGATGCCGGCCAGCATATTGCGGTTGACCCACATGTGCTGGGCCACCAGGAGGTTTTCCAGCACCGACATTTCCTTGAACAGGCGAATGTTCTGGAAAGTGCGCGCCAGGCCGGCACGGTTTACCAGGTGGGTGCCGCCGAACATCTTGTAGTACATGCGGCTGAGGAAAGATTTTGGCGACACGAAATCGGTCGGTTTGAAGGATTCCCCAAGCAGCTGGATGACGTTGGTGCGCTCACCCCGCACATTGAGCTCGATTTTGCCGCCAGACGCCTTGTAGAAGCCGGTAAGGCAGTTGAACACCGTCGTCTTGCCTGCGCCGTTGGGGCCGATCAGGGCGAAGATCGAGTTGCGGTGCACTTTGAGGCTGACATCGCTCAACGCCTTGATGCCGCCAAAGTGCATCATCAGTTTTTCGACCGAGAGGACGACTTCGCTCATGGCGCTACTCCTTTACGCGGGGTCACACCGGTACGGCTGATCCGTATCAGGCCGCGCGGTCGCCAGATCATCATCAACACCATCAGGATGCCGAACAGCAGCACCCGGTACTCTGCGAACCCACGCAGCAGCTCCGGCGCAACGGTCAGCACGAAGGCTGCAATCACCACGCCGATGGTCGAGCCCATTCCACCCAGGACCACGATGGCCAGGATCAGCGCCGATTCGAAGAAGGTGAACGAGGTCGGGTTGACGAAGCCTTGATAAGTGGCGAAGAACACCCCGGCAAGCCCCGCAGTCGACGCACCGATGGTGAACGCCGAGAGCTTGACCAGTACGTGGTTCAGGCCCATGGACCGGCAGGCGATTTCATCTTCGCGCAAGGCTTCCCAGGCACGGCCGACAGGCATCTTGACCAGCCGATGCTTGATGTACAGCACGGCCAGAACCACCAGGAACAACACCGCATAAATGAAGTAGTACTTCACGTCCGGGTTGTAGGCGATGCCGAAGAACTCGTGGAAAGGCACCCCGCCATCTTTTGCGCGCTTGCCGAACTCCAGGCCGAAGAACGTCGGCAGAGGTGCAGCCATGCCATTCGGGCCACCGGTCAACGACAGCCAGTTGTTGAGGACCAGCCGGATGATTTCACCAAAACCCAGGGTCACGATCGCCAGGTAGTCACCGTGCAGGCGCAATACCGGGAAACCGAGGATGCAACCGGCCAGGCCCGCCATGATCGCCGCCAGCGGCAGTACCGTCCAGAAGCCCAGGCCCAGGTATTGGTAGCCGAGTGCCAGGCCGTAGGCGCCAATGGCGTAGAACGCCACGTAGCCCAGGTCGAGCAGGCCGGCCAGACCGACCACGATGTTCAAGCCGAGGCCGAGCAGCACGTAGATCAGTCCGAGGATGACCACGCCCAGCAGGTAGGAGTTGGAGAAAAACGGGAAGACTACGGCGATGACAATCAACAGCGGGATTATCCAGCGCAACCGTGACTTGTAATCCGGTGGCAGCACGTGCACGCCGGAGCCGGTGCTTTCAAAACCTTCAAGGATTTTCAGGCCTTTGGGCGTCTGCAGGAACAGGCTCAGGGCAAAGCGCCCTGCCATGACGATAGCGACGATCCAGGCCACCCGCGTCGTTTCCAGATTGAAGCCGTACCCGTCAAGGACCACGCCGACAATCGGGCCAAACACAATCAGGGCAACCAGACCGGCAAGAATCGCGTCAACCAGGCTTCTTTTGAGATCAATGGTTTTTTTAGTGGTTGAAGACATCGCTTACACCTTCGACACAAGAGGACGGCCGAGCAGGCCTTGGGGCCGAAAGACCAGAACGAGAACGAGCAGCGAGAAGCTGAAGACGTCTTTGTAGTCCGAGTTGACCAGGCCGGAGAACAGCGACTCGGAGATCCCGAGAATGATCCCGCCGAGCATCGCTCCCGGTAGCGAGCCAATCCCGCCGAGTACCGCAGCGGTAAACGCCTTGATCCCGATGATGAAGCCGGCATAGAAGTCGAAAGTGCCGTAGTTCATGGTGATCAGCACGCCGGCCAGGGCCGCCATGGCTGCACCGATGATGAACACGTAGGAAATCACCCGGTCGGTGTTGATCCCCAGGATCGAGGCCATCTTGCGGTCTTGCTGGGTCGCGCGGCACATGCGGCCGAGCTTGGTGTACTTGATGATGTAGGTCAGCAACGCCATGCCGGCAAATGCTGCGACCAGAATGAACACCTTGGTGTAGGTCAGTTGCACAAAACCGGTGCCGACCTCGACACGCCAGGCTCCAGTCAGCAGGGTGGGTACGCCTTGTTGCTTGGCGCCCTGGGCGATCTGTGCATAGTTTTGCAGGATCAGGGAGATGCCGATGGCGCTGATCAGCGGTGCCAGGCGGGTGGAGTTACGCAGGGGTTTATAGGCGACGCGCTCGATGACCCAGCCATACACCGCCGTGACGATGATGGTGAAGATCAGCGTGCCGAGCATCAGCAGCGGGAAGGATTCAATACCGAAGTATGCCAGCAGAGCCAGACTGATCGCCGCGAGGTAAGCGGAAATCATGTAAACCTCGCCATGGGCGAAGTTGATCATGCCGATGATGCCATAGACCATTGTGTAGCCGATGGCGATCAGGCCATAGACCGACCCGAGGGTCAGGCCGTTGACCAGTTGCTGCAGGAAAATACCATCCATAACGCAATCTCACGCAGTGAGAACCTGCACACCGTCGGCGCGCGGTTCTTCTAAGGAAAATACAGATATACGTCGGAGCAATGTCAGTCAGGATCAACCCGTTCCACACCGTCCCCTGTGGGAGCTGGTTTGCCAGCGATAGCGGTAGGACATTCGACAAATTGTCTCCTGTCAGTCCGTCATCGCGGGCAAGCCCGCTCCCACAAGGGAGATGTGGATTCAGCCGATCGAGTCAGCCCTTACTTCTGTTTTTCCAGCTGGTGGTATTTGCCATCCTTGTCCCACTGGTAAACCACGTAGTCGGAGACTTTCAGGTCGCCCTTGCTGTCCCAGGTCTTTTCACCCATGACAGTCTTGACCGGGTTCTTCTTCAGCCACTCAGCCGCTTTTTCGCCACTGTTGGACTTGGCGCCGTTGAACGCTGCCGCCAGGGTCTGAACCGAAGCGTAGGCGTACAGGGTGTAGCCTTCAGGCTCGGTGCCGGCTTTGCGGAACGCATCCACGACAGCCTTGCTGTCTGGCAGCAGGCGCGGGTCAGCGCCGAAAGTCATCAGCACGCCATCAACGAATTGCGGGCCGCCAGCGGTGGTCACCAGTTCGTCGGTCACGATGCCGTCATCGGACATGAACTTGACGTCTTTCAGGCCTTGCTCACGCAGCTGGCGAACCAGAGGACCGGCTTCAGGGTGCAGGCCACCGAAGTAGACGACATCGGCGCCAGCGCCGCGGATTTTGGTAACAATGGTGCTGAAGTCTTTTTCGCCGCGGGTCAGGCCTTCATACAGCACTGGCGTAACGCCGCGCTTGACCAGTTGAGCCTTGGTAGCATCAGCCAGGCCCTGGCCGTAGGTGTCCTTGTCGTGCAGCACGACCACTTTTTTGCCCTTGAGCACGTCGACAATATAATCGCCAGCGACGATGCCCTGCTGGTCGTCACGCCCGCACATACGGAACATGGCGCTCAAGCCGCGCTCGGTCACCTGTGGGTTGGTGGAACCCGGGGTGATGGCAATGATGCCCGCTTCGTCGTAGATCTCGGAGGCCGGGATTGTCGACGAGGAGCAGAAATGGCCGACCACGCCTGCCACTTTCTGGTTGGTCAGGTCCTTGGCGACCGTCACAGCCTGTTTCGGTTCGCAGGCGTCATCGCCCTTCACCAGTACGATTTTTTCCCCGTTGACGCCGCCTGCTGCGTTGACCGCATCGGCCGCAGCCTGTGCACCCTTCATGTACTGCTCGCCAAATGCCGCGTTGGCGCCAGTCATGGGACCCGCCACACCGATTTTCACATCAGCTTGTGCAAACGCAGAAACACCCAACGCAGCTGCCACTGCGAGGGCCAGAAAGCCTTTCTTGTAAAACGTCTGGGACATGAGGTGGTGCTCCAAGGTTTTTTTTAGTTGGCACTGCGACTTCACTGAATGCTCAGAGCAAGGGCCGTGCCATCGGTTTTTTATTCTTGAAAAAGTCGCTGAGTTATTGTTATTCCGACTGTTTTGAACCCGTCTTCATTGGGCGTGCAACCGTCTAAACCGCAGAAGGTAAAACCATTAATTCCCGAAGGCGCAACCCGCCTGCGCCATCATTGCAACCGCGACTCCAAACGACGTGCAACCAGCCTGTAACATCGTGCGTCACCGAAGTGCACACCGCTGGTGCGGGACTGCTACAACCCGCACCATTACAGGCTAGTCGCTGCTCGAAAAAGCGCCGCTTTTCAGTAACATCTTTCAACAATCAAATAACGATGCGCAGGCACTGGCCTGCGTGATACAGGGAGAAGCCCGCTTCGTAGAGGCAACTGCGTATGCCCACACCTGTCAGGGGTTGCATGGGTGCAAACGGAATCGGCAAAGCCTGAGGATTTCCATTACAGAGATAATCGGCAAACGCTTTGCCGACCACTGTCCCTGTGGTGACCCCGCGCCCGTTGTAACCGGTGACTGCCACTATTCCGGGCGCTGGCTCGAACAGGCGCATCAGGTGGTCCGGGGTGAAAGCGATGCAGCCGGTCCAGGTGCACTCCCACTCCACCGGCTTGAGATAGGGGAAGTAATGCTGCTGTACCCGATCCGCCCACGCCTTGAGAAACCACACCGGCTTTTGATTGCCGTTGCCAAGGCTACCGAGCAGCAGACGCCCGTCCTTGTCGCGACGAATACTGCTGAGCACCTGCCGGGTATCCCAGGACCCCTGGCCACCGGGCAGGATCTGTTGCGCAGCATCTTCAGTCAGCGGCACTGACGCCACCTGGTAGTAATAACCGGGGAAGAAATTACGTCGCAGTTCGGTCCAGTCGCCCTCGGTGTAGGCGTTGGAAGCGATGACCACCTGTTCGGCCAACACCGAACCCTGCGCAGTCTGCACCGACCATTTCTGGCCCTGACGTTCCAGCCGAGTCACCGCTGAGTGGTCGAACAACTGCCCGCCCAGGCCAATGGCTGCCTTGGCCAGGCCACTGGTGTAGGCCATCGGGTTAATCGTACCGGCACGCCGATCCAGCAGTGCAGCGGCAATTTTGCGGGTACCGGTGGCTTGCTCGCAGGCCTGGCCTGTCAACAATTCCACCGGCGCGCCGCGACGCTTCCATTGTTCTTCACGACTGCGCAGATCCGCTTCGCCACGGGCGTTATGCGCCATGTGCAGCGTGCCTTCGCGGCGCAATTGGCAATCGATGTTGTACTTGTCGACCAGGCTGAACACCAGGGACGGCGCGGCACCGAGCATGCGATTGAGCTGACTGCCCACCGCCTGGCCGAACCCGGCTTCGATTTCGTCAGGAGGGATCCACATCCCGGCGTTGACCAGGCCGACGTTACGCCCGGAACCGCCATGCCCGGCCCGATGCGCTTCCAGCACACAGACCGTCTTGCCCTGCTCCAGCAGATGCACCGCCGCCGACAGCCCGGTGAAGCCCGCGCCAATGACGCAGACATCGGCCTTGACCTCGCCTTTGAGCGAAGCATTGTCGGGCCTTTGCGGCGTCAGTTTTTCCCACAGACATTCTTCGCGTAGCGGCATTGCCAGACTCCAACAGAAACCTAACCAACACACTTTTTACCTGTAGGAGCGAGCTTGCTCGCGATGGACGTCAACGATTACGCGTGCTTGCTGCATGAACGCGTTACGTTGACGTTTTTCGCGAGCAAGCTCGCTCCTACAGGGCGATCACCGATCAGTCAAACGTGATCCCCTGAGCCAACGGCAACTCCAGCGAATAGTTCACGGTATTGGTCTGTCGACGCATATAACCGCGCCATGCATCCGAGCCCGACTCGCGTCCGCCGCCGGTCTCTTTCTCGCCACCAAATGCGCCACCGATTTCCGCGCCGCTCGGGCCGATGTTGACGTTGGCAATGCCACAGTCGCTGCCGACCGCCGACATGAATTGCTCGGCTTCGCGCACATCGGTGGTGAAGATGCATGAAGACAGGCCTTGAGGCACTGCATTGTTCAGGCGCAAGGCTTCCTCGAAATCCTTGTAACCGACCACGTAGAGAATCGGTGCGAAGGTTTCACTGCACACCACATCGCTCTGCTCCGGCATCTCGACGATCGCAGGCTGAACGTAGTAGGCGTTCGGGTATTGGTCTTCCAGCTGGCGCTTGCCACCGAATACCCGGCCACCTTCGCTCAAAGCCTGCTCCAGCGCGTCCTGCATATTCTCGAAGCTGTGCTTGTCGATCAGCGGGCCAATCAGATTGCCTTCCAGCGGGTTGCCGATGCGCACTTTTGAGTAAGCGGCTTTGAGGCGGGTCACGATCTCTTCTTTGACCGATTCATGGGCAATCAGGCGGCGCAAGGTGGTGCAGCGCTGGCCGGCGGTGCCGACAGCACTGAACAGGATCGCGCGTACGGCCATGTCCAGGTCGGCACTTGGGCCAAGGATCATCGCATTGTTGCCGCCCAGCTCAAGGATGCTGCGGGCAAAACGCGCAGCGATTTTCGGGGCCACTTCGCGGCCCATGCGGGTGCTGCCGGTGGCGCTGACCAACGCCACGCGCGGGTCATCCACCAAGGCTTCACCGGCATCGCGACCGCCAATGATGACCTGGCTCAAATGCGGCGGTGCGTCGCTGAAGTTTTTCAGCACCCGATCAAACAGCGCCTGGCATGCCAGGGCAGTCAGCGGAGTTTTCTCGGACGGCTTCCAGATCACCGGGTTACCGCACACCAGTGCCAGGGTGGTGTTCCAGGCCCAGACGGCAACCGGGAAGTTGAACGCGCTGATCACCCCGACCACGCCCAGCGGATGCCAGGTCTCACGCATGTGGTGGCCCGGGCGCTCGGAGGCGATGGTCAAACCGTACAGCTGGCGGGACAAACCGACGGCGAAGTCGCAAATATCGATCATTTCCTGAACTTCACCCAGGCCTTCCTGGGTGATCTTGCCCGCTTCCCACGACACCAGCTCGCCGAGGTCGGCCTTGTATTCGCGAAGGATGTCGCCCAGTTGGCGCACCAGTTCGCCCCGGCGCGGTGCCGGCACCTTGCGCCACAATTCGAACGCATGATCTGCACGACTGATGTGCTGCTCGACTTCAGCAGCCCCTTCCCAGTTGACGGCAGCAATCTGGCTGCCATCGATCGGTGAATGCACCGGTACTTTGCCGTTCTGGTACAGGGCCGGGTTTACACCAAGACGATCAAGCAATGCGGCAACCATGGGTCACTCCTCAAACAAAAGACAGAACGTGTGCAGCCGCACGATCACGGCTGATCAGGCCTGTAGTTTTAGCTTTCCGGAGGTTACTCAACAAACGACCTTTAAGAGAGATATCATTCCGTTTATTCATGCTGTGCATTGCTGGCAATAAAGAGACAAGAAGAAAGGATCGCCCATGCTGAACAAACGCTACCTGCCATCGATCACCGCGCTGCAGTGTTTCGAGGCTGTCACCCGGCATTTGAGCTTCACCCGGGCCGCCGAAGAGCTGAACCTGACCCAAAGCGCCGTCAGCAAACAGGTGGCGCAACTCGAAGAGTTGCTGCAACACCTGCTGTTTCGCCGGGTGCGTCGCCGCCTGCAGATGACTCCGGCAGGCGATTTGTACCTGGTGGAGGTACGAAAAATCCTCACCCAGGTCGAGATGTCGACCCATTACCTGCGTTCCTACGGTGGAGAGACCGAAGTCCTGCGGGTCTCGACGCCGCCGACCTTTGGCGCGCGCTGGCTGGTGCCGCGCCTGAAAGGCTGGCGCCTGCGCCATCCCTCGATCCATCTGGACCTGTGCAGCGAACAGGAAGCCGATGATTTGCTGCAAGGCCGCAGCGACCTGGCGTTCTACTTTGGCCAAGGGTCACGCCCAGGCACCGAATGCCTGAAGCTGTTCAGCGAGGAGCTGGTTCCGGTGTGTGCCCCGGGCAGCCTGCCGGCCACGCCTTTCACCGACCCAACCCAGCTCGCCGACCTGGTCCTGCTGCAAAACGCCTCCCGGCCACAAGCCTGGCACGACTGGTTCGACAGTCAGGGCTATCACACCGAACACAGCTACCACGGGCCGCGCTTCGAAACCTTCTACATGTGCATCCGCGCCGCCCAGGTAGGCTGTGGCGTGGCGTTGTTGCCCAGGTTTCTGGTGGAAGAGGAATTGGCCGACGGCAAACTGGTCATACCCTGGCAGCATGCGATGCCCAGCACTGATTCTTACTACCTGGCATACCCTGAACATTCGGCGGACGTGCCGAAGGTGCGCGATTTCGTGAAGTGGATGCTGGAGCAGATTGATAGCCCGGATATGCCGCAAAACTGAGGCATCACAGCGCCTATTGGAGAGCGAGCCTGCTCGCGATAGCGTCGACACATCCGACATTCAGGTGACTGACACACCGCTATCGCGAGCAGGCTCGCTCCCACGGGATCTCCAGCGTCTAAAAAATCGCTGGCAATAACTGCCGTTGATATGCGCCACTAGCCCCATTCATTGAATCAGCTGCAATGTCGCCGCCACAGGCCGCGGCCAGCCTGGAGAACCCCGTTATGAGCGACAGCGTATTTGCCGATCGCATCGTGCAGAACCTGCTCGACACCGACTTCTACAAACTGACGATGATGCAGGCGGTGCTGCACAATTACCCGAATGTGGAAGTGGAATGGGAGTTTCGTTGCCGTAACAGCGAGGATCTGCGCCCGTATCTGGCCGAGATTCGCTTCCAGATCGAGCGCCTCGCCGAGCTGAGCCTGACCGCCGATCAACTGGGTTTCATGGAGCGCATCAGCTTCATGAAACCGGATTTCCTGCGCTTCCTCGGATTGTTTCGTTTCAACCTGCGCTACGTGCACACCGGGATCGAGAACGGCGAGCTGTTCATCCGTCTGCGCGGGCCGTGGCTGCATGTGATTTTGTTCGAAGTACCGCTGCTGTCCATCGTCAGCGAAGTGCGCAACCGCTATCGGTACCGGGAAGTCGTCCTGGAACAGGCGCGCGAGCAGCTTTATCGCAAATTCGACTGGCTGACGGCCAATGCTGGCGCCGATGAGTTATCCGAGCTGCAGGTCGCCGATTTCGGCACCCGGCGCAGGTTTTCCTACCGGGTGCAGGAAGAAGTGGTGAACGTGCTCAAGCACGACTTTCCCGGGCGTTTTGTCGGCACCAGTAACGTCCACCTGTCCCGGGAGCTGGACATGAAGCCCTTGGGCACCATGGCCCACGAATGGATCATGGCGCACCAGCAACTCGGACCGCGCCTGATCGACAGCCAGATTGCCGCGTTGGATTGCTGGGTCCGCGAGTATCGGGGCCTGCTCGGCATCGCACTGACTGACTGCATTACCACCGATGCCTTCCTGCGCGATTTCGACCTGTACTTCGCCAAGCTTTTCGATGGCCTGCGCCACGACTCCGGGGATCCGATAATCTGGGCGGAAAAAGCCATCGCCCACTACCACAAGCTCGGCATCGACCCGATGAGCAAGACCCTGGTGTTCTCCGACAGCCTGACGCTGCCCAAGTCCCTGGAAATATTCCGGGCGCTGCGCGGGCGGATCAACGTCAGTTTTGGCATCGGCACCAACCTGACCTGCGATATCCCAGGGGTTGAACCGATGAGCATCGTGCTTAAAATGGCCGCCTGCAACGGTCAGCCGGTGGCCAAGATTTCCGATGAACCGGGCAAGACCCACTGCAAAGACCCCAACTTCGTCGCTTATTTGCGACACGTTTTCAAAGTTCCTGCCGCCCTTTCCAGCACATCAAGCAAGGAGTGAATTCATGCAAGCCGTACAGCGTGAGATTGCTGAGCAGCTCAAGGTTCAACCACCATTCGCCGACGATGCCGCCCTTGAGGCTGAAGTCGCTCGACGGATCACGTTCATTCAGGATTGCCTGGTCAATTCCGGGCTCAAGGCCCTGGTACTGGGTATCAGCGGCGGCGTTGATTCTCTAACCGCCGGCCTGTTGGCCCAGCGTGCCATGCGCGAGTTGCGCGACAGCACCGGTGACGACAGCTACAAGTTCATTGCCGTCCGCCTGCCCTACGAGACCCAGTTCGACGAACACGATGCCCAGGCGTCGGTGGATTTCATCGAACCGGATGAGCGCCACACCGTGAACATTGGCCCGGCAGTCAAGGCGCTGGCCAGCGAAGTCGCAGCGTTCGAAGGCAAACACGCGGTGTCGGTCGACTTTGTGCTGGGCAACACCAAGGCGCGTATGCGCATGGTCGCCCAGTACACCATCGCCGGCGCGGCCCATGGCCTGGTGATCGGCACTGACCATGCGGCGGAAGCGGTAATGGGATTCTTCACCAAGTTCGGTGACGGCGCCTGCGACCTGGCGCCACTGAGCGGGCTGGTGAAAAACCAGGTGCGCAGCATCGCCCGCAGCTTTGGCGCACCGGAATCGCTGGTGGAGAAGATTCCCACTGCCGATCTCGAAGACCTGTCCCCGGGCAAGCCGGATGAGGCGTCCCATGGGGTGACCTATGCCGAAATTGATGCTTTTCTGCATGGCGAGCCGGTACGTGAGGAAGCGTTCAGAATTATTTGTGACACCTACAACAAGACCCATCACAAGCGAGTGATGCCGTTCGCGCCTTGAATGCGGCGGCGCCTGTACCGGCGCCATCGCGGGCAAGCCTTGCTCCCACAGGTACTGCGCCATGCCATCAGTTGAGGCCGACACAAACCCTGTGGGAGTAAGGCCTGCCCGCGATGAACGCTGACGCGGTCAAAAGCCAGGCACAAAAAAAGCGTCCGCAATGGACGCTTTTTTTGAAGCTGATTCGCTTACTTCAGTGTAACCGTACCTTTCATCATCGAGATGTGGCCCGGGAACGAGCAGAAGAAACCGTATTTCTCATCCGCACTCAGCTTCGACACATCAAAAGTCACCGAATCGGTTTCCTTGGCGCCGATGATCTTGGTGTGGGCGATGATGCGGGTATCGCCGTCTTTCAGGTAGTTCTTGTCGATACCGGCAGCCAGGCCATCGGTGGCGATCGGCTGCATGTCAGCTTCTTTGCTCAGCACCCAGTTATGACCCATCACGTTTTTCGGCAAACTGCCGGAGTGGGTCAACTCGACGGTGAAGGTCTTGCAGCTCTTGTCGATCTCAATGGCCTTGCTGTTGAAGGTCATCTGGTCGGTGGAGTCGATGGTGGTCTTGCACTCGGCAGCCATCAGTTGGCTGCTGGCCAGTGTCAGCAGGGATACCGCAACAAGTTTGGCAAACATGGTGAATCTCCAAGGCAGGGTTAACAAAAGTGCGAATGGACAGAAGACTGCCTGAAAACTGCGCAAGTTCCTATGACCTGAATCAAAAATTGTATACAACTTTCGGGCTATGACACCGATCGAAACAATCTACCAGCCAGATGCCTGGCCCGGCCCTATCATCGGTCCATCGCCATTTACCTGGACTCCGTCATGACCCTCAATAGCCTGTTGTGCAGCCTGCTTGCCGCGTATGCCTGTGGCGCCAGCGGCAGTTACGAAACCGCTGCCCGCGACCTTTAACCCTTTGATCGCTAACGCCGTGCCTTTACCCTGTGGTCATCGTGACCGTGGAGCAAAGCATGTCATTAGCATCCGTTTGTGTTTTCTGCGGTGCCAGCACTGGCACCCACCCGGCTTATCGTGAAGCGGCTATCGCCCTTGGGCGTGCCATCGCCGAACGCAAGCTGACCCTGGTATACGGCGGTGGTGCCGTGGGTTTGATGGGGATAGTCGCGGATGCCGCCCTGGCAGCCGGCGGGGAAGTCATAGGTATCATTCCGCAAAGTCTCAAGGACAAGGAAATCGGCCACAGCAGCCTGACTCGCCTGGAAGTGGTTGACGGCATGCATGCGCGCAAGGCGCGGATGGCCGAGCTGAGCGATGCTTTCATCGCGCTGCCCGGCGGCCTCGGCACTCTGGAAGAACTGTTCGAAGTCTGGACCTGGGGCCAGCTCGGCTATCATGCAAAACCACTCGGCCTGCTCGAAGTGAACGGTTTCTACAGCAAATTGACTGGTTTTCTTGATCATATCGTCGGCGAAGGCTTCGTTCGCGAAGCGCACCGTGACATGCTGCAAACGAGCGAATCGCCGCAAACCCTGCTCGACGCACTGGATGCCTGGCACCCGGTGGTCACGCCAAAATGGGCCGAGCAAAAACCCAGCTAACGGCTCGGGCCCGATACAGGGCAGAATATGCGCCGCTCAACCTCACCTTCGACCCAAGAGGATCGCCCATGGCTAAACCTAATTATTCCTTCGCCAAACGTCAGAGAGACTTGGCCAAGGAGCAGAAGAAAGAGGAAAAGCTTCAGCGCAAGAAAGCTACAGCTGAAGAAGAAGCAGCAGCACTGAACCCGGATGCCGAAGGTGAAGTGGCTACAGACGAAACCGCAGCACCGAAAGATCAGGCGCCCGACGCCTGAGACCCCCAGGGCCGGATGATCTGATCAGGCCCACCGGATCTGTGTCCAGGGTTGGCAGCGCTGCTGCTGACCCTGTAGGAGCTGCCGAAGGCTGCGATCTTTTGATCTAGCTCTGCAAACGCTCTGGAAACGCTCAAGATCAAAAGATCGCAGCCTTCGGCAGCTCCTACCGGGGGATGCGCGTTAATCCAGCGGCATCACCGTGACCCGAACTTCGGGGTCATGATTGCCCCCGCCCAGAATCACCCCGCGCAACGGCGACACGTCCGAGAAATCACGGCCCCAGGCCAGGGTGATGTGCTCCAGTGCCGGCTGCACGTTGTTGGTCGGATCAAAATCGACCCAACCCAGTACCGGACAAAATACCGAAACCCAGGCATGCGAAGCGTCGGCGCCGATCAGGCGTGGCTGGCCGGGTGGTGGCTGAGTCAGCAGGTACCCGCTGATGTAACGCGCTGCCAGGCCTCGGGAGCGCACGCACGCGAGCATCAGGTGGGCGAAGTCCTGGCAAACCCCTCGCCGCCGCTCCAGGACCTCCACAAGAGGCGTGGCGACCTGGGTCGCTTCGGCATCGAAGGTAAACTCGCTGAAAATCTTCTCCATCAATGCCTGAACGCCAAGCAGCAACGGCCTGCCCGGCGCAAAACAACTTTCCGAGAACTCGACGAAGTTGCGCTTCAAGTGCACATAGGGCGATTCGAACCGGTAACGGCAGGCTTCCAGTATCTCGCGGGAAAGCGGCTGGCTGCTGTAGGTCAACGCGCTGCGGGTATGTTCCCATGCGGGGGAGCGGTTGAAGTCCAGCGACGGCCGGGCCGTCACTTCAATGGTCAGGCTGGCATTGACCAGCAATTCGTCGTGGGGGCGCTCGAACGCCAGGCGGGTCAGCGGATTGCCGAACACGTCCAGTTCGTCCCTGCGAGAGGTGGGATCCGGACTGATCTGCAAGCGCTGATCCGTGCAATGCTGCCAGGCGCAAGGCCGGGGCCACAGGTGCGCCAGCTGCTGGGCGAGCGACACCGGGCTGTCGTAGTGATAGTGGGTGTCGTGAAAAATCTGGTAATGGGCGCTCATCAGACGGACACCGTACGCTGGCTGACATCATCGACATGGGCGAAATGCCGCAGTGCCAGGCGATCGGAGGCCTGGCCGCTGGCTTCGGCGATTTCCTGCAGCAGATCGGCCAGTCCTTCGACGGCGGCGCGTACGCTGGCTTCGCCAAACAGCGAGTTCTGCAGGCACCCCAGGTCGAACCGGGCCAGGCGCTCGACCAGTTGCGGCAAACCGGTCTCACGTGGCGCACCGAAATCGTCATTCAGTCGCTTGAGGGTGCGATTGACCAGCTTCAACTGGAACAGCACGGCATGGGGGTTTTGCTCGTCCAGGAGCAACAGGTCCAGCACCGGGAGCAGTTGCGCCACCGCCAGATACCGCGAGCGATAAGTGATGCTGCTGTTGCCCAGTTCCAGCAGCCATTCCAGGCCCGCCTGATCAAAAGGACCGGCGCCGCGCAGGAAGGCGGCAAGGCTGGCGCTGAGAAATTGCAGCCGCTCGATGCGCCGACCGATCATCAGGAAGCGCCATCCCTCATCGCGGGTCATGTCGTCCAGGGCAAAACCCGATAGCGCGGCCAGGGACATCACCAGTCGGTTGAGAAAATCCAGCAGCTCACCGAAGTCAGGCTCGGCGGTTTCCAGTTCCATGGCTTCGCGTTGCAGTTCCACCAGGGCCTGCCAGTTTTCCCGCGAGAGCTTGCCGCGCACCTGCGAGGCTGCCCACTGCAATCGCTGCAGGTTGGAGCGCAGGCTGAACGACCAGTCATCCCCGAGCAGCGCGGCAAGCAGGCGTTCCTGCAGTTCGCCCTCATCGGGCAACAGCATCAGGCGCTCCCCAAGATCGACTGCGGCTTGCAGCGCCTGCGGATCGTCGCCATCGACATAACGAGCGAGCATGATGCGCAGCAACCGGGCGCTGTCATCACACCGCTCGCAATAGCGACCGAACCAGAACAGGTTTTCCACCACCCGCGACGGCAGGTAGGGGTCGCGACGAACCAGGTCATGCACGCCTATCGTGCGTCGGGTTTTCCATTGTTCGCCGGTGGGTGGACGATCGCCCAGCACCCAGGTGTCCTTGCTGGCGCCGCCCCGTTGCATCGACACCACTTCGGCGTCCGCGTCGGCGGCGACCCGGGTCAAACCGCCAGGTAAAACGCGATAACCCTCATGGCTGGCGACCGCATACATGCGCATGCCGATGGCACGAGGTTGCAACTGGCCGTCTTCAGCCTGCCACACCGGGGCCTGGGACAACTGCGCGAGCTCTTGCGCCACATAAGCGTAAGGGCGCGCCTGCATGCGCTCGGCAAGCTCTTCGCGCTGTTTTTCACTCAAGTCGCGGCCAAACACCGGGGTAAAACTCTGGGATGGAAAGGCCGGCTTGATCAGTAGTTCGGGCAGCTTCTCCAGTGCCTGCGCCAGCACCGGCGCCTCGCCGCACCACCAGGTGGCGATGGACGGCAGTATCAGCTCCTCACCAAACAGGAACTGACTGATCCGCGGCAGAAAGCCGAGCAGGCCCGGCGACTCCAGCACGCCGCTGCCGAGCGCATTGGCCACCAGCACCCGGCCCTGCCGCACCGCCTCGAGCAAGCCTGGCACGCCAAGGGCTGAATCGGTGCGCAATTCGAGCGGGTCGCAGAAGTCATCATCCAGCCGGCGCATGATCGCGTGCACGCGGCGCAAACCGCTCAGTGTCTTCAGGTAGACCGTGGCATCGCGCACCGTGAGGTCACCACCTTCCACCAGCGGATAGCCGAGTTGCCGCGCCAGGTAGAGATGCTCGAAATAGCTTTCATTAAAACGGCCGGGCGTCAGCAACACGATCAGCGGTGCCTCGGCATCGCTCGGCGCCTGGCGCGCCAGGGTCTCCTGCAGCGTGCGGAAGAAACCGGCCAGGTGCTGCACCTTCAGGTCACGGTACAACTCCGGGAACGCGCGCGACACGATGGTGCGGTTCTCCAGCGCATAACCCGCGCCAGAAGGTGCCTGGGTGCGGTCCGCCGTTACCCACCAGCGACCATCAGGCGTACGCGCCAGATCGACGGCATACAGGTGCAAAAAAGCCCCGTCGGGCGGCTTGATGCCCTGGCAGGGCCAGAGGAAATTGTTGTGACCGAACACCAGTTCGGCCGGCAACAGCCCCTCGGCAATCAAGCGTTGCGGGCCATACAGGTCTGCCAGCACGGCATTGAGCAGGCGCGCGCGCTGGGCAATGCCGGCCGACAATTGCTGCCACTCATCGACGGCGATCACATGCGGCAGCAAGTCCAGCTCCCACGGCCGATCCGCGCCTTTGGGGTCGGCGTAGACGTTGTAGGTCACACCGTTTTCGTGGATCTGCCGGGTCAACAGGGCCTGACGCTGCACCAGTTGCGCAGGGGTGCTGCGCTGCAATTGGTCGAACAACCGACGCCAATGCGCGCGCACGGCGCCGCTGTCGTCGAGCAGTTCATGGTAATTGCCCGCCGTCGGCGGGTAGCGGTCAAGCAGGTCAGGCATGGAAAGCTCGGCAGACAGCAAGGAACGGTCAGACTAACGCACGCTCATGACACCCGGATAGACGAAAAAGCCGGGCGTCGCGTACGGTTCAAAAACGTCGTAAATCGAGCGTCATTGGCAGCTCGTCGTTGATCTCCAGAAGGGGCACCGGCAGTTTTCCGGGGCTGTGGCCGATACGGAAGAACCGCGCCATGCGCCGGCTCTCGGCTTCGTTCGCGTTCACCGGCAAGCTGTCGTAGTTACGCCCTCCCGGATGAGCCACGTGATACTGGCAACCGCCCAGGGAGCGTTGCATCCAGGTGTCGAGCAAGTCGAACACCAATGGCGCGTGAACCGGGATGGTCGGCTGCAGGCAGTTGGCCGGTTGCCAGGCGCGAAAACGCACGCCGGCGACAAACTCGCCGACTCGTCCGGTCGGTTGCAGCGGCACGGCAACGCCATTGCAGGTCAGCAGGTAGCGCTGCGGCGGCAAGCCGCTGAGCTTGACCTGCAGGCGCTCCAGGGATGAGTCGACATAGCGCACGGTGCCGCCAGGCGCGCCCTCCTCGCCCAGCACATGCCAGGGTTCAAGCGCCTGACGCACCTCCAGTTCGATACCGCTGACCGCGTAATCGCCCACTTTGGGAAAGCGAAATTCCAGGTGTGCGGCGAACCACTCGGCACGCACGGGATAACCGGCCGAATTCAGGTCGACGATAACATCGGCAAAATCCTGTTCGATAAAGTGCGGCAACAGGAAACGGTCGTGCAGTTCGGTACCCCAGCGCGCCAGTTTCGGCGGTGCATAGGGTTCACGCCAGAATCGTGCGACCAGCGCCCGCAGCAACAGCTGTTGGGTCAGGCTCATGCGCGCATGGGGTGGCATTTCAAAGGCGCGCAGCTCCAGCAAGCCCAGGCGACCGGTTGCGCCATCCGGGGAATACAGCTTGTCGACGCAGAACTCGGCACGGTGCGTGTTGCCCGTCACGTCGATCAGCAGGTTGCGCAGCAACCGGTCCACCAGCCACGGCGCACAGTCCTCGCCAGGTTCGGGCATCTGCGCAAAGGCGATCTCCAGTTCATACAACGCATCGTTGCGCGCCTCATCGACTCGCGGCGCTTGCGACGTGGGGCCGATGAACAGTCCCGAGAACAGGTAGGACAGGGAAGGATGGTTATGCCAGTAGCTGATCAGGCTGCGCAGCAGGTCGGGGCGCCGCAGAAATGGCGAGTCGGCCGGCGTCGCACCACCCAGGACAAAATGGTTGCCGCCGCCGGTTCCGGTGTGGCGGCCATCGATCATGAATTTTTCCGTGGTCAGGCGAGTCTGGCGTGCCTGTTCATAAAGAAACTCGGTTCGTTCGACCAGTTCGTCCCAGGTGGCAGAAGGCTGGACGTTGACTTCGATCACACCCGGATCAGGGGTGATGCGAAAGTTGCTCAGGCGCGGATCGCTCGGCGGCTCGTAGCCTTCCAGCAACACAGGGCAATGCAACTCCTCTGCGGTGGCCTCGATGGCGGCGACCAGTTCCAGATAATCCTCGACACGCTCCAGAGGCGGCATGAACAGGTACAAGCGACCCTCGCGCGCTTCGGCACAGAAGGCGGTGCGGGTCAGCCAGTCGGCGGATTCGTCTATCTTTGGCGCGCGCTCCTCGACTACTGCCGGTTGGTCCTGGCTTTGCAACTGTGCCGAGTCGGGCAGCGGCGGGAACTCCTGGTTCGGATCCCGGGGATGGATAAAGGGATACTCTGCAGCCTTGACCCAGGGTTGCGAGCCCAGCGGCAGGCGATACCCCAAGGGCGAGTCACCGGGTACCAGCCGGCAATGCTCGTCGCGCAGGTACCAGCGACCGCTTTGCCATTGGTCCCCCTTGGCAGTACGTGCCAGGGGCAGTACCTGGCCGATGACTTTATCCAGGCCCTGGCTGAAGACCTTGCGCAGGCGCGCCCGCTCCAGGGGCTCTTCCAGGCGCGAATCTTCGGCGCTGACGTTCTGGGGCAATGTGCCTTCGCGCCAGAGGTAATAGAAATTGTCTTCGTAGGCAGGAAACACAAAGCGCGTCGGAATTTTCAGACGTTCAGCCACGCTTGCCAGGAAACGCCCGGCCAGTGCGCCGTCAGCGCCGTAGTCCTCCTGCTCGTCGGCAATCAACGCGCTGTTGCTCCAGATCGGCACACCGTCGCGACGCCAGTAGCAGTTCAACGACCAGCGCGGCAGTTGCTCACCGGGGTACCATTTGCCCTGGCCGAAATGCACCAGGCCATTGGGGGCGTAGTGCTTGCGCATGCGCTCGAACAGTTCGGCCGACAGGCGCCGCTTGTCTGGCCCGAGCGCGGCCGTGTTCCACTCCGCGCCGTCAGGGTCGTCGATGGAGACAAAGGTTGGCTCGCCGCCCATGGTCAGGCGTACGTCACTTTCCAGCAGGTCCGCATCGATCTGGCGACCCAGCGCCTGAATCGCCAGCCATTGGTCTTCAGTGTAGGGCCGGGTGACGCGAGGCGCTTCCCAGACGCGCTCAACGGACATCTCATGGGTAAATTCGCATTCGCACGGTTCCACCAGGCCGCTGATCGGGGCCGCAGAGCCCGGATCGGGACTGCAGGCCAACGGAATGTGGCCTTCGCCGGCAAACAGCCCGGAGGTGGCGTCGAGGCCGATCCAGCCGGCACCCGGCAGATAGACTTCACACCAGGCATGCAGGTCGGTGAAATCCACCTCGGTGCCGGAAGGGCCATCGAGACTTTTCACATCGGCGGTCAGCTGGATCAGGTACCCGGACACGAAACGCGCCGCCAGGCCAAGGTTGCGCAACAGTTGCACCAACAGCCAGGCGGAGTCACGGCAGGAACCGCTCGCGTGTTCGAGCGTGTGCTCGGGCGTCTGCACACCCGGCTCCATGCGAATCAGGTAGCCAATGTCTTCGCTCAGGCGCTGGTTGAGGCCGACCAGGAAGTCGACGCTGGGCAAGGGTGTGCGGTCGATGCCGTCGAGATAGGCCTTGAACTTCGGTGTGAGCGGCAGGGTTTCCAGGTACGGCGCCAGTTCCTTGCGCTCGTCGGCTGCGTAGGTGAACGGGATTTTCTCGGCATAGGGCTCGAGGAAAAAGTCGAAGGGATTGAAGACGGCCATCTCCGCCAGCAGATCGACTTCGATACGCAGCTCTTCGGTTTTTTCCGGAAACACCAACCGCGCCAGGTAATTGCCCTGGGGGTCCTGCTGCCAGTTGATGAAGTGCTGCTCGGGCGAGACTTTCAGCGCATAGGACAAGATCCGCGTGCGACTGTGGGCGGCCGGGCGCAGCCGCACAATCTGCGGTCCGAGTTCGACGGCGCGGTCGTAGCGGTAATGCGTGACGTGATGCAATGCGACATGTATCGACACGGCGTGCCTCCTGCGAGCCTTAAGCGTATTCGAAAGCGCGCAAGACTTATGCCATCCAGCAGCGCTGGCGCTTTCACAGATTTGCTTAGGGCAGTACAGCACCAAAATCGGGCGATGCGCGAATTTGGTTGGGAGTGATTGCACGCAAATGTGGCGAAGATCAAAAGATCGCAGCCTTCGGCAGCTCCTGCGGGAGCTGCCGAAGGCTGCGATCTTTTGATCTTCAAACGCAAAACGCCAACCCGAAGGTTGGCGTTCTGTTAGCTGCTTTTAGCGTTTAGCGCGGCACGACCGGCTTGCGCGCGGGCTTGGGCCCTTTGCCTTTGGCCGCGTCCTTGCGCTCCTTGGCCGCTTGCTGATTGCGGGCAAACGCCGCGGCCTTGGCCTGTTCACGCTTGTCCCACGGGTTGGCGCCATCGCTGGCACGCGGTGGCAGGCCAGTGTGCTGGGTAAGAATCTTGGTGGTCTTCTCCCCCGCCACTTTATGGCTACCCGCCGGCGTCGAGTTCTTGCGACGAGCGCTCTGGTAACTGTCGGTGGCCGGCTGATGCAGCGGGATCAACTGGTTCTTGCCCGGGCCGATCAGGTCGGCGCGGCCCATGCGGGTCAGCGCTTCACGCAGCATCGGCCAGCCCTTCGGGTCGTGGTAACGCAAGAACGCCTTGTGCAGGCGACGCTGCTCTTCGCTTTTGACGATGGTCACGGCGTCGCTTTTGTAGGTGACCTTGCGCAGCGGGTTCTTGCCCGAGTGGTACATCGCGGTGGCGGTGGCCATCGGCGACGGGTAGAACGCCTGCACCTGGTCGGCCCGGAAGCCGTTGCCCTTGAGCCACAGAGCCAGGTTCATCATGTCTTCGTCGGTGGTGCCCGGGTGGGCAGCAATGAAGTACGGAATCAGGTACTGCTCTTTCCCGGCTTCCTTGGAGTACTTCTCGAACATGCGCTTGAACTTGTCATAGCTGCCAATGCCCGGCTTCATCATCTGGTTGAGCGGACCTTCCTCGGTGTGTTCCGGGGCGATCTTCAGGTAACCACCAACGTGGTGGGTCACCAGTTCCTTGACGTATTCCGGCGACTCGACCGCAAGGTCGTAGCGCAGGCCGGAAGCGATCAGGATCTTCTTCACACCCGGCAGCGCACGGGCGCTGCGATACAGCTGAATAAGCGACGAGTGATCGGTGTTCAGGTTCGGACAGATGCCCGGGAACACGCACGACGGCTTGCGGCACGCGGATTCGATTTCCGGTGTCTTGCAGGCAATGCGGTACATGTTCGCAGTCGGACCGCCGAGGTCTGAAATGACGCCGGTGAAACCTGGCACCTTGTCGCGGATCTCTTCGATTTCGCGAATGATCGACTCTTCGGAACGGTTCTGGATGATCCGGCCTTCGTGCTCGGTGATCGAGCAGAAGGTACAGCCGCCGAAGCAGCCACGCATGATGTTCACCGAGAAGCGGATCATGTCGTAGGCGGGAATTTTTTCCTTGCCGTAGGCCGGGTGCGGAATGCGCGCATAGGGCATGCCGAACACGTAGTCCATTTCTTCGGTGGTCATCGGAATCGGCGGCGGGTTGAACCAGACGTCGACTTCGCCGTGCTTCTGTACCAGGGCACGGGCGTTACCCGGGTTGGTTTCCAGGTGCAACACGCGGTTGGCGTGGGCGTACAGAACCGCGTCGCCACGGACTTTTTCTACCGATGGCAGGCGGATGACGGTCTTGTCACGGGTCATGCGCGGGCTGGCCAGGATCTGCACGACCTTGGCTTCACTTGGATCTTCAACCGGCCCTTTTTCCTGCTCGATGGCGCAGGCTTGAGTGTCCTGGGTGTTCACGTACGGGTTGATGATCTTGTCGATCTTGCCCGGCCGGTCAATGCGCGTGGAATCGACTTCGTACCAGTCTTTCGGGGTATCGCGACGGATGAACGCAGTGCCACGCACGTCGGTGATGTCTTCGATCTTGTGACCGTAGGACAGGCGCTGGGCCACTTCGACGATCGCACGCTCGGCGTTGCCGTAGAGCAGGATGTCGGCGCAGGCGTCGATCAGGATCGAGTTGCGTACCCGGTCCTGCCAATAGTCGTAGTGGGCGATGCGGCGCAGGGAGGCTTCGATGCCACCGAGCACGATCGGCACGTTCTTGTAGGCTTCCTTGCAACGCTGGCTGTACACCAGGCTTGCGCGGTCCGGACGTTTGCCCGCCAGGCCACCTGGGGTGTAGGCGTCATCTGAACGGATTTTCTTGTCGGCGGTATAGCGGTTGATCATCGAATCCATGTTGCCGGCCGCGACGCCGAAGAACAGGTTCGGCTCGCCGAGCTTCATGAAATCGTCTTTGGACTGCCAGTTCGGCTGGGCAATGATCCCGACGCGGAAGCCCTGGGACTCCAGCAGCCGGCCGATGATTGCCATGCCGAACGACGGATGGTCAACGTAGGCATCACCGGTGACGATGATGATGTCGCAGGAATCCCAGCCAAGCTGATCCATCTCCTCCCTGCTCATTGGCAGGAATGGCGCTGGGCCGAAACATTCGGCCCAGTACTTGGGATAGTCAAATAACGGCTTGGCTGTTTGCATGACGATGACCGGTGTTGAGATGAAAAATCGCGGGCGCGGAATATAGCACAAAATTTAACCAATTCCGACGGTAATGGTCGGAAATTGCGTCGCCGCCATCGCGGGCAAGCCCGCTCCCTCAGGTTCGGTGAGATTCTCGTGGGAGCAGGCTTGCCCGCGATGAGGCCCTCTCAGGCGCTACAGCTTATTCGTCGTCGAAGTTATAGCTACCCGGCGCGAGGTTTTCGAAGCGGGTGTACTTGCCGATGAACGCCAGGCGCGACGTGCCGATCGGGCCGTTCCGCTGCTTGCCGATGATGATCTCGGCGATGCCTTTGTGCTCGGTCTCCGGGTGATAAACCTCATCCCGGTACACGAACATGATCACGTCAGCATCCTGCTCGATCGCTCCGGATTCCCGGAGGTCGGAGTTGATCGGGCGTTTGTTCGGACGTTGTTCCAAAGACCGGTTGAGCTGGGATAAAGCCACCACCGGGCAATTGAATTCCTTGGCCAGGGCCTTGAGGGAACGGGAAATCTCGGAAATCTCGTTGGTTCGGTTATCGCCACCGGAACCTGGAATCTGCATCAATTGCAGGTAGTCGATCATGATCAGGGCGACATCGCCGTGCTCACGCACCAGGCGCCGGGTACGCGCACGCATCTCCGACGGGCTGATACCGGCCGTATCGTCGATGAACAGCTTGCGGTCGTTGAGCAGGTTGACTGCCGAGGTCAGGCGCGGCCAGTCATCGTCGTCGAGGCGACCGGCACGGACCTTGGTCTGGTCGATACGCCCCAGGGACGACAACATACGCATGATCAGCGATTCACCTGGCATCTCCAGCGAGTACACCAGCACGCATTTGTCGCTGCGCAGCACGGCGTTTTCCACCAGATTCATCGCAAAGGTGGTTTTACCCATGGACGGACGGCCGGCGACGATGATCAAGTCAGATGGCTGCAGGCCGCTGGTCATGCCGTCGAGGTCGGTGTACCCGGTGGACAGGCCGGTGATCGCGTTGTCGGTATTGAACAAGGTGTCGATGCGGTCGATGGCCTTGGTTAGCAGGTCATTCACGCTCACCGGGCCGCCGGTTTTTGGCCGGGCCTCGGCGATCTGGAAGATCTGCCGTTCCGCTTCGTCGAGAATCTCTTCTGCCGTGCGGCCTTCCGGGTTGAAGGCACTGTCGGCAATTTCAGAAGCAATGCCGATCAGTTGACGCAAGGTTGCCCGTGCGCGAACGATCTGCGCGTACGCCTTGATGTTGGCGACAGATGGCGTGTTCTTCGCCAGCTCACCCAGGTATCCGAGACCGCCGACCTGCGAGGTCTGACCCTCCTTGTCCAGTTGCTCGGCAAGGGTCACGACGTCGATCGGCGAATTCTGGTCCGCCAGCTTGGCGATCGCGCGGAAGATCAGGCGGTGGTCATGTCGATAAAAATCGCCATCCGAAACTTGATCGAGCACGCGTTCCCAGGCGTTGTTGTCCAGCATCAAACCACCGAGCACAGCCTGTTCGGCCTCGATGGAATGCGGCGGCACCTTCAGGGCAGCGGTTTGCAGATCGTATTGCTCAGGAGCGGAGATATCGTTCATGGCCACTTGAATAGGTTTGTGAAAAACAGGAACTGCAGAAAGACAAAGGGCACGACCTGTAAACAGGATCGTGCCCGATGTTACCGGCAAGCACCCAAGGGTGCCAGCCGACAAGTGCTGCTTAAGCTGCTACCACGACAACGCGTACGGTGGCTTCAACTTCGGCGTGCAGGTGCACGGCCACGTCGAATTCGCCTACGTTGCGGATGGTGCCGTTCGGCAGACGAACTTCGCTTTTTGCAACTTCAACGCCAGAGGCGGTCAGTGCATCAGCGATGTCGTGGGTGCCGATCGAACCGAACAGCTTGCCTTCGTCACCAGCGGTGGCAGTGATAGTCACTTCCAGCTCAGCCAGTTGGGCGGCACGGCTTTCAGCCGAAGTTTTACGGTCTGCTGCGGCTTTTTCCAGCTCAGCGCGACGCTCTTCGAACGCAGCCAGGTTGGCTGGGGTCGCAGCGGTAGCTTTGCCGTAAGGCAGCAGGTAGTTACGACCGTAACCAGCCTTAACGTTCACTTTGTCACCCAGGTTGCCCAGGTTGGTGACTTTTTCCAGAAGGATCAGTTGCATGTGAAAATCCTCTTAACTTTTAACCTTCACCGTTCGCGTTATCGGCGTCTTTCGGCGCCAGACGACCGCGAAAATCAATCAGGCTGTCGACGATGGCCAAGACCACCAGCAACGGATAGATCAGCTGCATGAACAGCAACAGCGTGACGTACAACCCCACCAGCCAGAACCTGGCCAATCGCTTCTGCGCTACCAGCCCATGCATCAGGGACAGTGCGGCAAACACCAGCGGTACACTGCACAACGGCGTCAGCATGGCCATCTGTGGACCGATGTTCGGCCCCAGAAGCATGCACGCCAGCAGCAACATCGCTGGTAGAAGCGGGAATCGGATGGCGCGAAATTCGCGACCAAAACCACCCGGGTTGTACAACAACGCCTGCCAGTAGCGCCCGACAATCAGGCTCAGCACACTGACGATTTGCAACAAGGCCGCAATCAGGCCGGTCAGGACCGGTGCAATCAGGGACGCAAAATGCGCTTGCTCGTCTACCGACAACTTCTGGTAGACATCACCGAGTAGCGACGGCATGACCTTTATCAAGGCCTGCGCCAGCATCTCGATCTGGGGACCAAAAGCGATCCCCAGCACCACTGAAAACACCACTCCCATCGCTATGCTGACCAGCAGCACGCGGTTCCAGGACTCACTTGCGCGCAAAACCAACGCAAGGCTCCAAGACCCCAGCAGCACCAGAAGTGAGCGAGGGTCATCGGCATAAAGCCACCAGACCAGGGCCGGCAGCAGTCCCAGAGCAAGAACGCTCGTCGCGTCCTTCAATCCGCGCCGCAGGAGCACGAAGCATCCCGCGGCAGCACCCAACCAATACAACAACGGCAATGCCGCGCATCCAGCCACTACCAGAGTGGCCTGCATACGGCCGCGCATGATGAACTCAGCTATGGCACGCATGCATTCAATCCTTTGCTACGAGTCGACTGCCCGGTCTCAGCGGCCGTGGCTGTCGGTGTAGGCCAGCAGGGCCAGGAAGCGGGCGCGCTTGATAGCGGTGGCCAGCTGACGCTGATAACGAGCTTTGGTACCGGTGATGCGGCTTGGAACAATTTTGCCGGTCTCGGATACGTAGGCTTTCAGAGTGTTGAGATCTTTGTAATCGATCTCTTTCACGTCTTCAGCGGTGAAGCGGCAGAATTTACGACGACGGAAGAAACGTGCCATGTAATAGGCTCCTCAAAAGGTCCGTGGATTACTCGTCAGCGTTATCGCTGTTGTCGCTGTCATCACTATCAGCGCTTTCAGCGCCTTCGTGCTCAGGACGGTCGCGACGCTCACGGCGCTCACTGCGGTTTTCTTCAGCCTTGAGCATCTCGGATTGGCCGGTAACGGCTTCTTCGCGACGGATGACCAGGTTACGGATCACTGCATCGTTGTAGCGGAAGTTGTCTTCCAGCTCGGCCAGGGCCTTGCCAGTGCACTCAACGTTCAGCATCACGTAGTGAGCCTTGTGAACATTGTTGATTGCGTAGGCCAGTTGACGACGGCCCCAATCTTCCAGACGGTGGATTTTGCCGCCGTCTTCTTCGATCAGCTTGGTGTAACGCTCAACCATGCCGCCGACTTGCTCGCTTTGATCCGGGTGGACCAAAAAGATGATTTCGTAATGACGCATGAATGCTCCTTACGGGTTGTAGCCTGCCGCTCAAAAGCGGTCAGACAAGGAGTGAATGACACTTATGGACTTGCTTGCGATAGACACATGCGTGCCTGCCGTCACAGCAAGGGGCGCAATTGTAGAGAAGGGGCGCAAGAGGTGCAAGGTAATTGGTGATTATTTGAACAATCACCCGGACGCCGTTCCGAACATCTGTAGGAGCTGCCGAGTGAAGCGAGGCTGCGATCTTTTGATTTTGTTTTTAAAGCAAGATCAGAAGATCGCAGCCTTCGGCAGCTCCTACGGGGCCTGCGGAGTGTCAGGACTTTTTGGTGGCCGCCTTGACGCTACGCTGGCGCTGGGCTTCGAACAGGCATACGCCCGTTGCCACGGATACGTTGAGGCTGCTGACGCTGCCGGCCATCGGCAGGTGCACAAGATAATCGCACAGGTCGCGGGTCAGGCGACGCATGCCGCTGCCTTCTGCACCCATGATCAGGATAGTCGGGCCGGTCATGTCCTGTTGATACAGGCTCTGTTCGGCCTCGCCCGCCGTGCCGACAACCCACAAGCCACGCTGCTTGAGCTTTTCAAGCGTGCGCGCGAGGTTGGTCACTGCAACCAGCGGAATCACTTCCGCTGCGCCACAGGCGACCTTGCGCACTGTCGGGGTCAAGGTGGCTGACTTGTCCTTCGGCACGATCACCGCCAGCGCTCCGGCCGCATCGGCCGAACGCAGGCAGGCGCCAAGGTTGTGCGGGTCGGTTACGCCGTCGAGCACCAGCAGCAGTGGTGCGCCGTCGGTGCGATCGAGCAGCTCGTCCAGCATCGCCTCACCCCAGACCTGGCTCGGACTCACATCCGCCACCACGCCCTGGTGTACACCCTCAACCCAGGCGTCGAGCTCGCGACGCTCGGCATTGCCGACCGCCACGCGATTCTCGGCAGCGAGTTCGATCAGGGTTTTCACCCGCGGGTCGCTGCGACCTTCTGCCAACCAGATCTGCTTGACGCGTTTCGGGTGATGGCGCAGCAGCGCTTCTACGGCATGTACGCCGTAGATTTTTTCCAACTGACTCATGACTTGGCCTTAGGTTTACGCGCCCCGCCGCTTTTGGCTGGGGCCGAGCCCGCTTTTGGCGGGCCTTTACGGTGTTTGCTTGGCTTGCTGCCGGGAGCCTTGTCAGGCGCCGACCGTCCGGTCTTTCCCCCAGACGCCGCTTTACCGCCGCTTTTCGCTTCAGACAGCAATGCCTGCTTCAATTCACGACTTTTACGCAGCTCGGCATTTTTTGCCGCCGCATCGCTCGGACGATAGGCTTCGACAGCCTTCTCCTTCGCTGGACGACGGCCGGTTTTCGCGGCCGCCGGCTCGGCAACGGTTTTAGCCGTGGACTTGCTGGCTGGCTCGGTTTTTTCAGTTCCGCGCTTCTTACGGCCGATTGGCGCGCTGATGGTTTTTTCAGCCATCTCGAAGTCGATCTTGCGCTCGTCGAGGTCAACGCGCATCACGCGCACTTCAACGGTATCGCCAAGGCGGAAGCTGCGACCGGTGCGCTCACCGGCGAGGCGGTGGTGCACGGGATCGAAGTGGTAGTAATCCCCCGGCAGCGCAGTGACGTGCACCAGGCCTTCGACGTAGATATCGGTCAGCTCGACGAACAGGCCAAAACCGGTCACGGCGGTGATCACACCCGGGAACGATTCACCCACGCGATCCTTCATGAACTCGCACTTGAGCCAGTTCACTACGTCGCGGGTCGCTTCGTCGGCGCGGCGCTCACTCATCGAGCATTGCTCGCCGAGCTGCTCGAGGGCGGCTTCGTCGTACGGATAGATCCGCGCTTTCGGAATGGTCATCGCGCCAGCACGGCGAACGTGCGGGGTGTCCTGCTTCGAATGGATGACACTGCGGATCGCCCGGTGCGTGAGCAGGTCCGGGTAGCGACGGATCGGCGAAGTGAAGTGGGTATAGGCTTCGTAATTCAGGCCGAAGTGGCCCTGGTTATCAGCGCTATACACCGCCTGACTCAGGGAACGCAGCATGACGGTCTGGATCAGGTGGAAATCCGGACGGTCCTTGATGCTGGCCAGCAACGCCTGGTAATCCTTCGGCGACGGGCCGTCCTTGCCTTTGTGCAGGGACAGGCCAAGCTCACCCAGAAACGCGCGCAGTTTTTCCAGACGCTCCGGTGGCGGACCGTTGTGAACGCGATACAGAGCCGGAATTTCGTGCTTCTTGAGGAACTCTGCGGTGGCCACGTTGGCCGCCAGCATGCACTCCTCGATCAGCTTGTGCGCATCGTTACGCACGGTAGGACGGATTTCGGCAATCTTGCGCTCGGTGCCGAAGATAATCCGGGTTTCCTGGGTTTCGAAATCGATCGCGCCGCGCACGTGACGCGCGCCCAGCAGCACTTTGTAAAGCGCGTAAAGCTGCTTGAGGTGCGGCAGGACATCGTTGTACTCGCCGCGAAGCTGACGCGCCTCGGTGAGTTTCGGCGTTTCCAGCATCGCGCTGACCTTGTTGTAGGTCAGGCGGGCGTGGGAGTGGATCACGGCCTCGTAGAAGCAGTAGTCAGTCATCTCGCCGGTTTTGGAGATGGTCATCTCGCAAACCATGGCCAGGCGATCGACGTGCGGGTTCAGCGAGCACAGGCCGTTGGACAGCTGCTCCGGCAGCATCGGAATCACGCGCTCGGGGAAGTACACCGAGTTGCCCCGAACCTGGGATTCGTTATCCAGGGCCGAGCCGATTTTCACGTAGCTGGAGACGTCGGCAATTGCCACGTACAACTTCCAGCCGCCGGAGAACAGGCGCAGCTTGCCCGGCTTGGCTTCACAGTAAACGGCATCATCGAAGTCGCGCGCGTCCTCACCGTCAATGGTGACGAACGGCAGATGGCGCAGGTCGATGCGCTTCTCTTTGTCTTTCTCTTCGACTTCAGGCTTGAGCTTGGCGGCTTCTTTCAACACCGCTTCAGGCCAGACGTGCGGGATATCGTACGCACGCAGGGCGACGTCGATTTCCATACCCGGCGCCATGTAGTTGCCCACGACCTCGACCACATCGCCTTGCGGCTGGAAGCGTGGGGTCGGCCAGTGGGTGATCTTCACTTCAACGAACTGACCGATCTTGGCATTGGCATTACGGCCCGGTGTGACCAGCACTTCCTGCTGGATTTTCGGGTTGTCCGCGACCACGAAGCCGATACCACCCTCTTCGAAGTAACGACCGACGATGGTCTCGTGGGCACGGGACACCACTTCGACGATCATGCCTTCGCGGCGACCACGACGATCCAGGCCGGAAACACGGGCCAGTGCACGATCACCGTCGAACACCAGGCGCATTTGCGCCGGGCTCATGAACAGGTCGTCACTGCCGTCATCCGGCACCAGGAAGCCGAAGCCGTCCCGGTGACCACTGATGCGGCCGAGGATCAAGTCGAGCTTGTCCACCGGCGCATAGGTGCCACGACGGGTGTAGATGAGTTGGGCGTCGCGCTCCATGGCGCGCAGGCGGCGGCGCAGGGCTTCGATCTGGTCTTCTGTGGTCAGACCAAACTCTTCGACCAGTTGCTCGCGGTTAGCAGGCGAACCCCGATCAGCAAGATGCTGAAGGATCAGTTCGCGGCTAGGAATAGGGTTTTCATATTTTTCCGCTTCACGAGCGGCCTCGGGATCGAGGGACTGCCAATCGGCCATTAGAGAGTTTTCACCTTGTCTATATGCGGTTAGTTTGGCATAGGCGTAATGAAACGGGAAATTTCAGGCTGCGAGAGCCTGTCCAAAGCCCTTTATCGACACCTCAACGCCGATTTAAATGCCACTGGTAACATTTTGCAGGTTTTTTTGATGCCAGGGGTTTACAGTTAAAAAGACGCTCCGTATAGTGCGCGCCATCGACGACGGAGACGTTGCCGATACTGCCCAGATGGTGAAATTGGTAGACACGCCAGCTTCAGGTGCTGGTGACCGCAAGGTCGTGGAAGTTCGAGTCTTCTTCTGGGCACCAATTTCGAGCTTGAGATTAGATCAATTTCAAGACTCGCACAAAAACCCGCGAAAGCGGGTTTTTTGCATTATAAGCTTTTGATTTATTAAAATTAAATCAGGGGTTTACAGATCAAAAAGCTCTCCGTATAGTGCGCCACATCAACAGCGGCAACGCTGAAGATTATGCCCAGATGGTGAAATTGGTAGACACGCCAGCTTCAGGTGCTGGTGACCGCAAGGTCGTGGAAGTTCGAGTCTTCTTCTGGGCACCAATTTCGAGCTTGAGATTAGATCAATTTCAAGACTCGCACAAAAACCCGCGAAAGCGGGTTTTTTGCATTATAAGCTTTTGATTTATTAAAATTAAATCAGGGGTTTACAGATCAAAAAGCTCTCCGTATAGTGCGCCACATCAACAGCGGCAACGCTGAAGATTATGCCCAGATGGTGAAATTGGTAGACACGCCAGCTTCAGGTGCTGGTGACCGCAAGGTCGTGGAAGTTCGAGTCTTCTTCTGGGCACCAATTTCGAGCTTGAGATTAGATCAATTTCAAGACTCGCACAAAAACCCGCGAAAGCGGGTTTTTTGCATTATAAGCTTTTGATTTATTAAAATTAAATCAGGGGTTTACAGATCAAAAAGCTCTCCGTATAGTGCGCCACATCAACAGCGGCAACGCTGAAGATTATGCCCAGATGGTGAAATTGGTAGACACGCCAGCTTCAGGTGCTGGTGACCGCAAGGTCGTGGAAGTTCGAGTCTTCTTCTGGGCACCAATTCAAATCCAAGGTTTCGGCCTTGGGTTTCACAAAAACCCGCGAAAGCGGGTTTTTGCGTTTCTGGCTTCCAGAAATCTGTATTCGGCATCAATTCCTCTGTAGGAGCTGCCGAAGGCTGCGATCTTTGATCTTGATTGTTGACTGATATGACGGCGCTGAAGATCAAAAGATCGCAGCCTTCGGCAGCTCCTACGGTGGGTCGGCGTGCATTCGCCCTTTTCCAGCACAGGCATTCCCACCCCCGCAAAGCGCACTTGAGAAACAATATCGTTTATCATTGTTTCAAGTTTTTGCAATGCGACAGTGAGGAACCCTGCGAATGATGCTTCGAAATACCCTGCGCCGCGGCCTGACCATCACCCTGCTCGGCCTGGCAATCGCCACTCCCCTCACCCAGGCTGCTGATCCAGTTTCCCTGACACTCTATAACGGTCAACACAAGGAAGTGGGCGACGCCGTCGCCAAGGCCTTCGAAGCCAAGACTGGCATTCACGTCAATGTGCGCAAGGGCAGCAGCAACCAGCTGGCCAGCCAGGTTGTCGAAGAGGGCGAGCGCTCCCCTGCCGACGTGATCTATACCGAAGAATCGCCTCCGCTGAACAAACTCGGGCAACAGGGCGTGCTCGCGCCTGCCGATGCGGCCACCCTCGCCGTGCTGCCCAAGGACTATGTTGCCGCGGACGGCACCTGGATCGGCATCACCGCCCGGGTTCGTGTAGTCGCCTACAACCCCAAGCTGATCGACGAAAAAGACCTGCCCAAGTCGGTGATGGAATTCTCCGACCCGAAATGGCAAGGCAAAGTCGGCTTCGTGCCCACCAGCGGCGCATTCCAGGAACAGGCAGTCGCCATCATCAAGGTGCACGGTATGGACGCCGCCGAAGAATGGCTGACTGGCCTGCGCGCATTCGGCAAGACGTACAGCAACAACATGGTCGCCCTCAAGGCTGTTGAAAACGGCGAAGTCGCTACCGTGCTGGTGAACAACTACTACTGGTTTGCCCTGCAGCGGGAAAAAGGCCAGCTGGACTCCAAACTGCATTACTTCACCGGCGGTGACGTCGGCGGGCTGATCACCGTTTCCAGCGCAGCCGTGCTCAAATCCAGCAAGCATCCCAAGGAAGCCCAGCAGTTGCTGGCCTACATGGCGAGCGAAGAAGGCCAGCGCGTGATCACCCAAACCACCGCCGAGTACCCGCTCCACAAAGGCATGCAATCGGACCGCGGCCTCAAGCCGTTCAGCGAGCTGGAAGCACCGAAAGTCACCCCCGCCGACCTCGGCAATGCCGAAGAAGCACTGGACCTGGAACGTGACGTTGGCTTGAACTGATGAGCGCATCGTTATCCGCCCCCGCCTCGCGCGGGGGTTATGTGCCGCGTCGCAAGCGGCCTTCTATCTGGCTGTTACTGCCGGTTTTGCTACTGGTTGTGCTCAGCCTTCTACCGCTGGTGTATGTCGGCCTCAAAACCTGGCAGGCCGGCTGGGCCGAAGCGCTGCACTTGCTCTGGCGGCCGTATGTGTTCGGCCTGCTGCGCAATACCCTGGCACTGATGGTCGGCGTGACGGTCGCCTGTGGGGTGATCGGCCTGTCGCTGGCCTGGCTGCTGGAGCGCAGCAACCTGCCGGGCCGGCGGCTGTGGGGGGTGATTCTGTGCCTGCCATTCGCGGTACCCGCGTTTGTCAGCAGTTTCACCTGGGTATCTCTGAGCGCAAGCTTTGAAGGCCTGGGCGGGGCAATTCTGGTGATGACCCTGTCCAAGTACCCGCTGATCTTCCTGCCCGTCGCTGCCACCTTGCGCAATCTGGACCCGTCCCTGGAGGAGTCCGCCCGTACCCTCGGGCAGAATCGCTGGGGCGTGTTTTTCCGGGTCACGCTGCCGCTGCTATGGCCGTCTTTACTCGCAGGTTCCCTGCTGATTGCCTTGCACATGCTGGTGGAGTTCGGCGCCCTGTCGATCATTGGCCTGCAGACTTTCACTACAGCGATCTACCAGCAGTTCGAGCTCGAATTCAGCAACGCCAACGCGGCAATGCTTTCGGCGGTACTGCTGGCGCTGTGCCTGATACTGCTCTGGCTCGAGCTTAAAGTGCGCGGCAAGGGTCGACATGTGCGCACCGGCCAGGGCGCGGCGCGACAGGCTGCGCAGGTTCGCCTGGGGCCTTGGGCTGTCGTGGGACAGGCGTACTGCCTGATGCTGGCAATCATTGGCAGCGGCATTCCTTTGGGGATGCTGGCGTACTGGCTGGCGGTAGGTTCGTCGGCGGCCTTTCCCGTAGCAGCGATCAGCGAGGCGCTGCTGTCGTCGCTTGCTCTTTCGCTGGGCGGCGCGGCGCTGTGTCTTGTGCTGGCAGTGCCGGTGGGCTTGCTGGTGGTGCGCTACAAGGGCCGGCTGGCGATCTGGGCCGAGCGCCTGCCCTACCTGCTGCATGCGTTGCCAGGCCTGGTGATCGCACTGACGCTGGTGTATTTCGCCCTGCACTACGTACCGGTGCTGTACCAGACTTCGGCATTGCTGCTGATCGCTTATGCGCTGCTGTTTCTACCGCTGGCCCAGGCACCGATCCGCACGGCATTGAACAAGGCTGCGCCGCAGCTGGAAGAGGCGGCTCGCACGCTGGGAGCGTCGTCCTTCAGCGCGTTTTGCCGGGTGACGTTGCCGATCATTTTCCCGGCGCTGGGGGCGGCGTTTGCCCTGGTGTTCCTGGACGCGATGAAGGAGCTGACGGCCACGTTGCTCTTGAGCCCGACCGGGCTCAACACGCTGGCGACTGAAGTGTGGGCGCATACCGCGAATGTGGAATTCGCGGCGGCGGCGCCTTATGCGGCGTTGTTGATTCTGGTGTCGGGGTTGCCGGTGTATTTGTTAACTACCCGGATGTATCTGAGCCGCTGAGACCGCTATCGCGGGCAAGCCCGCCCCCACAGTGTTCTTCGGTGAACACACAATCTGTGCTCAACAGAAGTCACTGTGGGAGCGGGCTTGCCCGCGATAGCATCAGACCTGCCAGTACAAAACCTAAGCCCTGAACTGCCCCAGGCTTGCCTTCAGCTGCGCCGCCAAACCATCCAGCACCTTGCCGCTGGCCGTGGTCTCGACCACCGCCTGAGCGGCCTTCTCCGCTTGGGCATGAATCGTTTCAACCCGTCCCCGCACCGCCTGCGCGCCTTGCGCCTGGTGCGCCGCCGCCTGCGTTGCCAGGCCGATGGCCGCATGCACCTGTTCAACCGAGGCCTGCACCGACTGCTGCAAACGCGCACTGTCACGCAGTACCAGCAATCCTTCATTGGCCTGGCGCCCAGCCTGGCCAATCGCGGCCACAGCCTCGCGTGCGCCTTGCTGCAGGGCGACGATATGCGCCTGAATGTCGCCGGTTGAGCTCTGGGTCTTGCTGGCCAACGCCCGCACCTCATCTGCCACCACCGCAAACCCGCGACCGGTTTCCCCGGCACGGGCCGCCTCGATGGCCGCATTGAGCGCCAACAGGTTGGTTTGCTCGGCGATCCCGTGGATCACCGTCAATACCACTTCAATCTGCTCGCTCTGCAGCGCCAGGCGCTCGATCACCTTGGCCCCGGTATCGACCTGCCCGGCCAGCGCCTCGATCAGGCTGCCGACTTTTGCCGAGGTCCGGGTGTTCTCATCGGTCGCCGAGCGAATGTCCACCACCTGCTGCAAGGCGGCCTGCATCGCATGACTTTCCGACTGCGCTTCATCGGCCATTTGCGAGAGTGCCCGCAGGCTCTCGGCCACTTCATCGCGCTGCATCCCCGCCGCCGCATCAGCCCCGGCATTGCGCAGGGTCATCGCGCCGATTTCCACGCCAGTGCGCTGAGCCACATCCCCGGCTTCGCGCACGATGGGTTGCAACTTGTCGACGAAGCGGTTGACCGCCGAGGCCATGTCGCCGATTTCATCCCTGCTGCTGATCTGCACGCGCTTGGTCAGGTCGCCCTCACCCGCCGCGAGGTCGTCCATGGCGGCAATCAGCAGCTTCAGACGGTTGACCACACGCCGGCCGAGCACTACCGCCAGTAACAGCAGCACACCAAAGCCAACCACGGCCAGGCTCATGCCTATGCGCCAGCGCAATGTACCCGCCGCCTCCTGCACAGTGGCGGCGGTGTTGGCTTTCATGTCCGATGCGGTCGATTGCGCCGACTGCAGGCGCGCACGCATGGCCGTGGCGCTGTCGGCGGCGGCGCCCTTGAGGCTGTCGGCGACCAGTTGGTCGCTGCTGCCGATCAACGCCGAGAAGCGCTTGTCGAGGGCTGCCAGGTCGGCTTCAACCGAGGCTGTCGAGACGCCCATCAGGACCTTGCCGATTTCCACCCCATTGGGGTTGATCGAGGCTTCGAGGTAGTAAACCGATGGATCGTTCTTTGCCGCATCCAGCACCTTGTCCAGCGCGCGCTCGCCCTGGCCTTTTTCCAGCAGGGCCTTGTTGATCGGGTTCTCACGGTTCAGATAACGCGTGAGGTGCTGCCCGGTGGCGTCGTCATACACCACAAACAGCACGTTGGGGTTGCGCTGCGCCCGGCGGGCGAACTCCGAGAGTGTCGGTACGTCGCTGTCCCACATGGCACGGGGTGCGACCGAGGCCAGCAGCTGAGCCATGTCGTTGGCGGAATCCTTGAGATCCTTTTCCAGGGTTGCGCGCAGCTGCGCCTGTTCCTCTTCCAGTTTCGAGGACAAACCCGCCGTGAGACGCTGACGCGTGCTGGTGGAAAGGTTGTCGAGACTCGACGTGACCTCACGCCCGGCCTGCTCGAGCTCGCCGGACAGCTTTTGACTGTCGGCGCCCAGGCGCACAGCCAAATCAGCTTCCAGCGCAGTCACCGTGCTCCGTGTCAGGGCTACGGCTACCAGTACTTGCACCAAAAGAGCGATACCGAGGGTAACGAACACGGGCCGCAACAAACGGCTTTGTAACAATGAGAGAACGGCTGACACTAGGAATCCCTCTGCTTGACGCCATTAAATTGATGGCACCCCACAAAAGATGCACTTAATGAAGATCACAGCAAAGGTCATGCCGCCGGCAGAGCAGAAACGACAAAGGCCCCAATTAAGGGGCCTTTGTGTTTTACATCAATAGCTTATTAAGCGAACGGGTGACGCAGAACGATGGTTTCGTTGCGGTCCGGACCTGTCGAAATAATGTCGATCGGCGCGCCGATCAGCTCTTCAACACGCTTGATGTAGGCACGGGCGTTAGCTGGCAGTTCTTCAAGGGTTTTGGCACCCACGGTCGACTCGGTCCAGCCCGGCACTTCTTCGTACACAGGCACCAGGCCCACGTAGCTGTCAGCGTCGGTTGGAGCCACGTCCTTACCTTCTGCATCCTGGTAGCCGACGCAGATATTGATGGTTTGCAGGCCGTCGAGTACGTCCAGCTTGGTCAGGCAGATGCCCGAGATGCTGTTCACA
This sequence comes from Pseudomonas sp. Y24-6, assembly GCF_020295325.1. Taxonomy (NCBI): domain Bacteria; kingdom Pseudomonadati; phylum Pseudomonadota; class Gammaproteobacteria; order Pseudomonadales; family Pseudomonadaceae; genus Pseudomonas; species Pseudomonas sp. Y24-6. The sequence continues at coordinate 345,941 of NZ_JACBXG010000004.1, read as the reverse complement.
TCGATAGCACGACGCAGGATAACGGCGTCGAACCAGCCACAACGGCGGGCACGGCCGGTAGTCGCGCCGAACTCGTGGCCTTGTTTGGCCAGGTGCGCACCGACTTCGTCGAACAGTTCAGTCGGGAAAGGACCCGAACCTACGCGAGTGGTGTAGGCCTTGGTGATGCCCAGGATGTAGTCCAGGAACATGGGACCAACACCCGAACCAGTCGCCACGCCACCAGCGGTGGTGTTGGAGCTGGTCACGTACGGGTAGGTACCGTGGTCGATGTCGAGCAGCGAGCCTTGGGCGCCTTCAAACATGATGTCTTTGCCAGCGCGACGCAGGTCGTGCAGTTCGGCAGTCACATCCAGCATCAGCGGCTTGAGCAGCTCAGCGTATTCCTTGCACTCGGCCAGGGTCTTGTCGAATTCGATGGCTGGCTCTTTGTAGTAACCCACCAGCATGAAGTTGTGGTAACCCACCAGTTCACGCAGTTTGTCTTCAAAGCGCGGCATGTTGAGCAGGTCGCCCACACGCAGGCCGCGACGTGCGACCTTGTCTTCGTAAGCCGGGCCGATGCCGCGACCGGTGGTGCCGATCTTCAGCTCGCCACGGGCTTTTTCACGGGCCTGGTCCAGCGCAACGTGGAAGGACAGGATCAGCGGGCAGGACGGGCTGATACGCAGGCGCTCACGCACCGGTACGCCTTTCTCTTCCAGCTTGGTGATCTCACGCAGCAGGGCGTCCGGTGCAACCACCACGCCGTTGCCGATCAGGCACTGCACGCCTTCGCGCAGCACGCCCGACGGGATCAGGTGCAAGACGGTTTTTTCGCCGTCGATCACCAGGGTGTGACCCGCGTTGTGGCCACCTTGGTAGCGCACTACGGCGGCAGCATGTTCGGTCAGCAGATCAACGATCTTGCCTTTGCCCTCATCACCCCATTGGGTGCCCAGGACTACGACATTCTTACCCATAACACTTGTCCTCTTCGCGCAAACTTGGTGCCGGCCACGGGCCGACAGGAAAACTCAAGAAGCCAATGGCGATACTTGCCACAGCCCGTTCTGCTGAATCAATTGCCGGTCGCAGTCCGCTTCACGGGCGGCGGCCAAAGGTTGCCCAGGCAACGCCTGAACGACACGCTGACCCTCACTGCGCAACTGGCAAACCTGCTGCCAGAGTGCCGCATCCGTACTGTCAGGCATCCAGATACCGCCAGACGGTAGCTCGATCTCAGCACGCCCCAGGGTCACCAGGGTTTTCAAATCGGTGGAGAAGCCGGTGGCCGGGCGGGCACGACCGAAGTCGGCGCCGATGTCGTCGTAACGACCGCCCTGGGCGATGGACTGGCCAACACCCGGCACGAATACGGCAAACACCACACCGGTGTGGTAGTGGTAACCACGCAATTCGCCCAGGTCGAAATACAGCGGTAACTCCGGGAAGCGCACGGACAGCCGTTCGGCAATTGCCAGCAGGTCGTCCAGTGCAGCCAGTACCGGCGCCGGCGCATGAGCCAGGCGCTCACGGGCCGCTTCCAGCACTTCACGCCCGCCGCACAGGTCGACCAACGCACGCAGCATGCCCGACAAATCGGCAGGCAAGCCCTCGGTCAACGTAATGACCTCGTCGATGGCCTTGCGTTGCAGCGCGTCGAACAACTGCTGCTCGACTTCACCGGACAAACCGGCGGCGCGCGCCAGGCCACGGTAAATGCCTACATGCCCCAGGTCCATGTGCACGTCCGGCACATCGGCCAGTTGCAGCATGGCCAGCATCAGGCTGATGACTTCCACGTCGCTGCTCGGGCTACCGTCGCCGTACAGTTCGGCGCCCAGCTGAATCGGGCTGCGCGAGGACGACAAGGCGCGCGGCTGCGCATGCAGGACGCTGCCGGCATAGCACAGCCGGCTCGGGCCTTCGCGACGCAGGGTGTGCGCATCGATGCGCGCCACCTGCGGCGTGATGTCGGCACGAAAGCCCATCTGCCGCCCCGACTGCGGGTCGATGACCTTGAAGGTACGCAGATCGAGGTCCTGGCCCGCGCCGGTCAGCAGGGATTCCAGGTACTCGATATGGGGAGTCACGACAAACTCGTAACCCCAGCTCTGGAACAGATCCAACACCTGGCGGCGCGCTACTTCAATGCGCGCTGCCTCCGGTGGCAGTACTTCTTCGATGCCATCTGGCAGCAGCCAGCGGTCTACCGTTGCCATTACGCCATTCCCCTATGATCCGGGCGGCCAGCCGTTGGGCGAGCCTTGAGTGAAGCAGAAAATGACCGGCTCATGCGCAAATCAGCGCGCATGAACAACAGGGCGAAAAGCCTGTAATCGGCTTCGCCTGTCATTTCCCTCGAAAAACCTGTCGAGTCGTTCAACTCGGGTGCCTGCATAAAAACAGCAATCAAACGTGCAGACGCAAAAAAGCCGGGAATTTCCCGGCTGCCGCATCATACACACGTTTTCCCAAAGGATCACCCCGCCCGAGGCTTTAGCCGCCAGGCGGAGGACGATTCAGGTCAACGCCGTATCAAGGCTTGGCTTTTTCCAGGTAACGGAAGAAGTCGCTGCTTGGGTCGAGGACCATGACGTCGGATTTGTTCGCGAAGCTTTCACGGTAGGCTCGCAGGCTACGATAGAAACCGTAGAACTCCTGGTCCTGGCCGTAGGCCTTGGAATAGATCGCCGCCGCCTGGGCGTCGCCGTCACCGCGAACCTCTTCAGATTCACGATAGGCTTCAGCCAGCAGCACTCGACGCTGACGATCAGCGTCGGCACGGATGCCTTCAGCCAGTTCGTTACCTTTGGCGCGGTGCTCGCGAGCTTCACGCTCACGCTCCGAACTCATGCGTTCGAATACGCTGCGGTTCACTTCCTTCGGCAGGTCGATGGCCTTGACCCGAACATCGACAACTTCGATGCCCAGCTCTTTTTCGGCCATCTTGTTCAGCGAAGCGGTGATGTCAGACATCAACGCATCACGCTCGCCCGAGACAACCTCGTGCAACGTGCGCTTACCGAACTGGTCACGCAGGCCCGATTCCAGACGACGGGACAGACGCTCGTCAGCGATCTGCTTGAGGCCGGAGGTTGCGGTGTAGAAGCGCTCGGCATCTTTCACGCGCCACTTGGCGTAGGCATCGACCATGACGGCTTTCTTTTCCAGCGTCAGGAAACGTTGTGTCGGTGCATCCAGCGTCATCAGGCGTGCGTCGAATTTGCGCACCTGGTTAACGTAAGGCACTTTCACATGCAGGCCCGGCTGAACGTCAGCCTGGACCACGCGACCGAACTGCAGCAACACCGCACGCTCGGTCTGAGCCACGATGTAGAAGCAGTTCCAGGCAGCGATCGCCACGACGACCACGACAATAAGGGCGATCAGCGATTTATTGCTCATCAGCGACTCTCCCTGGTACGTGCCTGCTGTTGCTGCAGATCAGCTGCTGCACGCGCATTCGCTTCATTGCTGGTGGCTGCTGCGCCCGTCACCGGAGCGCTGGTGCTGCGACCACTGTCAATCATCTTGTCCAGCGGCAAGTACAGCAGATTGCTCTGGCCGTTCTTGTTACCGGTCACGAGAACCTTGCTGGTATTGCTGAAGACTTCCTGCATGGTGTCCAGATACAGACGCTCGCGGGTAACTTCAGGTGCCTTGCGATACTCGCTAACCAGTTTGGTGAAGCGATCTGCCTCACCCTTGGCGCGCGAGACGGTTTCGTCACGGTAGCCGTTGGCATCTTCAAGGATGCGCTGGGCCTGACCACGGGCTTCCGGCACGACGCCGTTGGCATAGGTTTCAGCCTGGTTGCGCGAACGCTGCTCGTCTTCACGGGCACGGATCACGTCATCGAAGGCTTCCTGCACTTCACGCGGTGCCGCTGCGCTCTGTACGTTGACCTGGGTAACGGTAATACCGGTGCGATAGGTATCCATGAAACGTTGCAGGCGCTCCTTGATTTCGCTGGCCATCAACTCACGACCTTCGGTCAGTACCTGGTCCATGGCGGTGGAACCCACCACATGGCGCAAGGCGCTTTCAGTCGCGTGCTGCAGGCTGATTTCCGGCTGATCGACGCTCAGCACGAAGTCCTGCAGGTTGCTGATCTTGTACTGCACGGTCAGCGGCACTTCGACGATGTTCTCGTCTTCAGTCAGCATTTGACCCTGTTTGGTGTAGGCACGCTCACGAGTGACGTTTTCCAGGTACTTGCGATCGATTGGCGGGAAGTAGATGTTCAAGCCCGGGCCAACCGTTTCGTAGTACTTGCCGAAGCGCAGCACCACGGCTTGCTCCTGCTCGTCGACGACATAGACCGCGCTGTACAGCCACACAGCCGCCAGCACGACGAGGACGACGCCAAGTATGCCGCCGAAGCCGCCACTTTTGCCCGAACCGCCGCCGTCATCACCACGTTTCTTACCACCACCGAACAACCCGTTCAGGCTTTCCTGCAGCTTTCGGAAGGCCTCGTCGAGATCCGGTGGTCCCTTGCGGTCGCCGTTATTGCGGCGCTTGCCACCCCAAGGATCCTGATTATTCGAGTTGCCACCCGGCTCATTCCAAGCCATAGCGCTCTCCATCTGATAAAGCAAAGACGCACCCACGGCGCGCCGACCAATGCTACAGAATGCCTGCGACTGCGGCACAACCGCTTTCTCAGGCTTTTATTGCAAAGTGTGTTGCTCGATGAACTCTGTCGGCACAACGCCTTCACGGCTGACCAGCCGATTGAGCTCCGAGCGCGGCAATCGAACGGCCAGCAAGCTGACCCCTTCTTCGTCGTATTCTTCTTTCTGCACCGCACCGAGGTCGAAAAACTGCGCACGCAGTCGAGCGAATCGTTGCGGCAAGCGCAAGGTACCCACAAACAGCTCACTGCCCAGCAACTCGGCAATGGCTTGCTCCAGCAACTCCAGGCCACTGCCATCACGCGCCGACAACCAGACCCTTAGAGGCTTGCCGTTTTCGTCGCGCTGGATTTGTGGCTCGACGCCTTCAAGCAAATCGAGTTTGTTATAGACCTCGAGGATCGGCAAGTCCTGGGCACCAATCTCGCCCAGCACCACCATCACCTGTTCGATCTGCAACATGCGATCCGGCTCGGCCGCATCGATCACGTGCAACAGCAGATCGGAGTTGCTCGACTCTTCGAGGGTAGACCGAAACGCCTCGACCAGCTTGTGTGGCAAGTGGCGAATGAAACCCACGGTGTCGGCCAGCACGATCGGCCCCAGGTCGTCCAGTTCCAGACGGCGCAAGGTCGGGTCCAGGGTGGCAAACAGCTGGTCAGCCGCATACACATCGGATTTAGTCACGTTGTTGAAGAGCGTGGACTTGCCGGCGTTGGTATACCCCACCAGAGACACGGTAGGGATATCCGCGCGCGTACGGCCACGTCGCGACTGTTCGCGCTGGCTGCGCACTTTTGCCAACCGGCCCTTGATCTGACGCAGGCGAACCCGCAACAGGCGGCGGTCGGTTTCCAGTTGGGTTTCACCCGGGCCACGCATGCCGATACCGCCACCTTGACGTTCAAGGTGAGTCCAGCCACGTACCAGGCGGGTGCTCATGTGGTCAAGCTGGGCCAGTTCTACCTGGAGCTTGCCTTCATGGGTACGGGCGCGCTGGGCGAAAATATCGAGAATCAGACCGGTGCGGTCAATCACGCGACACTCGAAAACCCGTTCGAGGTTACGTTCCTGACTCGGCGTGAGGATGTGATTGAAGATCACCAGATCTGCCTTCTCGGCATGGACCAGGTCGCGCAGTTCCTCGACCTTGCCACTGCCGATCAGGAATTTGGCGGTTGGCCGATGACGCGGCACGTTAAAAAACGCAACGGTCTCGGCGCCGGCCGAATTAGCCAACTCCTGAAACTCCTGCGGATCTTCGCGCGCCTCAGGGTCCTGTCCATCCAAGTGAACGAGGATCACTCGCTCACCACCACCGTGGCGCTCAAAGAACAAAGGAGACTCCTATCAGGCGTTACCTGGCTCAGCGTCACCCGCTTCGGATTCGGTTGCGCTAGGCAGACGAATTGGACGAACCGGCACCACTGTCGAGATAGCGTGTTTGTAAACCATCTGGCTCACGGTGTTCTTCAGCAGGATAACGAACTGGTCGAAAGACTCGATCGTGCCTTGCAGTTTGATCCCGTTGACCAGGTAGATGGAAACCCCAACTTTCTCTTTACGTAAAGTATTCAGGTAAGGGTCTTGTAGCGAATGCCCTTTTGACATGTGCCGCACTCCTTTAAGGATTCAAAATAAAAAATAGGTAAACAGATGGCTTGTGGCCGTCACACCCCCAAGGATAGACGGCAATTGCAAGGACTCAGCTCAATATGGAGATGGTCCCCAGGTATTTCAAGGCGCGCGGCAGATTGTCGCAATCCAGGCTGTCCAACCAATGTAAGTCAGCCCAACTGCGCAGCCAGGTGAACTGACGCTTTGCCAACTGGCGCGTGGCAATAATTCCACGCTCCTGCATCTCGGCTTGCGTCAGCTTGCCATCCAGGTAGTCCCAGACTTGTCGGTAGCCTACTGCACGTATAGAGGGCAACCCGGCATGCAGGTCACTTCGTTTACGCAGGGCTACGACCTCGTCAATGAATCCCTGTTCCAACATTAATGTGAATCTTTGTTTAATTCGCTCATGCAGTACTTGGCGATTCGCCGGAGCAATGGCCAAGTTCGCGACAGTATAGGGCAATTGTTGCCGCCCCGAAGCGGCTGCTTCAGTACTTTGCGCAGATTGTTGCAAGCGTAGCGCAGTCATGCTCTGACCGCTCACCCGGTAAACTTCCAAGGCTCGACTAAGGCGCTGGGGATCGTTCGGATGAATACGCGCCGCGGATTCCGGGTCAATGGCCGCCAACTGGTCGTGCAGGGCTTGCCAACCCAGGCGCGCAGCCTCTTCCTCGATCTGTGCGCGAACCTCGGCGTCGGCCGCTGGCATGTCTGCCAGGCCTTCCACCAAAGCCTTGTAATAGAGCATTGTACCGCCCACCAGCAGCGGTATTTTGCCGCGAGCGGTGATCTCGGCCATAGCCTCCAGCGCGTCACGGCGAAAATCGGCGGCTGAATAGCTCTGCGCCGGATCAAGAATATCGATCAGGCGGTGCGGGTATTCGGCCAGCAGTTCCCTGGAAGGCTTTGCAGTGCCGATATCCATGCCGCGGTAGACCAGCGCCGAATCAACGCTGATCAGCTCGCACGGCAGGACCTTGCTAAGTTCGATGGCCAGGTCGGTCTTGCCGGCGGCGGTCGGCCCCATGAGGAAAATCGCAGGAGGAAACTGGCTCATCAGCGACCGCGCAAGAACAGTTTGTCCAGATCGTCCAGGCCCAGTTGGGTCCAGGTCGGTCGGCCATGGTTGCATTGGCCGCTGCGCTCGGTGTTTTCCATGTCACGCAGCAGACCGTTCATTTCCGGCAATGCCAGGCGCCGGTTGGCGCGGATGGCGCCATGGCAGGCCATGGTGCCGAGCAATTCATTCAAATGAGCCTGGATGCGGTCACTGGTGCCGTATTCCATCAGGTCCGCCAGCACGTCACCGACCAGACGATTGGCCTCGGCCTGCTTGAGCAGTGCCGGTATCTGCCGGATGGCCAGTGTTTCCGGGCCCAGGCGCTGCAACTCAAACCCCAGGCGCTGGAACCAGGCCTGGTGTTCCTCGGCGCAATCGGCTTCGCGCTGGCTGACCGCCAGGGACTCTGGCACCAACAGCGGCTGGCCACTCAAGCCTTCGCTGGCCATGGCAATTTTGAGGCGCTCGTACATGATCCGCTCGTGGGCGGCGTGCATATCGACCAGCACCAGCCCCTGGGCGTTTTCCGAGAGGATGTAGATGCCCTTGAGCTGCGCCAGGGCGTAACCCAGCGGCGGAATGTCCTCTTGTCCGGCCGGCAGCGCGGCTGCGTTGGCTTCGGGCAGCGGGGCAAAGAACTCACGGTAGGCCGCCTGCGCTTCAGCTGCCGGCACTGTGGACTGTGGCCGTGGCGAGTATTGATACTGGTAGCCGGCACCCGCGCCCGAACCCGCCGGCGTATTGAACGTCGGCTGGGCCTGGGGTTGCTCCAGCAGCGCGTTGGCCGCCAGGCGCATTTCACCCTGCGGGCCGAACTCGCCGGCATCGATGCCGGTGGGGCGCACGATCGCCGTGGCGACAGGCGCTGCCAGATGATCGTCCGGACGCACATCGCCCAGGGCGCGGTGCAGCGTGCCATAAAGAAAATCGTGAACCATGCGCCCATCGCGAAAGCGCACTTCGTGTTTGGTCGGGTGCACGTTGACGTCAACGCCTGCCGGATCGACCTCGAAGAACAGCACGAAGGTCGGGTGCCGGCCATTGAACAGTACGTCGCGATAAGCCTGGCGCACGGCGTGAGCCACCAGCTTGTCGCGCACCGCACGGCCGTTCACGAAGAAATACTGCAGGTCGGCCTGGCTGCGGTTGAAGGTCGGCAAACCCACCCAACCCCACAGATGCAAGCCGTTGCGCTCGATTTCGATCGGCAGGGCCTGCTCGAGGAAACCCGCACCACAGATTGCCGCCACGCGCCGGGCGCGGGCCGCATCATCGTGCGCCTCATGCAGGCTGAGGATAGTCTTGCCGTTGTGGCGCAGGTGGAATGCCACGTCGAAGCGGGCCAGCGCCAGACGCTTGATCACTTCCTGCAGGTGATCGAATTCGGTTTTTTCGGTCTTGAGAAACTTGCGTCGCGCCGGTGTATTGAAAAACAGGTCGCGAACTTCCACCGAGGTGCCCACCGGGTGAGCAGCTGGCTGCACGCGGGGCGCCATGTCCCGGCCTTCGGTCTCGACCTGCCAGGCCTGATCGGCGTCGCGGGTGCGCGAGGTCAGGGTCAGGCGCGCCACGGAACTGATCGACGCCAATGCCTCGCCACGAAAACCAAGGCTCATGACCTGTTCGAGGTCTTCCAGGTTACGGATCTTGCTGGTGGCGTGGCGGGCCAGGGCCAGCGGCAGGTCATCCGCCGAGATTCCACGGCCATCGTCACGCACTCGCAGCAGTTTGATGCCGCCCAGCTCGACATCGACGTCAATGCGCCTGGCGCCGGAGTCGAGGCTGTTCTCCAGCAACTCCTTGATCACCGAAGCCGGGCGCTCGACCACCTCGCCGGCAGCAATCTGGTTCGCCAGGCGCGGGCTGAGCAGCTCGATACGAGCATCGTTGCCGACAACTGCGCTCATTCCTTGGCCGCCAGTTCGGTGCCAGGAATGGTCAGGTGTTGCCCGGCCTTGAGGTCGTCACTTTTCAGGTTGTTCGCGCTGCGCAAGGTGGCCGGGGACACCTGGTAGCGCACGGCAATCATCGCCAGCGTCTCCCCAGGGTTGACCCGGTGATCACGCGGCCCCTGGGCGATCCCACCGGAATCACGCAACCAGGCGATGTAGGTGCCTGGCGGCGGGTTCTGCTGGAAGAATTGGCGTACGCCGCTGCTGATGGAGCGGGCCAGCGCCTGCTGGTGACTCGCCGCGGCAAGTTTCGACGCTTCGTTGGCATTGGAGATAAACCCGGTTTCCACCAGGATCGACGGGATATCCGGTGACTTGAGCACCATGAACCCGGCCTGCTCCACTCGTTGTTTGTGCAGCGGAGTGACGCGACCGATGTTGCTCAGGACTTTCTGCCCGACGTTCAGGCTGGAGGTCAGGGAGGCGGTCATCGACAGGTCGAGCAGTACGCCAGCGAGCATGCGGTCCTTGTCATCGAGGCTGACATTGCCAGCGCCCCCGATCAGGTCGGAACGGTTTTCGCTATCAGCCAGCCAACGGGCTGTCTCCGAAGTGGCACCGCGATCAGACAGGGCAAACACCGAAGCGCCGAATGCCGCCGCCGATGGGGCCGCGTCGGCATGGATCGAGACGAACAGGTCGGCGCCTTTCTTGCGGGCAATTTCGGTTCGGCCGCGCAGCGGGATGAAGTAGTCGCCGGTGCGGGTCAGTTCGGCGCGGAAGCCTTTCATGCCATTGACCTGACGCTGCAGCTCCCGGGCAATGGCCAGTACCACGTCTTTTTCACGTTGGCCACGGGAGCCCGAGGCGCCAGGGTCTTCGCCACCGTGCCCGGCATCGATGACCACGATGATTTCCCGCTTGCCAGCCGGGGCTGGCGGCAACTTGACCGGCGGATCGATTGGCGTGACCGGCACCGGCGCCACCTTGGCGACGTTGGTCGGCGCGGGAATAGGCGCGGCATCGGCAGCGTCGTCGAACAGGTCGACCACCAGGCGATTGCCGTACTGGGCGTTCGGCGCCAGGGTAAAGCTCTTGGGAGTCACGGCTTTCTTCAGGTCGATGACCACGCGCAGGTCGGTCGGCGTACGCTGGGCCGAGCGCATGGCGGTGATCGGCGTATTCGCCGAATTGACACTCAATGGTGCGCCAAGGGACGCGCCATTGATGTCAATGACCAGTCGATCCGGCGCTGTCAACGTGAAGACACTGTGTTGCACTGGCCCAGACAGGTCGAACACCAGCCGGGTGTTGTCCGGCGCTCGCCACAAGCGAACGCTGTTGACCTTCGATTCGGCCACAGCGTTGACGGTTACCGCCAAAAGCAACAATCCTACGGCAGCTACCATCGCGCGAAAGCGCATACCTGACCCCATCATTTAATTGAATTCCAATGCCAAAGCGGCACACCAGGACTCGCCACGCGAGCCTTGGGACAAAATTTTCAGCGAACGGCCGCTGTGTTGCGGGCTAATGGTAATGGTCAGGTCGGGCTTTGGCAAAAAGCCTGCACCCTTTTCGGGCCATTCAATAAGACACAACGCGTCATCTTCGAAATAATCCCGTATCCCCAGGTACTCCAGCTCTTCCGGATCGACCAGCCTGTAGAGGTCGAAATGGAAAGCCCGGACCTCGCCGATCTCGTAAGGCTCCACCAAAGTGAAGGTCGGACTTTTTACCGCGCCGACATGCCCCAGCCCCCGAATGATTCCCCGTGACAAGGTGGTCTTGCCTGCCCCCAGATCGCCCTCGAGAAAAATCAGACCATGCCCGCCAGTGGTTCGTGCAATGCGCTCGCCAAATGCGCTCATCGCTTCTTCATCAGCCAGGTACAGGTTTACTTCAGACACGGTGCTTGCTCCTCCAACAACTGACGAATGGCCGGGATCAGATCACTGGCCGCCAGCCCACGGCCCGATTTTCCTTCTTGCGCGCCGGCATTGGCATGCAGCCATACCCCCAGGCAGGCCGCGTCGTACGCGTCCATGCCCTGGGCCAGCAACGCACCGACCAATCCTGCGAGTACATCGCCCAAGCCGGCGGTAGCCATCGCCGGATGGCCTTGATGACACAGCGCCAGACGCCCATCCGGGCTGGCGATCAAGCTGCCGGCGCCTTTGAGAACGACGACAGCTGTATATTTTTTGCTCAACGCGCGGGCTGCAGCCGGGCGGTCCGCCTGGACCTCGGCCGTCGACATGCCCAGCAAGCACGCGGCCTCCCCCGGGTGCGGGGTAATGATGCAGCCTTTGGGCAAGCTGACGTGCGCCTCGGACAGCAGGTTCAGTGCATCGGCGTCCCAGACTTGCGGCAGCGGTGCGTTGGCAGCGGCCGACAACAGGCTGCGTCCCCAGGCGTCGCGACCCAAGCCTGGGCCGACGACCAGCACCGAGACCTTTTCCAGTAACCCCATCAGCTGGTTCGCGGAGGAAGTCCCCAGCACCATGGCTTCTGGCATTCTGGCTAAAGCGGCGGGCACGTGTTCGCTACGAGTCGCCACGGAGACCATGCCCGCACCACTGCGCAGGGCGCTTTGCGCACTCAGGAGAATAGCGCCGCCGAAGCCCCGATCACCGCCGATAAGCAACACATGGCCAAATTTACCTTTATGTGACGCCGGCGCCCTGGGTGCCAGTCGAGGCAGATTGCCAGTACCCAGGCGACGAGCGCTGACAGGCGCCCGCGCCAGCAGCTGCGGCTCCGCCTGCAGGTCGTTGAATACCAACGTTCCTACTTGATCCGCCGCATCGCCGGTGAACAGCCCCAGCTTCAGGCCAATGAAAGTCACCGTCAGGTCGGCGCACACGGCGCAGCCAAGGATGCGCCCGGTATCGGCACACAGGCCTGAAGGAATATCCACCGCGGCCACTGGCAGGTCGCTACAATTGATGGCGGCGATTGCACTGGCATAGGGTTCACGTACTTCGCCGCTCAGCCCGGTGCCGAGCAAAGCGTCCAGCACGATGCCACGCAAGCATGGCTGCGCATCCCAGGCCTCAATGACGACCTGTTCGGCAACGGCTTCGGCATAAGCCCGCGCCGCATCTCCCTGCAGCCGCTGGGGGTCAGCAACAGCCAGCACTCGCACCGACCATCCCGCGCGCCGGGCCAGCACGGCAACCAGATAGCCGTCACCGGCATTGTTGCCGTGCCCCGCCAACACGCTCAGTTCGTTCGCCGCCGGCCATTGGCGCACCAGCGCGCGCCAGGTTGCCCGCGCCGCGCGCTGCATCAATTCGAAGCCTGGCGTACCTGCCGCAATCAGGCTCGCATCAAGCTCGCGGACTTGTGCGGCGCTGTACAGCGCGTCGGGTAATTCATCTTTAGTGTGCGGCATACGTCTTCGGGCTCCGATGTCTGGCAGAATTATACGCACCTCAGCTCCGGTTTCTCTCGCCTCATGCCCGCTATTACTACAGACCTGCCCGCCCTCGCCCAATCCATCAAGGACTGGGGCCGCGAGCTGGGCTTTCAGCAAGTCGGCATCAGCGGCCTCGACCTGGCCGAGCATGAGCAGCACCTGGAGCGCTGGCTGGCAGCCGGCTACCACGGCGAAATGGAATACATGGGCGCCCACGGCAGCAAACGCTCGCACCCGGATCAGTTGGTACCCGGCACCCTTCGAGTGGTTTCCCTGCGCATGGACTACCTGCCGGGCGACACCGAAATGGCCAAGCGCCTGGCACAACCTGAAAAAGCTTATGTCTCGCGCTATGCGTTGGGCCGCGATTACCACAAATTGATCCGTAAACGTGTGCAACAGCTGGCAGAAAAAATTCAGGCGGTCATCGGCCCCTTCGGCTATCGCGCTTTCGTCGACAGCGCTCCGGTGCTCGAGAAAGCGATCGCCGAAAAGGCCGGCCTGGGCTGGATTGGCAAGAACACCCTGGTATTGAACCGCAAAGCCGGCAGCTACTTCTTTCTCAGCGAGCTGTTCGTCGACCTGCCCCTGCCGGAAGACCCGCCCCACGCCACCGAGCACTGCGGCCGCTGCACCGCTTGCCTGGACATCTGCCCTACCAATGCCTTCGTGGGGCCCTATGTGCTGGATGCCCGCCGCTGCATCTCCTACCTGACCATCGAACTCAAAAGCGCGATTCCCGAAGAACTCCGGCCGCTGATCGGCAATCGGGTGTTCGGCTGCGACGACTGCCAGATGGTCTGTCCATGGAACCGTTTTGCCCGGCCATCTGGCGAAAGCGATTTCAAGCCGCGGCACAATCTGGACAACGCTGAACTGGCCGAGCTGTTCATGTGGGATGAAGAAAAATTTCTCGGCAGCACTGAAGGCTCGCCGCTACGCCGGGCGGGTTATGAGCGTTGGCTGCGCAATCTGGCGGTGGGGCTGGGGAATGCACCGTCGAGTATTCCGGTACTGGAGGCGCTGAAGGCTCGGCGCGAGTACCCGTCGGAGCTGGTGCGCGAACATGTCGAATGGGCCCTCAAGCAACATGGACTGCTGTAGGAGCGAGCTCGCTCGCGATGGTCGTCAACGATGACGCTGGGGACCTGGCACCCGGCGGCGCTCTCAGGTTTTTCGCGAGCGAGCTCGCTCCTACAGGAGGCGTTTCAGTCAACGATAACCTGTGCCCCGCAGGCAGGGTGGCGGCGTCAGGCCTCGTCGTTATAAACGAACTTGGGCATTTCCCAGTGGAATCGAATCGCCAGCAAACGCAGCAGGAATCCGCCAAACAACGTCACCAGGATGGCCTGCTCGCCAGGCATCTGCAGGTAAATGCACAACATGTAGCACCAGGCTGCGGCGAACGAGACGCTGGCGTATAGCTCGCGGCGGAAGATCAGCGGTATATCGTTGCAGAAGATGTCCCGCAGGATGCCGCCGAACACGCCGGTGATCACTCCGCTGACAGAAGCCACCAACATGCCATGGCCCATTTCCAGGGCGGTCATGCAGCCGATCAGGGTGAAAGCCACCAGCCCCACGGCGTCCAGCACCAGGAACAATGAGCGCAAGTGGCGCATCCAGCGTGCCGCAAAGATGGTGAACATGGCTGCGAACGAGGTCAGCACTAGGTATTCCGGGTGTTTGACCCAAGTCAGCGGGTAATGCCCCAGCAGCACATCGCGCACCGATCCACCGCCCAGGGCCGTGACGCAGGCGATCAGCACCACGCCAAACCAGTCCATGCCGCGACGCCCGGCAGACAGGGCGCCAGTCATGGCTTCGGCGGTGATGGCGATCAGGTAGAGCATCAGCAACATGGTGGCGGTCCTTGCAGGAAGGCGCGCAGTCTACTCACTTCGCCGAGGCACCAAAAGAGGGCGCGTGCGGTGCCCCCCCCGCAGGCTGCGGTCTTTTAACTTTTTTCAAGATCAAGAGATCGCAGCCTTCGGCAGCGCCTACGCAGGGCGCGTAGTCCGCAATCAGAACTTGATGAAGTGCTTGCGGTAATGTTGCAGCTCGGCGATGGATTCGCGGATGTCATCCAGGGCCAAATGGGTGCTGCCCTTCTGGAAGCTGTCACGCACCTCGGGCGCCCAGCGCGCGGCCAGCTCCTTGAGCGTCGACACATCGAGGTTGCGGTAGTGGAAATAGCTTTCCAGGGATTTCATGTGCGTATAGAGGAAGCGACGGTCCTGACAGATGCTGTTCCCACAGATCGGCGACTTGCCCTTGGGCACCCACTTCTCCAGAAAGGCAATGGTCTCGGCTTCGGCTTCAGCCATGCTGATGCGGCTGTCGCGAACCCGTTGAGTCAAGCCTGAGCCGCCATGCTGACGGGTATTCCACTCATCCATGCCGGCGAGAATTTCATCGCTGTGGTGGATAGCAATCACCGGACCTTCGGCCAAGGTGTTCAAATCACTGTCGGTGACGATGGTGGCCATCTCGATGATGACGTCGGTATCAGGGTTCAGACCGGTCATTTCCAGGTCGATCCAGATCAAATTCTGCGGGTTTTGCATGTGTCGGCTCCTAGGCAATGCTGCGCAGTTTAGCTTAGAGAGGTGGCTGGGCGTGCTAAACTCGCGGCCGTTTTACCTAATCGCTGCATTCTTGATACGGAACACCCATGGCCAAACGCCAACTCAATCGTCGTCAAAACTGGCGCATCGAAAAGATTCAGGGCGAGCGCGCTGCCCGCGCCGCCAAACGCGAGTCCTCGGCTGTCGAGGCACTCGAAGGTGGCGACCTGGGCCCGGAACAGACCGGCCTGGTGATCGCGCACTTCGGTGTACAGGTCGAAGTCGAGGCGCTCGATGGCGATTTGGCCGGCCAGGTATTCCGCTGCCACTTGCGGGCCAACCTGCCTGCGCTGGTAACCGGAGATCGGGTCGTCTGGCGTGCCGGCAACCAGGGTATCGGCGTCATCGTCGCGCAATTGCCGCGCAACACCGAGCTCTGTCGCCCGGACAGCCGTGGCCAGCTCAAGCCGGTGGCGGCCAACGTCGACATGATCGTGATTGTCTTCGCCCCGCTGCCCGAGCCTCACGCCAACCTGATCGACCGTTACCTGGTCGCCGCCGAGCATGCGGGTATTCGCCCGCTGCTGCTGCTCAACAAATTCGACCTGATCGACGAGCAGAATGCCCCGGCGCTGAATGCCCTGCTGGCGGTCTACCGCACCCTGGGTTATCCAGTGCTGGAAGTCTCTGCGCACCACGGCAATGGCATGGAGCAGCTTCAGCAACAGCTCGATGGGCGCATCAGCGTATTCGTCGGCCAGTCCGGCGTCGGCAAGTCCTCGCTGGTCAACAGCCTGCTGCCGGAAGTCGACACCCGTGTCGGCCCGCTGTCCGAGCTCTCCGGCCAGGGTACTCACACCACCACCACCGCGCGCCTGTTCCACTTCCCCGGCGGCGGTGAGCTGATCGACTCCCCGGGCATCCGTGAATTCGGCCTGGGCCACGTCAGCCGTGCCGATGTCGAGGCCGGCTTCATCGAGTTCAACGACCTGATCGGCACCTGCCGCTTCCGCGACTGCAAACACGACCGCGAGCCGGGTTGTGCCCTGCTCAAGGCACTGGAAGATGGCCGCGTGCAACAGCAACGGATGAACAGCTACCGCTCGATCATCGCCAGTCTGCCGGAAAGCACCTACTAACAGCTGCCCTGCCCCCTCGATGCCGAGGTGGTGGGCTCGCTGCTGCCTGCCTGCCTGCCTGAAACCTGAAACCTGAAACCTGAAACCTGAAACCTGAAACCTGAAACCTGAAATCATTAGATGTCAGATGTTTCTGCAGGGCTTGTCCACGTCTATTGCGCCGGCGCGCCCGGTTTCGGCGCCGCATCCTCGAACAGATTCAACCGCTCGCGAATCTCATGCGCCGGTATCGGCTGCTGGTCGGCAGGCAAGGCATTCGGATCAACCGGAGTGGCCGGGACCTCCCCCGGCGCGCCCTGCCCCTGGGGCAGCGCTCCCGTAGGATCAGCACCTTGCGCCCCTTCAATGGCTTCCTGGGCCTTTTTGGTCAAGACCACTATGTCGATACGGCGATTGACCGGATTGACCGGGTTGACCCGGTCAAACAAGGCCGAAGACGCATAACCGACCACGCGCGCCACCTGCGATTCAGGATAACTACCCGCTACCAGTGCACGTCGTGCGGCGTTGGCGCGGTTGGCCGAGAGTTCCCAGTTACCAAACTCGCCGCTGCCGGTGTACGGCGTGGCATCGGTGTGGCCACTGATGCTGATCTTGTTCGGCACAGCCTTGATGGTATCGGCCATGGCCAGCAGGATGTCTTCGAAGTAAGGCTTGAGCCGGGCGCTGCCCGAGTCGAACATCGGCCGGTTTTCCGCGTCCATGATCTGGATACGCAAGCCGTTCGGGGTAATCTCGAACAGGATCTGGTCCTTGAACTTCTGCAGCTGCGGGTTCTCGTCAACCTTGTTCTGCAACTCCTGCAGCAACAGTTCCAGGCGCTCTTTCTCGACCTGCTCGGCCATGCCTTCGACCTGCTCGGTATCGATGGTCACCTTGTCCGGCTGCGGCTGGGACTTGACCTCAGGATTGAGGGTGTTCTCCGGCGCCAGGGTCGGCGAGCCGCCCAGGTCGATGATGTAGGGCGTGCCACTTTCGGAGAACCCGATAGGGTCCTTGAAGTAGCCGGCGATGGCGATCTTCTGCTCAGGCGTTGCCGTGGACATCAGCCACAACACCAGGAAGAACGCCATCATCGCCGTCGCGAAGTCGGCGAAGGCGATTTTCCAGGCGCCGCCGTGATGCCCGCCGGCGATGCGTTTGACGCGCTTGATGATTATCGGCTGGTTGTTTTCCATGACTCAGCGTCCGCGAACCGCTTGTTCCAGCTCGGAGAAGCTTGGACGGTGCGCCGGGTACAGGACCTTGCGCCCGAACTCCACCGCCAGCGACGGCGGCATGCCGGAGGCCGAGGCGACCAGCGAAGCCTTGATGGCTTCGTAGACGTTCAACTCTTCCTTGGCATCGTGGGCCAGGGAAGTGGCCAGCGGGCCGAAGAAACCGTAGGCCGCGAGGATACCGAAGAAGGTCCCCACCAGTGCCGCACCGACGTGCATGCCGATCGCTTTCTGGTCGCCTTCACCCAGGGAAGCCATGGTCACCACGATACCCAGTACCGCAGCCACGATACCGAAACCCGGCATGGCGTCGGCGATGCCGTTGACCGCGTGGGATGGGTGCTCGAGGTCTTCCTTGAGGCTGTAGAGCTCCATGTCGAACAGGCCTTCAAGCTCATGGGGAGCCATGTTGCCGGAGGACATGATGCGCAGGTAATCACAGATGAAAGCGGTCATGCGCTCATCTTTGAGCACAGTCGGGTACTTGGCGAAGATCGGGCTCGCCGCCGCATCTTCGATGTCGCCTTCGATGGCCATCATGCCTTCACGGCGGCTCTTGTTGAGGATTTCGTAGATCAGGCCCAGCACTTCGAGGTAGAAGGCGTGACTGAAACGCGATCCGAACATGCTCAGGGATTTCTTGAGCACGTGCATCGTCATGTAGCCGGGGTTGGCCTGCAGGAAGGCGCCGAGCGCCGCACCGCCAATGATCAGTACCTCGAAAGGCTGGATCAGGGCGGCAATTTTGCCGTGGGATAGCACGTATCCGCCGAGCACGCTCGCGAATACGACAATGATGCCGATTATTTTAGCCATAGGTAGGAGAGCACTTACTGAGTCGGGTTCAAGGTCATATTCGGAAGTTAAACAATCTCTTCTTCTACTTATCGGCGAAACTGCGCCAGACTATAGCCCGTTCAGGCGAAAAGCCACTTTGGCTCATTCAGCGCGCAGGTAATGCAGACGATGATCACGTCCATCCATGGCTAATGAAACGAACGTTCCAACCCCAAAACCAACGACGCTCGAAGGCTGGATCAAGCTTCTCGACAGCGTCCGGCTGCCCGTACCGCAGGCCAGCCATGACCGGGTATGCCAGGCGATTCGCAACAGCCGCAGCTCACTGCGTGACATCGCCGAACTGATCCAGGGCAGCCCGGCCCTGGCGCTGAGCGTGATTCGTGAAGCCAATCGGCAGGTGCGCAGCGGCCTTAGCGAACCGGCGGAAAACCTGGAAGTGGCGATCAATCGTCTCGGCCTCAAACGCACTGAAGAACTGCTCGCCCGCCTGCCGACGCTGCCCCAGATGCAAATCCCTGCGACCTTGCGCCAGTTGCAGCTGATCAGCCAGCACGCGACCCAGCAGGCCAACGGCTTTTTCGCCAGCCGCCTGGCCCGGCTCTGGCAGGACATCCATTGGGGTAGCCTGCTGTTTCTGTCACCACTGTGGCCGATGGCGCTGATCTACCCGCAGTTGCTCGAAGAGTGGGAACGGCGCGTGATTCATAGAGGTGAATCCGCGCGCAAGGTCGAACAGCAGTTGTTCGGCGTGCGTTTGCTGGACATCTGCCAGGCCCTGGTCGATCTGTGGCGCCTGCCGATCTGGGTGCAGCAGGGTTACCGCCTGTTGCTCAAGGAACAGCGCGAACTGGTCAAGGTGCTGCGCATTGCCCGCGACAGTGACCACCCGTTGCGCCAGCAGAATAGCCTGGATGACGACCCGACCCTGCGTCGCTGGCTCAATCAACCTGCCAACACCGTACTACTGGCCAATGGCCTGGCGCTTTCGGCACAACAAGCCTGGGACAGCCCCCACAGTAGACGCTGGCAGAACCTGACCAGCCTGTACCTGCAAGTTTCGATGGACGAGGTGCAGCAGCAATTGCACCAGCAGGCTGCCAACAGCGCCCGCTACCATGCCATGCCAGACCTCTGGCACCCGGCGGTCTCACTGATCTGGCCCTGGGACACCCCGCGCCAGCAGGCAGGCGCACAGCCGACCCCGCCGCCGACTGCGCAAGACCTGGCCAAGTGGCGCAAGGTGTGTGCCGAGTTGCTGGTGGAGCCGAGCCGCTTTGCCAATGCGATGCACCTGACCACGTCCGCCAGGGATGCCCTGGTTGCCTGCGGCATGCGCCGGGTGCTGATCCTGATGGCTGATCGCACTCACGCCAATTTACGCGTGCATCAGAGCGCCGGACTGCCCAAGGACGCCGCCAGCCTGAATTTGCTGGTCAGCCAGAGCACCGTGCTGCAACGCCTGCTCGCCCACCAGGCCCAGGTGCGCCTGACCCCGGAAAATAATGCACAATTTTCCGCATTGCTCCCGGCCAGCCTGCGCTCGCTGTTTGGCGGCGAGCATTTGCTGCTGCGTTCACTGGTCAATAATGGCCGGGTGATCATGCTGGTGGTGGCGGACCAGGGTGGTGGACCGTTCTCGGATATCACCGTACAAGCCTTCGGCAAAACCGCGCAGTGCATCGAGAAGGCGCTGCACAGCTTTAGCCACCGTGGCCAATGAGGCTGCGTTACAATCCCCCTTTTTGTGCTCGGGAGACCTCACATGTCTGACTTCTCTGGCTTGGCGCTGGTCATCGAGCCCGGCGACCTGCTCGCCCGTCTCGACGCGCGCAATCTGATCCTGGTGGACCTCACCAGCAGTGCCCGCTACGCCCAAGGGCATATTCCTGGCGCGCGCTTTGTCGACCCCAAGCGCACGCAACTCGGCCAGCTACCCGCTCCGGGCCTGATCCCGCCAGACGCGGCACTTGAAGCGCTGTTCGGCGAACTGGGCCACCACAAGGATGCGCTGTACGTGGTGTATGACGACGAAGGCGGCGGCTGGGCCGGGCGCTTCATCTGGCTGCTCGACGTCATCGGCCACAAGCACTACCACTATCTGGATGGCGGCCTGCTGTCCTGGCTGGCGGATGGCCTGCCGGTCTCGACCGAGGTCCCGGCTTCGGCGGGAGGCCCGGTAAGCCTGACCTTGCACGACGAACCCACGGCCACCCGAGAGTACCTGCAAAGCCGGATTGGCGCCGCCGACCTGGCCATTTGGGACGCGCGCGCGCCGCAGGAGTATTCCGGCGAGAAGGTCCTGGCTGCCAAGGCCGGACACATTCCCGGAGCCATCAATTTTGAATGGACCGCCGGCATGGATCAGGCGCGCAACCTGCGCATCCGTAAAGACATGCCGCAGATCCTGGAACAACTGGGGATAACCCCGGACAAAGAAGTTATTACTCACTGCCAGACTCACCATCGCTCTGGCTTCACTTATCTGGTGGCCAAGGCGCTCGGTTATCCGCGGGTCAAGGGTTACGCCGGCTCCTGGGGCGAATGGGGCAACCATCCCGACACCCCCGTAGCGATCTAAGGTTTTTAAGGACAGTTAATGAACAAGCGTCTGTTTATCCTCAGCCAATACCTGCTGCCTCATCACTTGCTCTCGCGACTGGCCGGCTGCATTGCCGAATGCCGTGTGCGCTGGTTCAAGAATGCCTTCACCGCCTGGTTCGCCAAGCGCTACCAGGTGGACATGTCCCAGGCACTGGTAGAAGACCTGACTGCCTATGAACATTTCAATGCATTCTTCACCCGCGCCTTGAAAGAGGGCGCTCGCCCTCTGGACGAAACGCCGGGGGCGATCCTCAGCCCGGCCGACGGCGCAGTCAGCCAGCTTGGCCCGATCGAGCATGGTCGCGTTTTCCAGGCCAAAGGCCACAGTTTCAGCGTGCTGGAATTGCTCGGTGGCGATGCGGCCAACGCTGCACCGTTCATGGGTGGCGACTTCGCCACCATCTACCTGTCGCCGAAAGACTATCACCGCGTGCACATGCCGCTGGCCGGCACCCTGCGCGAGATGGTCTACATCCCGGGCCGCATTTTCTCCGTCAACCAGACGACTGCTGAAAACGTGCCGGAACTGTTCGCCCGCAACGAGCGCGTCGCATGCATTTTCGACACCGAGCGCGGGCCGATGGCCGTTGTGCTGGTCGGGGCAATGATTGTGGCCTCGATCGAAACCGTCTGGGCAGGCCTGGTCACTCCGCCCAAGCGTGAACTGAAAACCTTCCGTTACGACGAAGCCGCCCGTGCGCCGATCCACCTGGAAAAAGGGGCGGAATTGGGGCGCTTCAAGCTAGGTTCGACCGCCGTGGTGCTGTTCGGCCCGGATCAGGTGAAATGGGCTGAGGGCCTGGGTGCACTGTCGCCGGTGCAGATGGGCCAGGCGCTGGGCTTGCCGAAGGCCTGATAACCGGCCTGTCCCGGTAGGAGCTGCCGAAGGCGGCGATCTTTTGATGTTAAAAACAGAGTCAAAAGATCGCAGCCTGCGGCAGCTCTACGGGGGCGGCATGGTTTTTATATTCGCAATCAAAAGATCGCCGCCTGCGGCAGCGCCTGCACGGTCTGATTCCTGCTATGGTTTTCGCCATGAATGAGACCACCCCACTCCAGCTGTTACGTGCACCGCTCCCTCAACAGGCTCGCCTGTCGTTCTGTGAGCCAACCCCGCGCGATCTCAAGCGCTGGATCGCCAACCTGCCCAAGGCCAACATTGGCGAAACGGCCCGCTTGCTCTATCAGGGCCTGGGCGAACTCAACCAGCTGCTCACCCCCAGTGACAATCGCCTGCAATTGCTCGAGCTGTTGCGACCCGAGGTGTACTACGTCTGCAAACACCTGGAGCGGCACTTCCTGCATCAGGCGATTGTGCTGGACGAGCGCTCGCGCAAGATCGCCAACCTGTGCCAGGCATTGCAAAGTCACCTGGCGATTGGTTACAAGCAGATCGTCCTGCGCGTGTCACCGCGCTTCAGCAAGGATCGCGCCGCGCTCTTGACTAAAGCGCTGCAACGGGCAATCCATTGCCTCAACGGGCCGCTGATGCGCGCGACGCAGCTGTATTGCCCGGCGCCGGAAGGCCTCTGGCTGGAGCTGCATCAACTCTACCAAATCGCCTGCTCGCACCAGCTCCAGCGCCAGAATGTGCGCGACGAATTGGCCAGCCAGACGCAAAACCTCAGCATTGAGCAGACCTATGTCACGGCGCTGCTGATGGGTGCTGCACGCTGCAATCAACTGCGGCAGAACCAGATCGCCCGTCTCGCCGAAGTGCTGGAGTCATGGAGCTCGCTGATACGCCTGAATCCGGGCCAATCGGTGGAAGGGCTGTTCGCCGTCGCGCCAATGCTCGATACCGCGCCGCGCTACCGCTCCAAATTCAGGAGCGAACAGCAGGGCGATTTGCTGGCCATTGATACCACCCCGCTGGTGGCGGCCATCGACGCTCATCTGCACAAGACCGACTCGGCCCAACCTCTGCTGGTGCCGACGGGTTTGAGCCTGGATACCTTGCAACACCTGAGTGCCGCCTGGGGGCAGACCGCCGAGCGCAGTTTTCAACGCACGGCAAGCCAGGGCCAACTGACCCTGTGCGTCGGCATGAGCGCCCTGCATTTCTATCTGGGTGGCCAGCGCTCGTTCAGTGAGCTGCTGAAAAACCACGGCGGCCGGCAGGCGAAATTTTCTGCGCTGTCGTCGGCCACCAAGGGCCAGGACCAATGGAGCCACGCCTTCGACGTGGCGCCGGAGGGCAACACCCAGGACCTGCTGCCCTACGAAGAAATCGAATACCCGCAGCTGCAAAATGATGACGGCAATGACACGGCCGACAGCAATCGGCATTTTCCGACTTATGTCTTGCCTGTGGTCAACCACAGCCCGGGAGGCTATTGCCTGGCATGGCCTGGCGAAGTACCCGCCGAGCTTCAGGCGGGTGAGATGGTCGGCATCGAGGATGTCGCGGGCCAGGGCTGGAGTATTGCGGTGGTGCGCTGGATTCGTCAGGTTCGTGGCGGCGGCACACAGATGGGCATCGAACAGGTTGCACCGTACGCCGAGCCCTGTGGCCTGCAACTGGTGCGCACCCGTGATGATCACAGCCACTACCTGCGCGGCCTGTTGTTGCCCGCGATCAGCGCGGTAGACGTGCCCGCCACACTATTGGCACCGCGGCTGCCCTTTCAGGAAGGGCAAAAGGTGATGATCAACACCAACGGCGAGGAACATCGGGCAGGGCTGGATCGGCGGGTGGCGAGTACCAACAGTTTTAATCAGTTCGCTTACCGGTCTTTGGAGGGTGCCAAAAACGATAACGCCGCCGGTGGCGGCGTCGAGGAAGACTTTGATTCTTTGTGGAAGTCGCTTTGAGGTTAGGCATGAAAAATGTGGTGCGGCCATCGCGGGCAACCATTGCTCCCAGGTCGGTGATTCTGTGGGAGCAAGGCTTGCCCACGATGAGGCCTGATCAAGGGACTAAAGCCTTAGAGCTGCCCATCACGATCGCGAAAGCCCAGCAGATACAGCACCCCATCCAGCCCTAGGGTCGAAATCGCCTGCTTCGCCGACTGCTTGACCAGAGGTTTGGCACGGAACGCCACGCCCAACCCGGCGATCGCCAGCATCGGCAAATCGTTGGCGCCGTCGCCCACCGCAATCGTCTGCTCCAGACGCAGGCCTTCCTTGTGCGCCAGCTCCCGCAACAGGTCCGCCTTGCGCTGCGCATCGACAATTGGCTCGACCGCCACGCCAGTTACCTTGCCGTCGACCACTTCCAGTTCATTGGCAAATACGTAGTCGATGCCCAGTTTGGCTTGCAGCTGCTTGGCGAAGTAAGTGAAGCCGCCTGACAGGATCGCTGTCTTGTAGCCCAGGCGCTTGAGTTCGGCGAACAGGGTCTCGGCGCCTTCGGTCAGGCGCAGCGAGGCGCCGATCGAATCCAGCACGCTGACGTCCAGCCCCTGCAGCAAGGCCAGGCGCTCCTTGAAACTCGCGCGGAAATCCAGCTCGCCGGCCATCGCCCGCTCGGTGATCGCAGAAACCTGCTCGCCCACACCCGCGGCCTTGGCCAGTTCATCAATGACTTCGGCTTCAATCAGCGTGGAGTCCATGTCGAACACCGCCAGGCGGCGGTTGCGGCGGAACAGCGAATCTTCCTGGAAAGCGATATCGACGTTCAGGTCCTGCGCCACGCTGAGGAATTCGGCCCGCAGCGCCTGCGGGTCGGCCGCTTCGCCACGCACAGAAAACTCGATACAGCCCTTGCCCTTGTCGGCCGGCGTATCCAGCGGCATGCGTCCCGACAAGCGATCGATATGATCGATATTCAGCCCGTACTTGGCCGTGATCGAGCTGACGGCCTGCAATTGCTCGGCAGTCACCTTGCGGGTCAACAGGGTAACGATGTGGCGTTTTTTTCCCTGGTTGCCGACCCACTGCTGGTAATCCGCTTCGGAAACCGGCGTGAAACGGACCTGTTGATCGAGCTTGTAGGCCGTAAACAGTATGTCCTTGAGGACGGACTTGCCTTGCTCGGTGTCGGGAATCTCAACCAGGATGCCGAACGACAGGGTGTCGTGGATCACCGCCTGGCCGATGTCGAGAATGTTCACACCACCCTGGGCCAGAACGCCGGTAATGGCCGCAGTCAGACCCGGACGGTCGACTCCCGTGATGTTTATCAGGACGATTTCGCGCAAGGCGCACCCCCGCAAGTGGAAAAAAACCGCATTCTACCCACATTCAGTGACCATCGGGCACCGTGAGCGCTTTGCCGGTCTGGGGCCTGTCGCTATACTGCGCGTCAACTTCACGGACAAAAGAGCCGAGCTCAAGTGAACCGGCCCACGCCAGTAAAAACCGATAACTTCTTTCTGCTGATCTTCCGGGCACTGCGCCATCGCCGTGTACCGATTGCATTACGCATTGCCAGCCATAACGTGATCCTGGTCGCCCTGGCCCTGGTCATCTACGCCTGCGTGATGGGATTGCAGTTCAAGCAGGCCATGCATGAGCAGGCGGATGCGCTGGGTGAAAGCCTGACCACGCAAACCGCCACCTCCGCCACCGAGTTGCTGGTGTCCAATGACATCCTCAGCTTGAACGTGCTGCTCAACAACCTGACCAAGAACAAGCTGGTGGCTCATGCTGCCATCTATAGCGTGGATAACCGCATCCTCGCCGAAGCCGGTCAGCGCCCCAAGCACAGCCTGCTGGGCGAAGCCGAGGGCATGTACCAGAGCAAGATCACTTTCCAGGACGTGACGGCCGGGCAACTGCGCATTAGCCTGGACATGGATCAGTTCCAGCAGCCGATGACCATCAGCCTGCAGAGCATGGGCATTCTCAGTGCCATTCTGCTGGCCTTGTCCCTGGCGCTGAGCCTGCGCCTGGGTCGGCACATCTCCACGCCACTGCTGCAACTACGCGTGTGGCTGCGCAACATCGACGAATACACCCCGGCCACCGAGCGTCAGGACGAGATCGGCGACCTGGCGCGTCAACTGCACGCCAACTTCGCCCCGGAGCCGGTTGAACCGGAGCCGGACCCGGAGCCTGAGTACGAAGAGACAGAGGACGAAGACGAGCCGTCTTTCGAAGTGCGCAACCTGCGTGACCCGAGTTTCGACGAAACCAGGCCGGTGGCCGGCTTGAAGCCTGCGCCTCGGCAGATTGTCAGCACTGTCGAAGATGATGACGACGAAGACCCGTTTGCCGACCTGCGTGACGAAGCAGTGGCCAGCGCGCCCAAGCCCGTGGTTAAAGCGCCTGCTTCCAACGTGCCTCAACACAGCGCGGTGCTGGCCGTGCAACTGGGTGCCCAGGATCAACTGCGCCGCCTGCCCCGTACTCGCCTTGAGGAGTTGCTCAAGCGTTATCGCGACTGCCTCGACCAGGCCGCCTCGCTCTATCAGAGCGAGCTGCACACCCTGAACGACGGCAGCACCCTGATGCTGTTCCACACTGAAGACAGCGGCGAAGACTACCTGACCAATGCGATCTGCTGTGGCGAGTTGCTGCGCGCACTGGGTCATCAGTTGCAGATCGAAGTGGCCGACTCGGGCATTACCCTGCAACTGCAGCTGGGCCTGACCCTGGGTGACGAGCTGTTCGGTCTGAGCCAGATTGACCTGCTGCTGACCGAATCGGCCCAGGACGCCCTGGCCTTGTCTCAACACAGCCGCAACCTGCTGCTGGTGGAACGCAAGATCGGCGACGACGTGCTGATCCGCCAGCGCGCGCGGATCCGCCCGATCGCCAGCCCTGAAGGCGCCTGCTGCGTGGAGCGTTTGATGGAGCCGTATCCATCGATGCTGGAGCGGCAACTGGCGCGGATGCATGAGCGTCGGGCTTAAGCCCTGATGTGAAAAAGCCCGCAGACAAGTGATTGTCTGCGGGCTTTTTGTTGCCTGTGCTGGCGCCATCGCGGGCAAGCCCGCTCCCACAGGGGTTCTGGGTCCACACATTTTCTGTGGACACTGCGGGTCACCGCAGGAGCAGGCTTGCCCGCGAACTGCCCCCAACAGGGTTCTGGGTCTGCACATGTTCTGTGGACCACCGCAGGTCACTGTGGGAGCGGGCTTGCCCGCGAAGAGGCCCCCACAGGCAACATCGATCTCCCAAGACAGACAGAACAAAGCCCGCACAAGGCGGGCTTTGTTCTGGCCTCATTCAGGCCTTAAAACCTGAACACTTCCATATCGGTGCGAATCGGCGAAGCCATCGGGATCTTCGGCTGTTTGTCCTTTTCCGCTGCGGGTGCGGCAGGCTTGGCGGCCGGTTTTTTCGGCCCTTCGGCAACTGGGGGCTGGTTGGCCAGGGGCTTGAGCGCCACAGACAGCTGCTCGGCCAGCCGTTGCAGCAATACGCCCTGGGCCTGGACCTGCGCCGCCGTGCCGCCTGCGTGCTGCTCCTGCAGATGAATGATGCGGTTGTCCCGCACCTGGCCGCGACGGTCGATCAAGCGCCATTGCGCATCCAGGATAGCTGGCTGCGACTCACCCGAATCCAGGCGTGTAATGGTCAACAACACCTGCACATCCGGCGTGAAGCCAAGCGTCGCCGGCGCCAACACCACGCGCTGGCTGTCCAGGTGACCAGACACCTGGCGTAGCAGCAATTGATCGATGTCCGAAGACAGGCTGCCAGCCCAACGACCGTCGGTCGACGCCTGGAGGCTGCCATCCGGTTGCCGCTGCAAGAGGGTCTCACGTTGCAGGTAGTCGGCAATTGTCACCGGCCCCAGCAAAACCGCCATGCCGGCACTTTGTGCCGGCTGCACCGGATTACCGCTGTCCAGCTGATACAGCGACACCGGTTGGTGAACGCTGCAACCCGCCAGGCCAAGAACGCCAGCGAGCATCAAGATAAAAGGAAGGCGCAGAGCAGTCATCGTCCCATCCAGGTGGTTGCCACACGGCTAACCACAGTGAAAATACTCAATAAATATGAAGATCGCTCGGCCACGCCGGCGCTTGAAAGGCCGTATCATCCGTGAATATGCGTCCCGACTCCAGCGCGAAAGCGTCGATCTACGCGTTAAATCGTAGATCGAGCGCTCTAGCACGCCTAATTGAGGTTTTCGACGAACAGCGCATCCACCCTTTGAAAGCCTCGTGGCAGTTTGTTACCACGGCGTCCACGCTCACCTTTATAGTGTTCGAGGTCGTCTGCCTTGAGCGAAAGCGTGCGTTTGCCGGCCTGCAGCACCAGTGTGGCGCCATCGGGCAGCACGGCGATGTCCGTGACATATTCTTCGCGACTGGCTACTCGCTCACCGGGAATGCCGATGATCTTGTTGCCTTTGCCCTTACCTAATTGTGGCAGATCACTGATCTTGAAGATCAGCAGGCGACCTTCGGTGGTCACCGACGCCAGCCAGTTATGCTCTCGATCAGCAACCGGGCGTGGCAGGATCACCTTGGCGTTGTTCGGCAGGCTCAACAGCGCCTTGCCCGCCTTGTTCTTGGCCTGCAGGTCCTCGCCCTTGACCACGAATCCATAACCGGCGTCGGATGCGATCACGTACAGCGCATCGTCCTCGGGCATCATCACGCATTCAAAGGTGGCGCCTGGCGGCGGCGTCAGGCGACCGGTCAGGGGTTCGCCCTGGCCACGGGCCGATGGCAGTGTATGCGCCGCGACCGAGTAGCTGCGACCGGTAGAGTCGATAAATACCGCAAACTGGTTGGAGCGCCCGGCAGCCAGGGCCTTGTACCCATCACCAGCCTTGTAGGACAGCCCGGTGGCGTCGATTTCGTGGCCCTTGGCGGAACGTACCCAGCCTTTTTCCGACAGCACCACCGTGACTTTCTCGTTCGGCAGCAGGTCGTGCTCGGTCAGGGCCTTGGCCTCGGCGCGCTCGACGATTGGCGAGCGACGGTCGTCGCCGTAGGTTTCGGCGTCCTTGATCAGCTCGGTGCGCACCAGTTTCTTCAACTTGGCCTCGCTGCTCAGCAAGGCTTGCAGCTTCGCTTGCTCCTTGAGCAGTTCGTCCTGCTCGCTGCGCAGCTTCATCTCTTCCAGCCGCGCCAGTTGACGCAGGCGGGTGTCGAGGATGTAGTCGGCCTGGATCTCGCTCAGGGCAAAGCGCTCGATCAGCGCAGCCTTGGGGTGCTCCTCGGTGCGGATGATGTGGATCACTTCATCCAGGTTGAGGTAGGCAATCAACAAGCCGTCCAACAGGTGCAGGCGACGCTCGACCTTGTCGAGGCGGAATTGCAGGCGGCGACGCACGGTCTGCACGCGGAATTCCAGCCATTCCACCAGCAGCGCGCGCAGGTTCTTCAGCTGCGGCTTGCCGTCCAGGCCGATGATGTTGATGTTGACCCGGTAGCTCGACTCCAGCTCGGTGCTGGCGAACAGGTGCTGCATTAACCCATCGTGGTCGAAATTCTTGCGCGCGCCCGGGATGATCACGATCCGGCACGGGTTCTCGTGGTCCGATTCGTCGCGCAGGTCAGCGATCTGCGGGGCCTTGGAAGGCTTGGCCTGCATCATCGCGGCGATCTGTTCCAGCACCTTGGCACCGGACACCTGGTGCGGTAATGCGGTAACGATGATGTCGCCGTCTTCGATGTGGTACACGGCGCGCATGCGCACCGAGCCGCGACCGGTCTCGTAGATTTTCAGCAGGTCGGCGCGGGGGGTGATGATCTCCGCCTCGGTCGGGTAGTCCGGCCCCTGGATGTGCTCACAGAGTTGTTCGACCGTGGCCTTGGGTTCATCCAGCAAACGTACGCAGGCCGTGGCCACTTCACGCAGGTTGTGCGGCGGCACGTCGGTGGCCATGCCCACGGCGATGCCGGTGGTACCGTTGAGGAGGATATTCGGCAAACGTGCAGGTAATACCAGCGGTTCGTCGAGCGTTCCGTCGAAGTTTGGCCCCCAATCCGCCGTGCCCTGTCCCAACTCGCTAAGCAGTACTTCGGAATAACGCGACAACCGCGCCTCGGTGTAACGCATGGCGGCGAACGACTTGGGATCGTCGGGCGCACCCCAGTTGCCCTGGCCGTCGACCAGCGTGTAGCGATAGCTGAACGGCTGGGCCATCAGGACCATGGCTTCGTAGCAGGCCGAGTCACCGTGCGGGTGGAATTTACCGAGCACGTCACCGACGGTACGCGCCGACTTCTTGTGCTTGGAATCGGCGTCCAGCCCCAACTCGCTCATCGCATAGATAATGCGCCGCTGCACCGGCTTCAGGCCGTCGCCGATATGTGGCAAGGCGCGGTCCATGATCACGTACATGGAGTAGTTGAGGTAGGCACTTTCGGTGAAGTCAGCCAGCGATCGGCGTTCTACGCCGTCTAAGCTGTCTGCAAGGATGTCGCTCATGCGGGCCTCATCGGTTCGTTGTCTGGCGCAGCAGCATGGTGCCACCGCGCTGAGTAAATTCAAGTTTGTTCAGGGCGCTCATACCGAGCAGCACCTGTTTGCCTTCCAGCCCGGGGGCGACCAGCGCGCGAACGTCACGCAGCACGATGTCGCCGACCTGCAGCCGGTCGATTCGGGTTCGATAGCCCTTGCTCAAACCGTTGGCGGTGCTCAGGGTCACCCCGAAGCCCTCTTCCAGTTTCAGCTGCTTGGCCATCTCTGCCGGGACCGACACATCAGTCGCCCCGGTGTCGAGCATGAAATCCACCGGCTGGCCGTTGATCTGGCCGCTGGCGACGAAGTGGCCCTGGCGATTGCTGGCCAGTTTTACCTCGATGAACCCCTCGCCCTGTTCGGAGTCGACCACAACGTTGGGATTTTGCTGGCGCGCTTCCCATTCGCCGAAAAACCGCGTCGCCAGAAACAACGCGGCGCACCAGGCCAGCACCATTAGCACACGGCCGGCACGCTTGCCCGGCGTCTGTTGACTCATGATTTGCCACCCCATCCGCCTTCAGGCGCAGCAAAGCGCCAGATGAACGGGCGAACCTCGCCATCGACGCGAGCCCCTGTGTTGTTGTCGACGCCTATCCAGACGCCCGTGGCGTCCACTACCAGTGCTTCTTCCAGCCCGTAGTCCTGTGGATAACGCCGGTCATCCTGCAGCAACTCGGCGGCATACGACCAGCAACGCTCGACCTTGGCCGTTGTTGCATCGCGCCGGCATATTTCGTAGGCATTGCGTTCGAGGGTGAACAGCTTGCCGTTGAACAATGACAGGTCGGCGAAGTCCAGCGACACCGGTCTTGCGTGGTGAAACTGCGGCGGCTGCGCTCGCTTGCCACCCTCGCTCAGCAGCACACAGTTGCCGTCACAGTCCCATTGCGTGGCCCCACGCTTGATCAGCAGCAGGCCGCGGCGATCACGCTCGGCGGCCAGCCATAGCTGGTCGCCTTGCGGGTTGACCGCCAGGCCTTCGAACAGTGCATTGAAGCGCAACAACATGCCCCCGGCCCGCGCCTCGCGGACCAGCCTGGGCGCAATGTTCAACCAGGACGCAGGCCCGGTTGGCGGCACCTGCAACACGGCCGCATGGGATTCGCTGACGATGTATCGATTACCGGCGTTGTCGCAGGTGATGCCTTCGAAGTCCAGGTCGCCGCCGCGCACGAATGATGCCGCCCAACTGCGCGAGCTCAAGCTCCAGGGCAAACCGCTGGCCGGTACCACGGGCACATCGATGTGCACGGCTGCGGCCTGCCAGGGATCCTGCAGGGTATCGAGACGGTAGATCTGGTCATCGTCGCGATCGGACACCGTCCACAGCTCGCCGCCGCACTGCGCCAGCCCTGACAGGTTGCCGCCATGCATGCCGGCCACGGCATGCCCGGACACCAGGCGCAACTCCGGGACCGGGTCGGCCAACGCCGCCGTGCTCAGGAGTAACGCACACGCCAGGGCCAAGCCAACCCGCATCAGCCAAGAACCTCGGCCAGGTTGCCTTTGGACTCCAGCCAGGACTTGCGATCGCCAGCGCGTTTTTTCGCCAGCAGCATGTCCATCATTTCAGCGGTGGCTTCGTAATCTTCCAGCGTCAGCTGCACCAGGCGCCGGGTGTTCG
Organism: Pseudomonas sp. Y24-6; assembly: GCF_020295325.1. NCBI lineage: Bacteria > Pseudomonadati > Pseudomonadota > Gammaproteobacteria > Pseudomonadales > Pseudomonadaceae > Pseudomonas > Pseudomonas sp. Y24-6. Next base: position 314,062 of record NZ_JACBXG010000004.1, on the reverse strand, counting down.
GGTCCATGGTGGTTTCGCGCAGTTGCGGCGGGTTCATTTCACCCAGGCCTTTGAATCGGGTGACCTGTGGCTTGCCGCGCTTCTTCTCGGCCACCAGGCGATCGAGAATGCCATCACGCTCGGCCTCGTCCAGGGCGTAGAAGATCTCCTTGCCGAGGTCGATACGGTACAGCGGTGGCATCGCGACATAGACGTGACCGGCATCCACCAACGGGCGGAAATGCTGCACGAACAACGCGCACAGCAGGGTCGCGATGTGCAGCCCGTCGGAGTCGGCGTCGGCGAGGATGCAAATCTTGCCGTAACGCAGCTGGCTCATGTCCGCAGCACCGGGATCAACGCCAATCGCCACGGCGATGTTGTGCACTTCCTGGCTCGCGAGGACTTCACTGCCGTCGACTTCCCAGGTGTTGAGGATCTTCCCGCGCAGCGGCAGGATGGCCTGAAACTCCTTGTCCCGCGCCTGCTTGGCCGAACCGCCGGCGGAATCACCTTCCACGAGGAACAGCTCGGAACGCATCGGGTCCTGCCCGGCGCAGTCGGCGAGTTTGCCCGGCAATGCCGGGCCTTGGGTGATGCGCTTGCGCTCGACCTTCTTGCTGGCCTTCAGGCGACGCCCGGCGTTGTTGATCGCCAGCTCAGCCAGGAGCATGCCGGTTTCCGGATTGGCGTTGAGCCACAGGCTGAACGCATCCTTGACCACCCCGGAGACAAACGCCGCCGCCTCACGGGACGACAGGCGCTCCTTGGTCTGGCCGGAGAATTGCGGCTCCTGCATCTTCATCGACAGGACGAAGGCAATGCGTTCCCAGACGTCTTCCGGCGCCAGCTTCACACCGCGCGGAAGCAGGCTGCGGAATTCGCAGAATTCGCGCATGGCGTCGAGCAAGCCCTGACGCAAACCGTTGACGTGGGTGCCGCCCTGGGCCGTCGGGATCAGGTTGACGTAGCTTTCCTGCACGCTGTCGCCGCCTTCCGGCAACCACAGCAGCGCCCAATCGACCGCTTCCTTGTTACCGGCCAGGCTGCCGCAGAACGGCTCGTCCGGCAGGCGTTCGAACTCGGTGACCGCATCGACCAGGTAGGAGCGCAGGCCGTCTTCGTAATGCCATTCGACTTTCTCGCCGGAGGCCTTGTCTTCAAAACTGACCAGCAAGCCGGGGCATAGCACGGCCTTGGCTTTGAGTACGTGCTTGAGGCGGCTGACGGAAAATTTCGGCGAATCGAAGTATTTCGGATCCGGGGCGAAGAAAACACTGGTGCCGGTGTTGCGCTTGCCGACGGTACCCACGACTTCCAGCTCGGTTTTCTTGTAGCCATCGGCGAAAGTCATCTGGTATTCGTTGCCGTCACGCTTGACGCGCACCCGGACTTCGGTCGACAGGGCGTTGACTACGGAGATACCCACGCCGTGCAGACCGCCGGAAAACTGGTAGTTCTTGTTGGAGAACTTGCCACCCGCATGGAGCTTGGTGAGGATCAGCTCGACGCCTGAAACGCCCTCCTCCGGATGGATGTCCACCGGCATGCCACGGCCGTCATCGCTGACTTCCAGGGAGTGATCGGCGTGCAGGATCACCTGCACCGAGGTCGCGTGACCGGCCAGGGCTTCGTCGACGCTGTTGTCGATGACTTCCTGGGCGAGGTGGTTCGGCCGACTGGTGTCAGTGTACATGCCAGGGCGTTTGCGCACCGGGTCGAGGCCCGAGAGGACTTCGATGGCGTCTGCGTTATAAGAGCTAGCGCCGGGAGTGGCCATGGGGTCTCGTCGTCCTTTGAAAAAAGTGTTCTGTAGAAAAGGGACCGGTCACAGTGTTGTGAAATCAATCGCTTGATACAAATCTGCGCCAATGCCGGCAAAACTCAACATGGCCGGCAGGAGCGCGGCAAAGCCCTGAAAGCTGTGGTCGCCGCCGGCCTGGATGCGCAAGGCACAGGCCCGGTAGTGGTGCTGGGCGTGGCGATAGTCCAGGGTTTCATCACCGGTCTGCAACCACACCTGATAACGCTGGGGGTCCTGCGGTGCCGGCACTTCCAGCTCGGCCAGGGCCGTTACATGGTCGTGGGTCAGTTCCCAGGCCTCATCGGTGTACAGGTTTTTCTGCGTCCCCAGGTGCCCGTCGAACATCCGGTGCGGGCTTACGGCCGGGTTGACCAGCAGGGCCTTCAGGCCATGGCGCTCGGCCAGGTGAGTCGCATAGTAGCCGCCGAGTGAGCTGCCGACCAGCAGTGGCCGCCCCAGCTCGGCAATCGCCTGTTCAAGCTGACCGATGGCTTCGCGCGGATGATGATGCAGGGCGGGTACCCGCAGCTGATCGCTCAAACCCAGGCGGCCCATCACCGTCATCAGCTGCGTGGCCTTTTTCGAGGAGGGCGCGCTGTTGAAACCGTGGATATAGAGGATCGAGCCGGACATTTGAGCTCCCTGTTCGTCAGGTAAAGAAGGCGGAGTTTACAGGGTGTCAGGGGAAGCAGGGATATCCGTGGAATTTGGAGCGTCTGTGCGAACGCCTTCGCGGGCAAGCCCGCTCCCACAGGATATGCGCTGTCCCTGTGGGAGCGGGCTTGCCCGCGAAGGCCATCACGCGGTCCTCAGGAATGACTAATAACCGTCAGCGTCGTAATCGACCTTGAATTCGAACCCCGTAACCCGCTCAACGCCCGTCTCGATCCGCCCATCCGGCAGCAACCGCAACCATCGATACCCCGGCGCCTGATCCCCCACCTTGAAATCATCGCTCCCCGGTTCAAACTGGATGCAGGTCGAAGGCGACGCGATCAACCGAACACCGTTGCGCTCACGGTCAATTTCCTGATGCACATGCCCCCAGAGCACCGCCCGCACTTGGGGAAAGCGATCCAGCACGGCAAACAGCGCCTCTGGATTGCGCAAGCCGATCGGCTCCATCCAGGCACACCCGATCGGCACCGGATGATGATGGAAGCACACCAGGTGATGGCGCTCTGGCGCTTCGCTCAGCGAACACGCAAGCAATTGCAGCTGTTCATCCTGCAAATAACCCGGCACCGAGCCCGGCACCGCCGAATCCAGCAGCGTCACTCGCCAGTTGCCGATATCCACCACCGGCTCCAGCAAAGCGCTTTGAACCGCCGCCTCGGCCATGATCTGCGGCTCATCGTGGTTACCGGGAATCCAGCGCGCCGGGGCGTCGAGCTGGCGGGTCAGGTCGCGAAACAGCTGGTAAGACTCCAGTGTTCCGTCCTGGGACAAATCTCCACTGGCAATCACCAGGTCAATCCGGGGCTGCTGCAGGCGCACCAGCTCGATGACTTTCACGAGGCTGTCCCGGGTATTCATGCCCAGCAACGTGCCATCCGCGGCGGCGAACAAGTGGCTGTCAGACAGCTGCACCAGCAACGCCGAATCGGCGGTGGTCAATGTGGATACGCTCGGCAAGGCGTTCTCCCAGGGCGAAAGCACGGGTATTGATGAGTGCCGCAATTATGCTGGGGGACAAGCGAAAGAGGAAAGTGGTGAACGCAACGCTGTTCACAACTAACGAACGACTTCGTATTCATGCCCCAACGCCAGGCAATGGCTCAACCACTCCCCCAGGAACATGTTCAGCTGGGCTTTTTCATCCGGTTGATGCATCGAGGCATTCGGATAAGGATAGATGCCGCGAAAGCGTCGTGCATGTTCGGCACTGACGACTTCAGCCATGCAGGCGTCGTGATACACCTGGACTTCCAACTGCGGCACCGGCAGCCATGGCAGGCTGTGCTCCTGGCGCACTTGCAGGGTAGTGGTGTACGGGCAGACCTGCAGCACCTCGAGCGCCAGTACGCCGAGCATCTGGTCGCCATGAGTCACGGCAATGCGTCGCGCCGCCGGCTCGCTACGCATGTCCGGCAACAGTCGCATAAGGCGCGCATAGTTGGCCTCGCAAGAAGCTTGCAGCCCCGCGAGGTCGACTCGATAGCGATCGCGCAACTTGTTTACGACCATAACCCCCTCACTTCAGCGCGGTTTAAAGCTAGCCATTGCATGGCAATGATGCTGGCCGCGTTGGCAATTCGTCCGTCGCGCACGGCTTGCAGGGCATCTTCGAACGCCCAGACCGTAACGCGGATATCTTCTGCTTCTTCTTCCAGCCCATGCAGGCCCCCGGCCCCGGTGGTCTCGCAACGTCCCAGGTATAAATGCACAAACTCATTGCTGCCGCCCGGCGATGGAAAATACTTGGTCATCGGCCAGAGCGCCCCAAACACAAGCCCAGCTTCCTCCTGCGCTTCGCGGTGAGCAACTTCTTCCGGCACTTCATCCTTGTCGATCAGACCGGCGACCAGTTCAATCAGCCACGGGTTGTCGGTCTTGCCCATGGCGCCGACGCGAAACTGCTCGATCAGTACCACTTCGTCACGCTGCGGGTCGTACGGCAGGACGCAGACGGCATCATGGCGAACGAACAGTTCTCGATTGATTTCGCGACTCATGCCTCCGGCGAACAATTCGTGGCGCAGGTGCACACGATCAAGCTTGTAAAAGCCCTCGTAGCACTTTTCGCGCCGAACGATCTCAACAGCGGTCGGAATGGCGTTGGCAAAATCAGTCATGACAATCCTCGTAGTTGCTCCGAGGCTCCAGCCTCGACTTCGCGCCATCCTAACGCGCCCGCTACCTTTGATGCAGCCCCTTTCCAGACAGCGGGATAGACGGTGAGGGCGAAACCAACTCTAATTAGCTTAGTGGCGAACTGATTACCGCGCTGGCAGTCGAAGCGGGTAACTTTCGCCTTTCCCTGTTTCATGAAGGACGCCCATGTCGCTTTTCAAAATCGCCTCCGTGGCCGCAATCGCGTTGACCCTGGCCGCTTGCCAGAGTCTGTTCCAGCCCAACTACCGGACGCCGCTGGAAACCACCCGTGACGCCTCCGAGCAGCTGAAGCCGGGCTGCACGACGGCTGATTGCCCGCTGGTCAATATCGACACCCTGCGCTTCCCTGCCGAGCCTGCGCTCGACGGCATCATCGAAAAGCGCTTGCTGCAAATGACCCGCACCTCGCCCGACGCCCCGGTGGCGCCGACGCTGGCGGCCTATCGCGATGAGTTTTTGCGCACCGCCGGCCCGCGCTACAGCAGCTATTTGCAGGCCAAGGTACGGGAACAGCATGACGGCTTGGTGATCATCGAGTTTTCCAGTTACCTGGACACTGGCGGAGCCCATGGCACGCCGGGCCGCAGCTTCATCAACTACTCGCGCCAGCAACACAAGGTGCTGACGTTGTCGGACATGTTGCTGCCAGGCCAGGAAGACGCATTCTGGAAAGCCGCACAGGTGGCTCACAACAGCTGGCTGATCAGCACCAAGCTCGATCAGGAAGCGGAGTTCGTGAAGAGCTGGCCCTTCCAGAAGACCCAGAATGTGGCGCTGACCTACGGCGGGGTGATCCTCAAGTACGAAACCAGCACCATCGCTCCCTACGCGCTGGGCCATGTCGAACTGAAGATCCCCTACCCACGCCTGAACGGCATTCTCAGGCCCGAGCTGTTTCCTGGCCGTAACTGAAGGCTCGGCCCAGCACCAACTGCAGCAACCCTGCCAGAATCAGTGACGGCAGGGTTGCGCCGATGTCCGGGTACAGATTGGCCAGCAAATGATAAGTGCTCACCCCGCCCAACCAGGCGAGCAACGCCGGCCAGCGCAATGCGGCTGATGCGACTCGGGCACTGCGCTTGCGCAGGATGAAGTGATCCACCAGCACCACGCCGAACAGCGGCGCAAACACCGAGCCGATCAACAGCAGGAAGTTCTGGTACTGCGCCAATGGCGCCAGCAAGGCGATCAGCGTGCAGACCAGGCCGATGGCCAACGCCAGGTGCTCGACTTTGAAGCGCACCAGCACCCCGCTGGACACTGCCGCCGAGTGAATGTCGGCAAAGGCGTTCTCTGACTCGTCCAGCAGGATCAGCAGCAGCGGAATCCCCAGGCCGGCGCCAGCCAGTGCCAACAGCAAGGCATTGACTTCACCACTCGGGGCGAACGCCAGGGTGTAGGCCACGCCAAGGCTCATCAGCCAGAAGTTACCGATAAAAAAGCCCAGCGCGGTTCCGCCGAAGACGTTTTTCGCACGCGTGCCGAATCGCGAGTAGTCGGCAATCAGCGGCAGCCAGGACAATGGCATCGCAATGGCGATGTCGAAGCCCACGGCGAACGGCATCGAACCGTCGCCCGCCTGCGCCCACAGTGCGGCCAGGTCGGCTTTGACGAACAGGTTCCAGGTCAGCCAGATGCACGCGGCCAGCAACAGCCAGATACCCCACTTGCGCAGGATCTGGCGCACGAACGTCAGTGGGCCGCTGACCGCCAGCAAAGTCGCCAGGCCACCGAAGAACAGGGTCCATAACAGTGGGCTCGACAGCAGACTGCCTTCGCTGAAGGCGCGTGCGCCCAGCAGACTGGCGGCGTCGCGCATGACGATGATTTCGAACGAGCCCCAACCGATCAGTTGCAGCAGGTTCAGCACCGCCGGCAGGCTTGCGCCCTTGATGCCGAGGCTCAGCTTGAGTGCGGCCATCGACGACAGGCCGGTGTCGCTGCCGATCACGCCGACGGCCGCCAGCAGCAGGACGCCGACCAAGGTGCCGAGGAAGATTGCCAGCAGTGAACCGGACAGGCCGAGGCCCGGCGCGAGCAAAGCGCCGGTTTGCAGCACCATCAGGCCGATGCCGAGGGAGAACCACAGGGAAAACAGATCGCGACCACCGAAGACACGCTTTTCAGCGGGCACCGCAATGTCGGGGGAGTAAGTGCTGGGTTGAATGCTCACGGGTGTTATCTCAGAGGGACATTTGTTGTTGTGTTGATCGCTATCGCTGGCAAGCCAGCTCCCACAGGTATCGTGGCGATCACAAAATCTGTGTGCGACACAAATCCTGTGGGAGCGGGCTTGCCCGCGATGGGGCCCTTGAAGGCCCCACCTTTTCAGGTCAGATCAAACCTTCTTGTACAGCTGACTGCCTTCCTGCTTGAACCGCTCAGCCTGCTCCGCCAGTCCCTGGGCAACTTCGGCATCAATGGTTTCGATCCTCTGGTTGGCCGCATATTCACGGACTTCCTGAGTGATCTTCATCGAGCAGAATTTCGGTCCGCACATGGAGCAGAAATGCGCGACCTTGGCCGAATCCTTCGGCAACGTCTCATCGTGATACGAACGGGCGGTGTCCGGGTCAAGGCCCAGGTTAAACTGGTCTTCCCAACGGAATTCAAAACGCGCCTTGCTCAGGGCATTGTCGCGAATCTGTGCACCCGGATGGCCTTTCGCGAGATCGGCAGCATGCGCGGCGATCTTGTAAGTGATGATCCCGGTTTTCACGTCATCCTTGTTCGGCAGGCCCAGGTGTTCCTTGGGCGTCACGTAGCAGAGCATGGCGCAACCGAACCAGCCGATCATCGCCGCACCGATACCGGAAGTGATGTGATCGTAGCCCGGCGCAATGTCGGTGGTCAGCGGGCCCAGGGTGTAGAACGGCGCCTCGTCGCAGCACTCGAGCTGCTTGTCCATGTTTTCCTTGATCAGCTGCATCGGCACATGGCCCGGGCCTTCGATCATGCACTGCACGTCGTGCTTCCAGGCGATTTTGGTCAGCTCGCCGAGGGTTTCCAGTTCGCCGAACTGCGCGGCGTCGTTGGCGTCGGCAATCGAACCTGGGCGCAGACCGTCACCCAGCGAGAAGCTGACGTCGTAGGCCTTCATGATTTCGCAGATGTCTTCGAAATGCGTGTAGAGGAAGTTTTCCTTGTGATGCGCCAGGCACCACTTGGCCATGATCGAACCGCCACGGGAAACGATGCCCGTCACGCGCTTGGCGGTCAGCGGCACGTAGCGCAGCAGCACACCGGCGTGGATGGTGAAGTAGTCCACGCCCTGCTCGGCCTGTTCGATCAGGGTGTCGCGGAACAGCTCCCAGGTCAGGTCCTCGGCCGCACCGCCGACTTTTTCCAGGGCCTGGTAAATCGGCACGGTACCGATCGGCACCGGCGAGTTGCGGATGATCCACTCACGGGTTTCGTGAATGTGCTTGCCGGTGGACAGGTCCATGACCGTGTCCGAACCCCAGCGAATGCCCCAGGTCAGTTTCGCCACTTCTTCTTCGATGGACGAACCCAGGGCGCTGTTGCCGATGTTGCCGTTGATCTTCACCAGGAAGTTACGGCCGATGATCATCGGTTCCAGTTCGGTGTGGTTGATGTTGGCCGGAATGATCGCGCGGCCACGGGCGATCTCGTCACGGACGAATTCAGGGGTGATGATCTTCGGCACGCTGGCGCCGAAGCTGTGGCCGGCGTGTTGCTGGTCCAGCAGGCCGGCGGCACGGGCCACCTCGAGCTTCATGTTCTCGCGGATGGCAACGTATTCCATCTCTGCGGTGATGATGCCTTTGCGCGCGTAGTGCATCTGGCTGACGTTGGCCCCGGCCTTGGCGCGGCGCGGGTTGTTCACGTGGGCGAAGCGCAGCTTGGTCAGCTCGGCATCGGCCAGGCGTTCCTGGCCGAAATTGGAGCTCAGGCCGGGCAGGCGCTCGGTGTCGCCACGGGCTTCGATCCACGGCGAACGCACATCACCCAGGCCTTTGCGCACGTCGATGATGACGTTGGGGTCTGTGTACGGGCCCGAGGTGTCGTACACAACGACAGGCGCGTTGATCTCGCCGCCGAAATCGGTCGGGGTCACGTCAAGGCTGATTTCGCGCATCGGCACGAGGATGTCCGGGCGAGAGCCCTGGACGTAGACTTTTTGCGAGCGGGTAAAGGGCTGAACCGACTGTTGATCGACTTGGGCCGAATCACTCAGGTTCGTCGTATTTTTTAGTTTTATAGTCATCACGGGCTCTCCAGACAGCATCCAGGCAGTGGATTTTTGTCGGAGCGAACCTGTAACGAATGGACGCGACCAATCAGCGATGACACTGCTGCTGGTGCTGTGCTCAGTGCTCGAGGGGTGTTCGATTGTCGAACAACATCCCGGACGAAGCACAAGAGGACTCGCCGGGTGACGAGAAATCTTGTTCCCTACGCAGGCGCTAACCTGATCAGGTTCAACGGGATCCGAAATTATTCGATCTCAGCCTCATAGCAAGGCACCCCGACAAGAACCCGGCCAGTCTAGACACAACTGACACAGAACGCCAACCCCGCAGTAAACACCTTGATGAATGGCGTAATTACAGGATTGTTGCCGAACGTGTGGGCAACTACACTCGCTACGCCGCATCACGTCATGACGTTGTGCGTTGACGATCTACAACATCGCGCCGTACCTTGGCGCAAATTATCAGCGTAATTTTTAGGGATGGCCGCATGCTGCGCAAACTTTCACTGGCCCTTGCCGTGTCTTGTGCTTCGAATGGAATGGCCTGGGCAGCGGAAGCGCCCTTATCGACCAGGACTGACCTGGTGAGCGTCTATCAGGAAGCCGTGGATAACAACGCCGACCTGGCCGCTGCTCGCGCCCAGTACGGCGCGCAGAAAGAGGTAGTGCCGCAGGCACGGGCCGGGTTGTTGCCGAATCTGTCCGGCGGAGCCCAGGTCGCCAATGTGCGCACCGACATCAATCAGCCGTCCGCCGTGGCTTCCCGCAGCGCCAACTCCTATCAGGCGACACTGGCCCAGCCACTGTTCCGCGCCGATCGCTGGTTCCAGTACCAGGCGGCCAAGGACGTCAACGAACAGGCGGCCCTGCAACTGTCCGCGACAGAGCAGAACCTGATCCTGCAGACGGCCGAAAGCTATTTCAATGTGCTGCGCAGCCAGGACAACCTGGCCTCGACCAAGGCTGAGGAAGCGGCATTCAAACGCCAGCTGGACCAGTCCAACGAACGCTTCGATGTCGGCCTCTCGGACAAGACCGACGTGCTGCAATCGCAAGCCAGCTACGACACTGCGCGGGCCAACCGCATCGTTGCGCAGCGCCAGGTGGATGATGCGTTCGAAGCGCTGATCACCCTGACCAACCGTCAGTACAACTCGATCCAGGGCATCGTCCATACCCTTCCGATCCTCCCGCCTGCACCGAATGATGCGAAGTCCTGGGTCGACACGGCCGCCCGGCAGAACCTCAATCTGCTGGCCAGCAACTACGCGGTCAGCGCTGCTGAAGAAACGCTCAAGCAGCGTAAGGCCGGCCACGCTCCGACGGTGGATGCGGTGGCGAAGTATGAAAAAGGTGACAACGACGCTTTCGGCTTCAGCAATCCGAATGCTTTCGGCCAGGCCTATGGCGGCCCCGTCGAGCAACGCACCTTGGCGCTGCAGCTGAACATCCCGATCTACAGCGGCGGGCTGACCAGTTCCCAGGTCAGGGAGTCCTACTCGCGCCTGGACCAGACCGAACAACAGCGTGAAGGCCTGCGCCGGCAAGTCGTGGAGAACACGCGCAATCTGCACCGCGCGGTGAATACCGACGTCGAGCAGGTGCAGGCGCGCAAGCAGTCGATCATTTCCAACCAGAGCGCGGTGGAAGCGACTGAAATCGGCTATCAGGTCGGTACGCGCAACATCGTCGACGTGCTCGATGCCCAGCGCCAGCTGTACACCTCGGTGCGCAACTACAACAACACCCGGTACGACTACATCCTCGACAACCTGCGCCTGAAACAGGCAGCGGGCACGTTGAACCCGGGCGACCTGGAAGACCTCAAGCGCTACCTCAAGCCCGACTACAACCCCGACAAGGACTTCCTGCCGCCGGATTTGGCCAAGGCTGCGGCTGAGCAATTGAAAGCTCGACCGTAGACGCAAAAAATCGTCCGAACACGGCCCGAGCCTGCGGCAGCTCCTACATGGAAATGCATTCCAAAGTAGACGCTGCCGCGCAGGCTCGGGCCGCGTTCGGACGATCTTTGATTCCAGGCGACGCAGTCTAACGATCGATCAACCGCCCCAACCCATCCAGCAAGCGTTGCAACGCGCCCTGGTTGGCGCGCATCACACTCAATCCGGCCTGGGCCATGCGCTGCGCGTCCCGGGGCAATTCGAACAAACGTTGCACCTCTACCGCCAACCCTTCGGCATCTTCCACCTCCTGCAGCGCGCCGGCATTGCGCAGTTGCGCGGCTATTTCGAGGAAGTTGAACAAGTGCGGGCCGCTCAGTAAGGGCTTGGCCAGTGCTGCCGGCTCCAGCAGGTTGTGCCCGCCGTTCGGTACAAGGCTGCCACCGACGAATGCGGTATCCGCCAAGGCGTAAAGGAACAGCAATTCGCCCATGGTGTCGCCCAGCAGTACTGAAGTACCGGCGCTGACCGTCTCGCCGGTGGAGCGTCGAACCGTGGCGAAGTCCTGCCGGGTGCACAGCTCGAACACCGAATTGAACCGCTCCGGATGGCGCGGTACCAGGATCAGCAGCGCATCGGGATGATTGGCGAGCAACTGACGATGCGCCGCCAGCACCACCTCGTCCTCACCTTCATGGGTGCTGGCGGCAATCCACACCGGACGCTCCCGTGCTTGCCATTGGCCGCGTAACTCGGTGGCACGCTGCAGCAGCTGCGGGTCGATGGTCAGATCGAATTTGATCGAGCCGGTGACTTCGACGGTTTCCGGGCGCGCACCCAGGTCGCGAAAGCGTGAGGCCTCGGCCTCGGTCTGCACCGCAAACAGGCTCATTTCGGCGAGCATCGGCCGGGTCAGTTTGGGCAAACGGCCGTAACCCCTGGCCGAGCGCTCGGACAGTCGGGCATTGGCCAGCGCCACGGGAATACCCCGTTTTGCACACTGGTGGATATGGTTGGGCCATAGCTCGGTTTCCATGATCACGGCCAGTTTCGGCCGCACGCGATCCAGGAATCGCTTTGCCGCACAGGGCAGGTCATAGGGCAGGTAGCAGTGTTGAATTCGCGGTTCATTGGCGAACAGGGCCCGAATGCGCTCGGATCCGGTCGGGGTCATGCAGGTCACGGTGATCGGCAACTGAGGATAACGTTGCAACAGAGCGCGGATCATTGGCGCCGCCGCGACGCTCTCGCCAACTGACACCGCGTGTACCCAGATTCCGCCGGGCTGCAACACCGGCAGGCCGTAGGAAAATCGCTCGCCGATGCGTTTGGCATACGCCGGCGCCTTGCGCGCCCGCAGCCAAAGCCGAATCGCTACCAATGGCAGCCCCAGGTAAAACAGCGCGGTGTAGAGAGTTCTATTCATGGCGGCGGAGTTTATCGGCTTTTGTCGCCGATCGCCCGCAAGTGCACGGCAAAACGTTCCGCCAGCCAGCGAGCGGCCGGGCCCAGTGGTTCGTCGCGACGCCACACCAGCTCCACGACGAGGGCCGGAGGCGTCCATTCGCTGACCAGCTCTACCATCTGCCCCTGATAAGCCGGGTACTGCACCACGTGCCGCGGCAACCAGGCCCAGCCGAGACCACGTACCAGCCATTCGGCCATTACGTAGAAACTGTCGGCCCGCCAGACCTGCGGACTGGCGGGTTCGCTACCGGGGTAGACACTGGATTGAGTGGACATGAGTAACTGGCGATGCTGCGCCAACTGCTGGCAATCAACTTCGTTTTTGCCTGCCAATGGGTGGCCGGTGCCACACACTGTAACCATTTCGACGCTACCCAATACCCGGCGCTCAAGGGATTCGGGAATCTGGTCGTGATAAAACAGCAGGCCGAGGTCGGCCCGGCGCTCCACCAATTTACGCGCCACGTCGCCCTGGGCAGCACTGGTCAGTTGCACCTCAAGGCTGGGAAATTGTTGCGCCAGGGCTTCAAAGCTATCCACAACTGCCTGGTAGGGCATGGCCTCATCCTGGGCCACCCGCAGACGGGCTTCCTGCCCGCGCATCATCGCCAATGCCCGGCCGTTCAAACGCTCGCACTGACGCAGGACTTCCCTTGCTTCTTCGAGCAAGGCATCGCCGGCTTCAGTCAATTTCGGCTGGCGCCCGCTACTGCGATCAAACAGGCTGACGCCGAGGTCTTCTTCCAACAGCGCAATCGAACTGCTCACGGCCGACTGGGCCTTGCGCTGAACGCGCGCCACCGCCGAGAACGAGCGTTGTTCCGCTACGCTGACAAACAGACGAAGCTGTTCCAGATTCCATTGCATGCTCATGGGCAACCCATCTCCGTAACAGATAGGTAATGACTTTACCGCATCTGGGGAATCTCTAAAATGCAGGCTTGATAAAGCAACACATCACTTGAGGATGCACCTATGACCGCTTACTACTACCTGGCCATTGCCATCTGCGCCGAAGTGATCGCGACCGTTTCAATGAAAGCCGTCAAAGGTTTCAGCACGCCCCTGCCGTTGGTGCTGGTGATCGTCGGCTACGGCATCGCCTTCTGGATGCTGACGCTGGTGGTGCGCAGCGTACCGGTGGGGGTGGCTTATGCGGTGTGGGCCGGCATGGGCATCGTGATGGTCAGTGTCGCCGCGCTGTTTATCTACGGGCAGAAGCTGGATGTGCCGGCGATGCTGGGCATGGCGCTGATTGTGCTGGGGGTGGTGGTTATCCAGTTATTCTCCAAAACTGCAGGCCACTAACGCCCGCAATGCTGTCTAGTCTGGGAGTGAGCCTGCTCGCGATAGCGGTGCGCCAATCGACGCATCGGTTGCCAGGTAAACCGCTATCGCGAGCAGGTTCACTCCCACGGGTCTGTCGGCCGCTGCAATGTTTGAGTCTGTATACTGCGCCCTCGTCTTGAACACTGAGGTCGCTGCATGCCATCCGTTATTTCCACCGACGTTCTGATTGTCGGCGCTGGTGTCGCCGGCCTCTGGCTGAACGCGCGCCTGCGCCGCCAGGGTTTTTCGACCGTGCTGGTGGAAAGTGCCACCCTCGGTGGCGGGCAGAGCCTGAAGTCCCAAGGCATCATCCACGGCGGCGCCAAGTATGCGCTGCACGGTGCACTGACCGGCGCCTCGGAAGCCATCGCCGATATGCCACGACGCTGGCGTGAAGCGCTGGCCGGCGACGGCGAACTGGATCTGAGCGGCGTACGCCTGCTGTCCGAAGCCCACTATCTCTGGTCCCCCGGCACCATCGCTGGCAACCTCACCAGTTTCTTCGCCAGCAAAGCCGTGCGTGGCCGGGTCGACCAGGTCAAGGGCGAGCAACTGCCACCCGCCCTGCAAGACAAGCGTTTCAAGGGCAAGGTCTATCGCCTGGCCGAGCTGGTGATCGATGTACCGAGCCTGATCCAGCGCCTGGCCGACCTCGCGGGCGACGGCCTGCTGGCCGGGCATGAGATCGAACCGTTTCTGGAAGCTGGCCTGCTGGTCGGCCTTAGAGTCGACGGGCGCGATATCCGGGCGCAGCGCATCGTTCTCAGCGCCGGGGCGGGTACCGCAGAGCTGCTCGAAGCACTGGGGTTGAGCCAGCCGGCCATGCAACGTCGACCGCTGCACATGATCATCGCCAAGGGCCCCGGCCTGAAGCCGTTGTACGCCCACTGCCTGGGTGGCGGGACCAAGCCGCGCATCACCGTCACCACGCACCCGGCGGCCGATGGCCAGTGGGTCTGGTACCTGGGTGGCGATATTGCCGAAGCCGAAGGCGTCGCCCGCGAGCCGGTCGAGCAGATTGCCACCGCGCAGAAAGAACTCGGCCAGCTCCTGCCCTGGATCGACCTCAGTAGCGCCCGATGGGCCACTTTGCGAGTGGATCGTGCCGAGCCTTTGCAGTCCGGCCTGACACGCCCGGACAATGCTTTCCTGGCTGAACAGGGCCGGCTGCTGGTCGGCTGGCCGACCAAGCTGGCACTGGCGCCGGACTTCGCTGACCGGGTCATTGCCTCTCTTCAACGCGATGGCATCCAGCCCAGCCACAACGCCACGTTGCCTGAACTCCCGAAACCACCCATGGGCATTCCTGCCTGGGAGCAACTGCTGCCATGAGCCAACCAACCCTGCACGAACTGCACCGCCCGCTGGGCAGCACCGGCCTGATGGTTTCGCCACTTGGCCTGGGCACCGTGAAACTGGGCCGCGACCAGGGCGTCAAGTACCCGAACGGTTTCCAGATCCCGGGCGATGATGAAGCGCGCATGTTGCTCAAGCTCGCACGGGACATGGGGATCAACCTGATCGACACCGCCCCGGCCTATGGCCACAGCGAAGAACGCCTCGGCCCGTTGCTGCGTGACCAGCGCCAGGACTGGGTGATCGTCAGCAAGGTGGGCGAAGAGTTTGCCAATGGCCAGTCCAGTCACGACTTCAGCGCCGCCCACACCCGGTTGTCAGTGGAACGCAGCTTGAAACGTCTGGAAACTGATTTTATCGACCTGGTGCTGGTGCACTCCGACGGCAATGACCTGGCGATTCTCAACGACAGCGAGGTCTACACAACCCTCGCCGAGCTCAAGCAAGAGGGCAAGATCCGCGGATTCGGCTTCTCCGGAAAAACCGTCGAAGGTGGCTTGAAGGCCCTGGAACAGGGTGATTGCGCGATGGTCACCTACAATCTGAACGAATTGAATGAAAAAGCCGTCATTGACTATGCTGCTGCTCACGGCAAAGCCATTCTCGTCAAGAAAGCCCTGGCCAGCGGCCATGTGTGCCTCAGCCCTGGCGTAGATCCGGTGCGCGCCAGCTTCGAGTTGTTGTTTGAACATCCGGGCGTTGCCAGTGCTATTGTCGGGACCATCAATCCGCTGCACCTCGCCCACAATGTCGCGACCGTTGCCAAGGTCCTTCGTAGAAACTGACGCCGCCGACGCGGCCTTAAGCAGGAGCCGACATGCCGCGTACGCTCATAAGAAAGAACCCCAGCAACTTCAAGACCCTGCCGTTATTCGTCGAAGCGACTCCCGAAGGCCTGAGTTACCAGAGCGTCGGAATGCCGCTCAATTTCTCGCAAACCCTGCAGCGTCGCCGCCCCGTGGCCGTGGCCGATGCAGAGCGCTTCGCCGTGGAGCTGGCCAATCTCGGGGTTTCGGTGCGCCTTACATTGCACTGGCAGAACCGCGATTACTGGGTCTTGGTGCGCCAGCGCCGACAGGATCGCGGCGACGTGGTGCTCAAGCTGATCTCCGGTTATGTGCCGGCCCACGAGCTCAACCTGCCGCTGCACACGGCCATTCAGGAAATCGCCGAAGAATGCCTGCTGGAAACGCCCGAAGGCTGGCTTGGCGGACGCTTCAATGACACCTGGCTGCCTGCGCCCTACTCGTCCGCCCTGCATTATCGGGAAGCCTTGCCGTTTCGATTGACGCCCCTGTCGGGATCGGCTCGACCGGTGCGCTGCGCGAACATGCAACTGATCGAACGTCCACGCGCTTACGTGCACCTGCCCACAGCCTCGTTGCAACTGATCTACGACTTACGCCTCGACGTCCCCAAGGAAGCCAAGTCGCTCAGCCTGTTCCATGTCGACGAACGCCTGGAAGGCGACCAACTGGTGGCCAGGCTCGATCGCAAACGGCCCGATCTGTACCTGATGCCCTTGCAGGACGGCCAGCCGATGGCTGAGCTCTACACCTTGAAGAAGGACCACCTGTATCCGGCGAGCACTCGCGGGTTGTACCTGGCAGAGAGTTTTGCCCTGCAGGAAGGCTGGCTGGTGCGCGATGAGCGGATCAAGTGGAAGGATTGGGTGAAGCAGCAGGGACTGAGCCCACCGGGGAAGGACTCGGGTTTAGCGAGGTTGCGGGGCAAGGCCAAGCAATTGCTCAAGAGAATCGTGCCACGCAAGAAGGTCAGTTCCTGAACCAAAAGATCGCAGCGTCTACAGGGCAGGAGCTGCCGCAGGCTGCGATCCTTTGACGTGCGATCAAAGAAATTTTCAAGGATCGCAGGCCAGCTCTTACGACTTGCGGATCTTCTCCACAATCGCCGTAGTCGAGCTGTTTTCCACCAGCCCCAGGACTTTCACCGTGCCGCCGTAGGCTGCCACGATGTCCGCACCCACCACCTGCTCAATGCCGTAATCGCCACCCTTGACCAGAACGTCGGGCTTGACTTCGCGCAGCAGGTTTTCCGGGGTCCCCTCCGAGAAACTGATAACCCAGTCCACAGCGCCCAGGCCGGCCAGGACGGCCATGCGCCGGTCAACACTGTTGATCGGACGCCCAGGACCTTTCAGTCGGCTCACTGACGCATCGTCGTTGACCGCAACGATCAGACGATCGCCTTGGGCCCGCGCCTGCTCCAGGTAAGTCACGTGACCGGCATGCAATATGTCGAAGCAGCCGTTGGTGAACACGATCTTCTCTTTATGCGCACGGGCATCGTCAACCGCCAGCAGCAGTTGCTCGAGCCCCAGCACACCGCGCTCGGAGCCTTCTTCGCGCTGAATGGCGCGCCGCAGTTCCGGTGCACTGATGGCAGCAGTACCCAGCTTGCCGACCACGATACCCGCGGCCAGGTTGGCCAGGGCCACTGCATGGGGCAATTCTTCACCGGCTGCGATCGCTGCTGCCAGGGTCGAAATCACCGTATCACCGGCCCCCGTGACGTCGAACACTTCACGCGCCCGTGCGGGAAGGTGCAGCGCGGGATGACCGGGGCGCAACAAGGTCATGCCGTGCTCACCGCGAGTCACCAGCAAGGCGCCGAGGTCGAGCTCCTGCATCAGGGTCGCGCCCTTGGTCACCAGTTCGTGCTCATCGCTGCATTTGCCGACGATGGTTTCGAACTCGCTGAGGTTCGGCGTGATCAGGCTTGCACCACGATAGATGGAGAAGTCCTTGCCCTTGGGATCGGCCAACACCGGAATACCACGAGCGCGGGCAGCCTGGATCAGCACCTGATGATTCTTCAGCGCGCCTTTGCCGTAGTCGGACAACACCAGCACCTTGATGCCTTCGAGCAATCCATCGACTTGCTCGCCCAAGGCGAGGGCATCGGTAGCGAAAGGTTCTTCGAAGTCGATACGCAGCAATTGCTGGTGACGACTCATGACCCGCAACTTGACGATGGTCGGCTGGTGCGCGATGCGCTGGAACAATGCCCGCACGCCGGCGCCCTTGAGGCTGTTGGCGAGGCTGTCGGCGGCTTCATCGTCGCCGGTGACGCCAATCAGGGAGGCCGGCGCACCTAGAGCGGCAATGTTCAACGCAACGTTGGCGGCACCGCCTGGGCGGTCCTCGATTTGCTCGACCTTGACGACTGGTACCGGCGCCTCCGGGGAGATCCGTGAGGTACCACCATGCCAATAACGGTCGAGCATGACATCGCCGACCACCAAGACAGGGGCTTGATCGAATCGCGGCATGGACAACTTCATGGAGCAACCCACATACAAAATGAACAGGGGCGCGATATTAACACAGGGTTGCCGTGGGCTTGCGCCACGGCTGCAACCGAATGAAACATCGTTCTTCGCCCCCGGGTCTGGATCAGGCGATATTTTCCGTCGGTGCGTCGAGCCCCATGGCGTGCAGGCGCGAGTAGTAGCCATTTTGCGCCAACAACTGCGCGTGGGTGCCACGCTCGACGATTTCACCATGGTCCATGACCAGAATGAGGTCGGCCTTTTCGATGGTCGACAAGCGGTGAGCGATCACCAGCGTGGTACGGCCCTTCATGACCTGGTCCAGTGCCGCCTGGATATGGCGCTCGGACTCGGTGTCGAGTGCCGAGGTCGCCTCATCCAGGATCAGCAACGGGGCATTCTTCAACAGGGCCCGGGCAATCGCCAGGCGCTGGCGTTGACCACCGGACAACAGCACGCCGTTTTCACCGACCTGGGTATCCAGGCCATCGGGCATCTGGGAAATGAAGTCCATCGCATAAGCATCGGTGGCGGCCTTCTCGATATCGGCCCGCGGGGCGCCAGCCAGGTCGCCGTAGGCGATATTGTTGGCGATGGTGTCATTGAACAGCGTCACATGCTGGGTGACCTGTGCCACGTGCCGACGCAGGTTACGCAGGCGATAGTCTTCGATTTCGACATCATCGAGCAGGATCTCGCCGGTCTCGTGATGGTAGAAACGAGGGATCAGGCTGGCCAGGGTCGACTTGCCACTGCCGGAGCGACCCACCAGCGCGATCATCTGGCCGGGTGCCGCGGTGAAGCTGATGTTTTTCAACACTTCACGATCGGTGTCCGGGTAGGTAAAGCTCAGGTTGCGCACTTCCAGGTAACCGCTGACGCGATCACGCTCGACCGTACCGCTATCAACTTCAGGCTCAACGTCCAGCTGTTCAAAAATGCTTTCGGCACCGGCCACGCCTTTCTGGATGGTCGAGCTGACTTCCGACAATTGACGGATTGGCTTGGGCAGCAGGCCCGCCGCCGTGATGTAGGCCACCAGGTCGCCCGCCGTAGCATCGCCCCGCAGGAACAGTACCAGGAACATCAACACGGCCATGGCGGTATAGATGACCAGCTGCAACATCGGCGTATACACCGCGCCGGTCTTGGTCATGCGCAGCTGCTTGTCCGTGTTGCCCTGGCTGGCTTCGGCAAAGCGGCGCTCTTCATAGCTCTCGCCGCCGAAGCTGCGCACCACGCGATAACCCTGGATGGTTTCAGAGGCGACGTGGGTCACATCCCCCATGGCTACCTGGATTTTCTTGCTCTGCTTGCGGAATTTCTTGCTGGTGTTACCCACCATAAAGGCAATCACCGGCAGAATCGCCAGCATCACGATCGTCAACTGCCAGTTCATCCACAACAGATAGGCAAACAGGAACACCACGGTCAGGCCTTCACGAATCACGACCTTGATCGCGTCCGTGGCGGCGCCGGTGACCATGGTCACGTTGAAGGTGATGCGCGAAATCAGATGCCCCGAGTTATGGGTATCGAAGTAGCGGTTGGGCAGTACCAGCAGCTTGTTGAACAGCTCGACGCGCAGGTCATGCACCAGCCCCAGCGAAACCTTCGCCAGGTAGTAGTTACCCAGGAACGAGCCCAAGCCCTGCCACGCCGCGATCAGGATGATCAGCAGTGGCACCGCCATCAGCAACTGCAGGTCCTTGAGATAGGGAACATTGGGAAAGAGCACCGCTTCAGGGTTGCTCAGGCCGTCGACGAAATATTTGAGGATCCCCGCCAGCATCGGCTGGGTGGAAGCAAAGATCACGAAGCCCACGATACTCAGCAGGAAAAGGCCAACATAGGGTTTTACATACCCCAACAGCCGAAGATAGATTTTCAGGCTGGAGTCCTGTCCCGCTTTGGGCGGTGCGTCACTCATCGTAGAGCTCACTTGTTAGGAAGAACGCGAAATTTTATCACAGGCACCGGGGTTGGCCCGCGCCCATACCAAAACACTGGCCAACCCGATCGGTAGCCAGCTGATGAACCACTCAGCCCTGGGCGTGCCGGTCAGGCTGGCCGCATCAAATTGCATGGCCAGGGTGGAAAACAGCCAGATGCCGATAATGCCCTGGCCGTACAGCGACGTCCTGGCTTTCCAGGCCTCAAGCAGCACGCCAAACCAGACTGCACACCACAGCAGCAGGCCTGGCAGACCCAGCTCGATTGCCACATGGCTGAACAGATTATGGGCATGGTCGAAATACATGTCTGCGGCGAACACCTTGTAGTCGCCGCCCAGCCCGAGGCCGCGCCATGGATGCTCGGCGATCATGTTGAGGCTGGCAACCAGGATCTCCGGACGATAGGAGGCACCGCGGGCCAGCACCAGTGGTTCGAGCAACCAGAACGCCAGCAGCGCCACCGCCAGGGCACCGATGGCGACGACGCAGCTGCGCCGGTCCCGGCACCAGATGGGCATGGCGAGCAACGTGAAGAACAACGCCAGGGCCGCACCCCGGCTCTGGCTCATCACCACGAATGCGCCAAGCAAGCCCAAGGCCACGGCCCAGAGGGCCTGCATCCAGCGCTCGCTGGGCACCCAAAGCACGAGCCACACGGCCGCGAGCCCGATGACGTAGCCGCCAAGGATCGGGTGAGACAGCTCCCCCAGGCCTTCAAGACGTGCAACCCAGGCATTGCCATTAACACCGTAGAATTTTATGACGGCGGCCAGGGCTGTCAGCGCCAGACCAAAACCGCCCCACTGCATGAGGCGAATCACGCGCTCCGGTCGACCATTGGCCAATATCGGAAAAAACAGCAGGAACACGACTATGTACAACAGGCGCTTGGCCTCGCGAGCGGGTTCCTCGACGTTGGTCCACGACAGGCTGATCAACGACCAGACGAGCAAACCCAGCAGCGGCAGGTAGATCCAGCGCTGTTCGTACAGCAGCTCTTTGAGTCGAACCCGCGCAGGCCAGGCGAATACCAGGGCCGGGAGCCAGAGCAAAGCGACCAGGCCCTGTTGATAGGCTTTGTTGGTAGGCGCTACGGCAATGGCCAGTAAAAACCAGATCAGCCCTGCGGCCATCCATAGTTGCGCCCAGCGTGTTTCCTGCATCGATTTGCTCCTTGGATAGTTCGCCCTGCCTCACCCGGCATGGTTAAAACTGAAACTTTTCGGCATCATTGCCCGCCACGGCGCTCCGCAATTCCCACAAGGCTTTCTACGATGCAATGTTCCCGACTTCCGCAAGACGCTTTAAATCAAATGATTGAAGGCGCCAGAGTATTGGAGGCTGATAGCTACGGTCCGAAAGTCTACCTGTTGCAGGATGGGAATATCCTCAAACTGTTCAGGCGCAAGCGACTATTTTCTTCCGCCATATTTCGCCCTTACTCGAAACGGTTCATCGATAACGTCCTGGAACTGCAAAAGCGCGGTGTGCCCACCCTTCAGGTGCTGCAGTTCTACCGTCTGCAAGGTCCAGGCATGACCGCCGTACTGTATGAGCCATTGCCGGGTGAAACCCT
This sequence comes from Pseudomonas sp. Y24-6, assembly GCF_020295325.1. NCBI lineage: Bacteria > Pseudomonadati > Pseudomonadota > Gammaproteobacteria > Pseudomonadales > Pseudomonadaceae > Pseudomonas > Pseudomonas sp. Y24-6. Next base: position 292,352 of record NZ_JACBXG010000004.1, on the reverse strand, counting down.
GCGCCAGATTGCGGCAAAAGACGGCTTCGACTGGCAGCAGAACCTGCCGGCGCTCGCAGAATTGATCCGCAGCCTGCACAAATCGGGAATTTATTTTCGCTCGTTGCACCTGGGCAACATCGTGGTGACGCCAGATAACCGCATGGGTTTGATTGATGTCGCAGACATGCGCTTTGTGCGTGGCCCACTGCCGAAGCACCTGATCAAGCGCAACCTGCAACACTTCGCGCGCTATATTGCACGCGAGAACCTGAACGGCAGCTTTCCAATGCAAGCATTGGAGCAGGCCGTCATGCCGTCATGACAACAGTTCGCGGACCGCTTGGCTGAAGTCGAGCCAGGCCTGGTCAGGTGCCAGCTTGCGGTACTGGGCCGCTGCAATCGTTGATGCAGAGGCATCGAATGCACTCACAATAGCCGCGCTCCAGGCGTTGACGTCGGCAGCGGCGACATACACGCCCTTGTCATCGAGCTGTTCGCGAAACACTGGAAGTTCGCTGGCTATCACCGGCACGTCCGCCATGACGGCCTCCTGCATGATCAGCCCGAGGCCCTCGCTCAACGAGGGGATCGCCACCCAGTCGAAAGCGCGGTAGAGCTGCGCGGCGTCGTTCAAATGCCCCGGCAACGAGACATTGCCGCCGAGCCCCAGGCTATCAATACGCGCCTGCAGCGCGGCACGATTCGAGCCCTCGCCGATAATGACCAGACGCAGATCTGCGCGCTGTTTCAGTGCTAGCGCGAAGGCGTCGAGCAGGCACGCAAACCCTTTCTTGTCTTCCAGTCGACCGACCGCACCCAGCACCGGCGTCTCGTCGAGCGGCAGCCCCAGGCGAGCACGGGCATCCTCTCGCGAGAGCACCTCGGCGCGAAAGGCAACAGGGTCATATGCACTGCGCAGCGCCTGGATAGGGAGTTGAAGGTCCTGGCCCAGCTTGGTCGCCAGCGTGCCTGACACTGCGACCAGCGTCAGTTGAGTCGGCTTGAAGTGCTGGAACAGCGCCCGGTCTTCGGGACGAAGTCGAGTGGACCCGTGAAAAATCACGATGGCCCGCACGTGAGGCAGTTTCTTCAGCAGGGGCAACAAAGTGCGGGCAACGCCCAGGCCGTCGAGCAGCAACAGATCCGCCTGGCTTTCCAGGAGCGCTTTCTTGAAACCGGCCTGCATCCAGGGCTTGGTCAGCCGCCAGAAATGCCGCCCTTTCAACTGCGCGGAGGACAGGTTCCACTCCCTGGCGCCAGCCACGTTCACGCCACAATCGGTTGCGCAGCCCTGTAACAGCCAGGTCTTGACCGGTGATGTCGAGGCCGCCTGGGACAGAATCTGTTGGTGAACCTTGTGTATCGACGCAAAAGGCGCACCGCCGGACCACATCACATTAAGAATGCTCATGGCGACACGTATCGCTTCAGGCATCTGCCGGGTTCTCTCCTGGTGCACTTAATTGATGAACCAGCCAATGCATACTCCCACCAGTAGAGACAATGCGAACTTGATCTGTTCGCGCCGACTGCGCCGCGCCTTGCGCTCACGCTCGACAGAAGTCTGGACGTGCAAACCAAACCCCGTATGCCGAACCGCATCACCCTCAAGCGTCACTGCAGTCAGGTTCAGCTGCGCGTAACGCTTGGACAGCGCCTTCTCCCCGTCGTGCGAGGCATAAGGGGCACACAGCCGATATTCCTTGATTCGGCGCAGCCCGGGGTTCAGCGAGAAACTCTGCCACTCGGGCTTGTCCGAGATCAGCGGATAGCAGGCCACGCCACCAATGAACTCCCGAGCACCCAGGCGAATGTAAGGGCTGTGCACACTCAGATCGTAAATATAGCTGCGCATCCAGACCTGGAGGATTTCCGGACGCAATTCGAGGATTTTCAGCGAATCTTCCACGAATCCTGGGCGATAGAATTCCCAGTCGTCTTCGCAATGGAAAATGTACGGAGTGCTGACATGTTCGTAAGCCAGGTCAATGGACGCCAACTGACCGAGCTTCGGGCGATTGACGAAAATCGTGCAATGGTCTTTCCAGCCCGCAGGGATGGCCGAATGCACAGCCTCGTCCCCGGCATCTTCAGTAATGAAGACTTCGCGGATGGGCGCTGTGTTGAACCGGTCAAAACTCTCGAGAGTGGTTTTGAGCAGGTCCAGGCGGCCACAGCTGGTGACCACCAAGGTGATGTTACTTTCTGTTGAAAACTGCACTTGATTCTCGTTTAAAGTCAAAGTGCCAGCAATATCAATGGCTGACCGGCCCTTGTCAAACGCCCAGCTTCAGGCGCACTTTTTCCAGCAGACTCAGTGGCGCACGGACGCGCAGCGCCGGCTTGAGCGCCTCGACGATGCGTTCGCCGATACGCGCAAAGCTCAATTGCGCCACGACCAGTTCCCGGCCGTTACTGGCAATGCGCCGGGCCAGCTCGGGGTCGGCCCGCAGTTGCGCCAGCTTTTCCTGCAACTGTGCGATGGTCTGGTAGAACACGATGTTATGCATGTCCTGCAGACCCAACGCGCGGCTCTCGGCCTCGCCCTGGTCATACGCCAACAACACACAACCGCAGGCCATGGCTTCGAAGTTCTTGATCATGAACTCGCCCATGCCGACATCGGCACTGACGAAGAAACGGATGCGGTTGAGGGTATCGCAGTATTCCTCACCGGACTTGGTCCGGGTCACGACCAGCGGCTCAACCCGCCCCAGCTCATCGAGCAAGGCTTTGCGACCGCTGTAGGCAACGCTGTTGGTGCTGCCGACAAATGCCAACTCGATATCACGTTCGCGACCCTGGTCCTGCAGCAGGGTCTGGTCGTAGCCCTTGGGCACGAACACGGCATCAAACCCTTCCTCGCGCAGACGCTCGGCCACCACATATCCCGAGCTGATCACCCGCACCCACGGCAACTTGCGGTAATGGGCGCTGAACTTGCCGGTGTACTTGCACGGGATGTAATTCTGGTAGGCATCGTGTTCCAGAAAGACCAGGTTGGGCACGGTCTGGATAAAGCGAACCTGCCTGATTTCCTTCTTGAAGCGCAGGAAGAACACAATGCGGTCGTAGCGAGTTACATCGACGTGATGGCGGAAATAACCGCGCAGGTCGTCCTGCTCCTCGCTGGTCAACTCGCGCTTGTCGCAATCGCAATGGGCGGCGATTCCGTCGTAGAGGCGATCAAGGATCGCTCGCTGCTCTTTCTGCACCAGGAACAGGACTTTCAATTGTTTTCTCTCTTTCCAGACAGATCTTGCACCCAGAACAATTCATGGCGGCGCACGGTTTTGCGGAAAAACTCGTTTTCCCCGTAAGCCGGCCAGCGTCGAGCCGCCAGGCACCTCTGTATCGCGCGCCGCAGCAGGCGCTTCAATGGCAGCCTCGGCTGGAGGTCGTGCATCATGCCCAGGGCCATTGCCTTGCGGCATTGTTGTTTGTCGGACAGGCCGAGCGCCCAGGGACGCATGGGCTCGTCGGCCGTCAGTTGCGGCGGCAACGCCACGCCAGTGCCTGCTTCACCCATTGGCCAGCGATCGTTATCGTGGAGGTGATTGGCGTAATACAACAAGGTTTCAGGCTGCCAGGCAGTGGCGCCCAGCGCCTGCATGACGGCTTGCTGAGAACACTGGTGGTCCGGATGGGGATCGAAGCGCGGATGCGGCAACACGATGACCTGGGGCTGGATACGCTCGATGAGCTCATGCAGATCCCCCAGCAGGTTGTTCCAGGTAGGGGCACCGTCAGCATCACTGCGCAGGGCAAACGGATTGAAGCGGCGGAAGTAGCGAGTATCGCCAAGCTGCGCTTCGCGGGAGGCCGCCGGACAGTCCGGGGCATCCTGCATCGCCGGCAATTGCAGACAGAAATACCCCAGCTGGATGCAGCGTTCCTGCGCGACACCGCCCCACAATGGCACGCCAATGCTGTCCCACGCACGCAGCGAGCCTTTGAGGCGCGCCGCTTCGACGCTATCAAGGCCCATCTGCTGGTAGTGCTCGGCCTCTATTTCGCCGGCGGTCACCGTCACGATCCAGCTTTGCTCGGCGCTGCTGTACAAGCCAAACGCCGCCAGCTCGGCGTCGTCGGCATGGGGGGCGATGACCAGCACCCGCTTGTCACGGTAGTCGGGGTATTCGAAGGCCCACAGCACGGGTTCGCCGAGCAACCGGCAGAACCGTCCGCGCAAGCGCAGTTGCCCTTCGGACAGCACCGACGCCTGCCCGGTGAGATTGAGATAACGCAACCCGTCGACACCCCGCTCGAAAGTCTGACGATCGGGATTAGTGCCCCCCGCCAACTCGACCACGGGATCGAAAAAGCGTCCCAGCCAGGTGCTTTTAATGCGCAGTGCCAACACCAGCGTGGCGTCGTCGACCAGCATGACGCCCTCGTCCAGGCGCAACCGTTCGCCGTGCAGATGGACTTTTGGTTGCTGAGTGTAGGGCGCAAAGCTGTATTGGTAATCATCGCCTGGGGAATAGAACAAATGGTCGGCGAACCAGGCTTCATGGGCTACCCAGCCCAGCACCGCAATGACCAGCGGCAACCACCAGGTCACTAGCCAGCCAAGGGCCACTAACACGAAAAAGGCGATAAGCAGGCTCAGGCGCTTGTTGCGTCGATGGCGCTTTAGCAGCAGCTGTTTACGGCTGGTGGGCTGATTCATACAGTGAATACCGGGACAGGATTACACCAGCGATCCTTGTATTCCCGATCGGCTCGCCCGAAAGAGAATCGCAAGGGCTTGTCCAGCGCCCGGGCATGCTCCCAGGCACTTTGCGTATTGAGGAAACTCAGCACGCTGCCGGGACTGAATTCGCGGGTTTCAGGATCGACGCCACCGTTGATGTACTCGACGCTGATCCATTGCGGCGCTTCCACCCGGTAGACCAGTTGAATCGCGATCGGCGCATCATTGAGGAAAATGACCGAGCCAATCAGCAACTCACGCAACAGCTCGATGACCTCTGCCATGCGCTCGGCACCTGTGGCCGGGAAACCCCATCTGCGCTGGAACAGATCGCAGTAGATCGCTGCCAGTTCGCCGCTGGAAAACTCGGTGACTGGTCGCACGACGCCGCCGGCCTCTTCCAGAAGACGCAATTCACGGCGCTGGTTATAGCGGAACTTCTTCGACAATTCTTCAGGGGTGCGGGCCATGGCCAATTGCTCGGCTTGCAGCCTGATACCGGTGAACCTTCCTTCGCTCATCGCGCACAGGTAGCGTGCACGATGGCGCAGCGGCGCCTGGGCATCGGCGGCGGCCGGCAGGATCAGTTCTGCATTGCCCAGGTCGAACAGGCCTTTTTTACCCCGTCGCTTGAGCACATCCTTGGACAGCGCCAGGTCGCGACCCCAGGTCGGGATAGCAGCCTTGATTTCACCTTGCTGTTCCCATGCCAGATAACGCACCGGGATATCGGCCATGTGTGCCAGGCGTTCAACGACCATCGGATGGGTTGCGACACTGCCGCCATAACGATGCCAGGCATCGGCATAGGTCGCGGCATCGATTACTGCCCAGCCACGTTCGCGCCAGCCTTGAAGTCGGTTGAGCATCAGCCCCTCTTTGCCAGTTCGGTAACACGCGGCAAACGCCAGAAAGCGTCACCCACCGCGCGATCGGAGAAGCGTTCGCGCAAGCGATCAGTCATCAGTTCCGCGCATTGGCGGCGCTGGTGATCGTCCATCGCGGCCAGGTGCTGCAGCCCTTGGGCCAGATGCTCGGCATCACCCAGGGGGAACAGGATACCGACACCTTCGACCACTTCCCTGGCGCCGCCCGCTGCAGTGGCGAGCAGCGGCACGCCGGCGGCCATGGCTTCAAGCAGCACCATGCCGAACGGCTCATGATCGGAACTCAGGGCAAACACATCGAAAGCACGGAAATAACGACGAGCCTCGGGCACCTGGCCCAGGAACAGTACCCGGTCACCGACTCCCAACTCGCGGGCGAGCGCCTTGAGGTCCTGCTCCAGGCGACCGGTACCGAGGATCACCATCTGGCTGTTCACCGGCAAGCCAGGCAAAGCCTTGGCAAAACCGTGCAACAAGGTGGCCTGGTCCTTGTCGGGATGCAGGCGCCCGACGTTACCGACGATCCACGCATCCATCGCCAGGCCAAGGGTCTCCCGGGCTACCTGCCGCGACAGCTGGCTGTCTTGCAATGCCTGCACGTCGATGCGGTTGTAGAGCGTCTGGATTCGGGAATCCGGCCATTTCGGCAGGCATTTGCGCATATCGTCGCGCACGGCATCGGACACCCCGAGCAGGCTCAGGCGCTTGCGAAAAATATGCGCAAAAAGTTTGCGGGTGCCGCGCTTGTAATCGCCAAAGGCATGGTGCACGCCAATCACCGGCAACGAGGTACCGAGCAAGGCGATATAGATCGGTTTGAAGCGGTGGGCGATGCAGAAGCTGAAGTTGCGCGACGCGGCGATCTTGCGCAGATCCCGGATCGCGCCCAACTTCAGGCCACGAATGGACTTTGAACTGTACTCCATGAATAACACTTCATCGGAAGCACAGCCCGCAGCGACTTCGGCATCGGCCGTCCCGGTAAGAAACACCGTGGTCACCCGATAACCGGTCCCCGCGAACAGGCTGGCGTACTGCCGGGCGCAGTCCAGAAACGGCCCGTCATAGCCGTGACAGAACTGCAGCACATGGCGTTCAGCCGAGCGTGTCATATGCGTCAGCGCCCTCTTTGACCACCAGAATGTCTTCCATGATCAGATACTGCAGGTCGGAACCGAAGAACATGTTCAAGGCGTCGGTCGGTGAGCAAATCATCGGCTCGCCACGACGGTTAAGCGAGGTGTTGAGCGACACACCGTTGCCGGTCAGCACTTCCAGCGCCTTCATCATGTCGTAGTAACGCGGGTTGTATTCGCGCTTGAGCACTTGGGCCCGGGAAGTGCCGTCTTCGTGGACGACTTCCGGCACGCGGGTCTTCCACTCTTCAGCCACTTCAAAGGTGAAGGTCATGAACGGCGCCGGGTGATCGATCTTGATCATCTGCGGTGCAACGGTGTCGAGCATCGACGGGCAGAAAGGCCTCCAGCGCTCGCGGAATTTGATCTGGTGGTTGATGCGGTCAGCCACGCCAGTGGCACTCGGGCAACCAATGATCGAACGACCGCCCAACGCACGCGGGCCGAATTCCATCCGCCCCTGGAACCAGGCAACCGGATTGCCATCGACCATGATCCTGGCGATATTTTCCGGCATGTTCTCGAGCTTGCGCCACACCGGCTTGCTCGGGTGACGGGCGCATGCTGCCAGCACGTCTTCGTTGGTGTAGGACGGGCCGAGGTAGACGTGTTCCATCTTCTCGACTGGCACACCACGGGCGTGCGACACATAAGCCGCGGCACCGACTGCGGTACCGGCGTCGCCCGATGCAGGCTGGACGAACAGTTCCTTGACGTCGTCGCGGGCGATAATCTTCTGGTTCAGCTTGACGTTCAACGCACAGCCGCCAGCAAAGGCCAGCTTGCCGGTTTCCTTGAGCACGTCGCCCAGATAATGGTCGATCATCTGCAGCGCCAGCTTCTCGAACAGCGCCTGCATGCTCGCGGCGTAGTGGATGTAAGGCTCGTCGGCAATGTCGCCTTCGCGCTTTGGACCCAGCCACTCGATAAGTTTCGGCGAGAAGTAGAAACCTTTGCCTTTCTCTTTGTAGCGGCGCAGGCCGATCACGTTGGCGTAATCGGTGTTGATCACCAACTCGCCGTTCTCGAAGGACGCCAGGCGGGAAAAGTCATATTTGCTGGCATCGCCATAAGGCGCCATGCCCATGACCTTGAACTCTCCGTCGAGCATCTCGAAACCGAGGAACTCGGTGATCGCGCCATACAGGCCGCCCAGGGAGTCAGGATCGAAGAACTCCTTGATCTTGTGAATCTTCCCGTTCTCGCCATAACCGAAGAAGGTCGTGGCGTACTCACCCTTGCCGTCGATCCCCAGGATCGCGGTTTTCTCCTTGAAACCGGAGCAGTGGTAGGCGCTGGAGGCGTGGGCCAGGTGATGCTCGACCGGCTCGATCTTGATTTTCTTCGGATCGAAGCCCAGTTGCTCGAGGCACCAGACAATTTTGTTGCGATAACGCTTGTAGCGACGGTTGCCCATCAGGATCGCATCAAGTGCGCGATCCGGGGCGTACCAGTAACGCTTGGCGTAGTGCCAGCGAGCCTCGCCGAACAGGCTGATCGGGGCGAACGGAATCGCGACTACATCGACGTCGGACGGTTTGATGCCCGCCTGTTCGAGGCAGAACTTCGCCGATTCGTAGGGCATGCGGTTCTTTGCATGTTTATCGCGCACAAAGCGCTCTTCCTCAGCCGCCGCGACCAGCTTGCCGTCGATGTACAAGGCTGCGGAAGGATCATGGCTAAGGGCGCCGGACAGGCCAAGAATCGTCAATGCCACTGGGGTCTAGCCTCTTTAGTCTGCATGCAGGCGCAATGCGCCTCAAAAAATTGATGTGCCCTCGCAAGCGGCGAGAGACAGCTAAAGGGCGGGATTATAGCGTAAACAAGGCGGGAATGACCCAGCGCTTATTTGACTCGGACGATCAAGATCAAAAGATCGCAGCCTCGGCAGCTCCTGCAGCCGGGCGCGAAGGCGAGACCGGCACAAATCTCCGTAGGAGCTGCCGCAGGCTGCGATCTTCGCGCCTTATCAGACGCTGGAGATGTCTTTGGGCAGACGCTGATCGATGAGTTGGTAGAGGGCGCTGCTTTCTGGCCAGTTGCGCATGAATCGCGCCCGATCCCGCGCATAGGCCGGGGCGAAGCTGCCTGGCGAGCCGTGCTGGCACATGGAGTCCAGGTCTATCAATGCCCAGCGATCCTGATGCCAGAACAGGTTATGGCCTTTGAAATCGCCATGGCTGATGCGCTCGCCGATCAGTTCGGCGAACAGATGATCCAGCGCCAGCAGCTCGGCCTCGGGAGCGTCCCCGCTATCAACATAGGGGGCAAAACGTTCGATGATATCCGGACCTGGAAGGTATTCGGTAACCAGATACGCCCGACTGCGCAGCCAGAAAAAACGCTTCTCCAGCAAGGCCAGCGGCTTGGGCGTGGCAATGCCCAGGAAGGCCAGGCGATTGCCTTCGCGCCACGAATGCCACGCACGACTTGGGCGCCAGAAGCGCTTCAACCAATGGGCGAACCCCTTGATGTTGTATCGCTTGATAACCAGCGTTCTACCTTCTACCTCGACTTTTCCTACACTCGCCGCGCCACCGGTCTTGTACAGATGGCCTCGATCAAGTAACTCGTCCGCCTGCTCCAGCACTGGCAGCATCGCCGCCTCTTCCTCGCGCCGAATAGCCCTCAAGGCAAACGCCCCGCGCTGGACGCTGAAGAGCGTGCACTCGCGCCCAACCTTGATCAGGAAGTCCTTGAGGCGCCAGGCGCGAACCTTGTTGATCTGCTTCTGCAATGCCTCCATGGGCAAGGCATGCTCGCCATTGCTCAACAGGTAATACACCAGGAGCTCTTCGGTGAAAGGCTCGAGGGATTTGGGCAGTTGGGCGAAAAAAACCCCGAGATTTTCCAGTACTTTCTGCCGCGACAGTGGCTGCCCCGGCGTTTCGGCGCAGATTCCCGCGCCATCAATCAAATACAGACGGCCCCGCTGGCGCAGCAGGTTGTCCAGGTGCAGATCTTCCTGCCACAAGCCTTTGCGGTGCATCTGCCCGATCGCCCCCAGCGCAGCTGCCAGGACGGCCGACTGCTCGTCCGCGAGCATTGGCAAACTCTCGACCTGCTTCCACGCATCGCCCAGGCTCTCGGCGCCCTCGAGAAAATCGAACAGCAGCCAGCCGCCCTCGCCTTCCTTCAAGCCATCGGCCAGCAGCAAAGGGGTGGTCAAGCCTTGATCGGCGAGCAAGCGCACGCCATTGAGCTCGCGCTGGAAGTGCCGCGACGCTTTAGCGCCGACCAGTAACTTGGCCAGCACGGGACGGCCGCGCCAAACGCCAGCACCAACGTATCGCTGCCCAGGCAGCACGCGCAGCAAGCTCAGCAACTGCAAGTTGGCTGGCCCGGCGGCATCGGCCAGTGAGATGCTCAATGGCAGGCCCGGGTTACGCCCTGCATGCTTCAGTTCGGACAAACGCATCAGCGCGCCTCCTTGTGACCGCGCCGCGCACCCAGGCGCTGCAGCCAGCTGTCGATCAGTGAACTGGCCACTGGCTGATCCAGGTAAACCGCCAGCAACTCACGCACTTGTGCGTCGTTCCACAGCGGCGCACGACGCAGCAGAGGCTCTAGATCCTTCACCCGGTCGCGCTGCCCCAGCAGCAATGGCCGGGTCTTTTCCAGGTCAATCAGCTGGGCTTGATAACCGCTGGCGGTGGTTTGCAGGAAAATGTGCTTGGGATAAAAACAGCCGTGAACCTGGCGTGCACCGTGCAGGCGCCGAGCCAGCTGGCCACAGGCCTGGATGATTGCCGACTGCTCCACCTCGCCAAGTTGCGACCAGCGCTGCAACAGCGAGTCGAGGTCATCCCATCCATCCAGCGCACGAGTCAGCAGAATCGCCCGCACTTCGCCCTTGACCTTGCGCTCACCAAAGAACGCCGCTTTCAACGCCGGAATGCCCAGGCTTTCATAGCGACTGATATTGCGAAACTCCCGGGCGAAACTCGGCTCGCCAAAAGGCGCATGCAACGTACGCATTTGGTAATTGCACTGCCGCTTGAGGTAGTAGCCATGACCTTCCAGGTCCAGGCGAAACACGCTGCTCCAGCCACCGCGTGCGGTGTTCGGTTCGTCCACCGCTTCCAGTTGCCTGGCCCACAGCGCTTCGAAGGTGCCCAGACCATGGCGTTCAAGTAACGCGCGGTCATCAGCGGCGAGAAAATCAGTCATTCGCGACCCTCGAAAAATCTGACAACGTGACGAATGCGCTTCTTGTCCGCCTCATTCAGGCGATCACGTTGGCGGTACTGCAAGTAGAACCGCAGGCGCTGAGTGGCCGACAGCTGGTACTTGGCGACCTTGTCCAGGCACGCCAGGTCCTTGGTGATTCGATACTTGAGCCAAAAACCGCGCCAGAAGTCGCCGTTAGGGCAATCGATCAGGAACAGCCGGGCCTGATCGTCAATCAACAGGTTTCGCCACTTCAGGTCGTTGTGAGTGAACCGATGGTCGTGCATGGTCCGTGTATAGCCGGCCAACTGCCGGCTGACAACATCGACCCAGGCACGGTCATGGAGTTTCGGATCATGGCGCTCGGCCAGTGCCGACAGGTCTTCGGTACGCGGCAGCTCCCGGGTGATCATTGCACCTCGATCATAGGCCGCCCCCCGCCGCTCCAGGCCCCACGCCACGACTTCGGCGGTGGGAATACCCCACTTGGCGAACCGTTTAAGGTTCTGCCATTCGGCCTTGACCCGTGGTTTGCCCAGGTAACGACGCAGGCCCTTGCCGGCGCCAACGTAACGCTTGACGTAGTAATTGACGCCGTTGCGTTGAACGCGGATGACTTCGGACAGCGGATCGCGGGTCAGGCGCTCGCCCTGAAGTGCAAACACTGCATCAAGACTTCCGAAATCTTCTGCCAGCTCGCTGTACGCAGGCTCCAGGTTCCAACCCGACATCAGAGCGCATCTCCGTACCGCTGTTTACGATCGTAGAGTTTGTTCGCCTTGCCTTCGAGCCAGGCGAGCAAGGCTGCTTCCTGGCCCAGGACCTGCCGCAGCGGCTGCTGGAAGTAACCTTTGAGGAAGCGCAACTTGTCGCGACGGGTCAGGCCAATGTCCAGCGCCGAAAAGTACAGCGCGGCCAGGTCCTTGTTGCGCCAGCGCTGAGTGATTGCCGGGCGGGTCTGGGCCCGGTGCAGATCGATCACCGAAAGCTTGAAATCGTCAGCCTTCACCGGTTTGTCGGTGTGCAGCAGGAAATGGCAGATGTAGCAGTCGCGGTGGTTGACGCCGGCGCGGTGCATCATGCCGGTCATGCGCGCCACTTCGGCGATCAGCGCCCGCTTGAGTGTCGGTTCCGGCGGGTTCTTGACCCAATCGACGCTGTAGTCTTCGAGGCTGACGGTAGGTGCCAGCTCTTCGGTGACAATGAACGAGTGCTGGTCGGCCGGGTTGCTGCCTTTCTCCCCGTAAGCCACCGCCGTCATGCTCGGCACCCCCACTTCCTTGAGGCGCTGGATGGCCTTCCACTCCTGGCCGGCGCCGAGCACCGGCAGCTTGGCGGTGAGCAGGTTCTTGAAGATTTCGCCCCAGCCAATGCCACGGTGGATTTTCACGAAAAAACCGTGGCCGTCCACTTCAGTGCGCAAGGTGCGGCGCGCCTCAAGCTCGCGATACACCTCGCCCTCGAGACGCTCGACTTCGGTAAACGGGTCGCGTCCAGCCCAAAGGCTCTTGAACGGTTCAGCCAACATCAATTTCATTTCGCCTGCTCCGCCAGAATCACGTCGGCCGCGTGCTGCGGCATGCTGTAGAGGTCGGCCGTGTCGGCGAAGGCCAGACCGTTGCGACTCCAGGCCGCACGCGCCTGAGCGTCGTTCAGCATGTCGGCCAGGTAGTGGGTCAGTTGCGCCTGATCGAATGGTTCGTCCAACACCCGCCCCGCGTCCGCCTCGGCGATGTAATGGGCGTAACCGCAGACCGCGCTCACCAGCACCGGCAGACCAGCGACCAGGGCTTCAAGCAGAACGGTCCCGGTATTTTCGTTATAAGCCGGGTGGATCAACAGGTCCGCACCCAGCAAAAACCGCGGAATATCGCTGCGCCCCTTGAGGAAGGTCACGTTATCGCCGAGACCCAATGTCGCACTCTGCATCTGGAATATCTTGGGGTCGTCCTGGCCAATTACAAACAGCCGGGTACGTTTTTTCAGATCGGCAGGCAGTCCGGCCAGCGCCTTGAGGCTACGATCGACGCCCTTGGTCTTGAACCCGGAGCCGATCTGCACCAACAGCAGCTCATCGTCCTGCAAGTTGAACTCACGGCGGAATTCAGCGCGGATCTCGGCAGCGTTTGCCGGTGCGCGACGATCCTGGGAAATGCCCGGGGGCAGCAGATGAAAGCGCTCCAGCGGGGTGCCGTAATGCTTGATGAACAGCGGTTGCTGGACTTCGGAAATCATCAGGACTTCGGTCTTGGCGTCCTTGGCGAACACGGCGCGCTCGTACTCGGCGAAGTGGCGGTAGCGACCCCAGCGACGGTAGAGCGAGTTGCGCAGGTTCTGCGCCTTGTCTTCAAAGCAACCATCGGCGGCGTAGTAGACGTCCAGGCCCGGCATCTTGTTGAAGCCGATCAGACGATCCACAGGACGCCTGGCCAGATCCGCGGCCATCCACTCGCTGAGTTTCTCGTTGCGACGATGATTGAAGAACGCCTTGACCGGAGCTACCAGCACCTCAAAGCCCGGCGGAATATCGCCTTCCCAGATCAGCGTATAAACGCGGATCTGGTGGCCGCGCTGCTGGCATTCCAGGGCGATGCGCATAAAGTCGCGCTGCAGCCCCCCGAATGGAAAATATTTGTACAAGACGAATGCCAATTGCATCAGCGCAGCTCCTCAGCCAGTAACAACGTGCTCAGTCGGGTCGCGACACGCTCGGGATTCAAACGCGTGAAGCACAGCGGCCACTCGCGTTTCAGGTCAAACCGGCTGGCATCTTCGGCCGTCGGTTGATAGGTGCATTTCTTTTGCAGGCAGGGTGCGCAGGGGAAGTCGCTGGCGATGTGAATCTGCGACTTGCCGTAGGCGCCAGTCAGGCCCGGGTTGGTGGGGCCGAACAGCGACAATGTCGGGACGTCCAGCGCCGCTGCCAGATGGCCAAGACCGGTATCCACCGCCACGCAGGCCTGCGCCCCGGCCAGCACTTTGCCAACGCCCGCCAGGTTCAGTTTGGGCAGGACTTCAACGTGGCGCATGTCCTTGGCGATGCGCTCGGCGCGCGCTTTTTCGGCCGGGTTGCCCCAAGCCAGCTTCACGCCGACGCCCAGGTAGCCAACGCGCTCGGCCAGCTCTCGCCAATAGGCCTCGGGCCAGTGCTTGGTGTCCCAGGTGGTGCCGTGCAGGAACAAAACGTAGGGATTCTTGCGCGGCAGCTCGACCAGACGTTCGACGTTCAGGCCATAGTCGCCCAGGCCCTTGGGCAAGTCGTAGCCCAGGGCGATGGCGAACAATTGGCGTACTCGCTCCACGGCATGCTGGCCGCGGGCAACTGCCAGGCGCCGGTCATAGAAACGTGCCGCGATCGGCTCACGTGCCGAACCTTTATCGAGGCCTGCCACCGGCGCCTTGACATAACGAGTCAGCAAGGCACTTTTCAACAGGCCCTGGGCATCAATCACCAGATCATATTTTGTCGCGCGAATGCTTTGCTTGAAGCGCTTCCACTCGCCGCTCCTGATGGTCTGCCAGATGTTTTTGCGCCAGCGACGAATCGCGACCGGAATCACCTTGCCCACCGCAGGATGCCAGGTCGGGATCTCCGCGAAGCCCTCTTCCACCACCCAGTCGAATTGAATGCCGGGAATCGCCCGGGCCGCGTCCGTCAGCGCCGGTAACGCATGGATCACGTCACCGAGCGAAGACGTCTTGATCAACAGGACCCGCAAATTAATTGACCTCGACCACAGTGCCCTGCAACCGCTGCAAGGCTTCGTTCACCGCTTGCGGCATAAGCTGGCGCAGGCAGTTGTAATGACCGAAACGGCACGTACGGTCAAAGCAGGGGCTGCATTCGATGCCCAGGCGGACAATTTCGACATGCTCGGCCAGGGGGGGTGTGAACCCTGGAGAGGTGGAGCCATACACGGCCACCAGCGGTCGGTTCAACGCAGCGGCCACGTGCATCAGGCCGGAATCGTTGGACACCACCGAGTCGGCACAGGACAGCAAATCGATGGCCTCGGCCAGGGACGTTCCGCCGCTGAGGTTCACCGACTCTTCACGCAAGCCCGGGATCAGCCGGGCGCGGATGTCCTCGCCAACGGAGTGGTCGTTTTTCGAACCGAACAGCCACACCTGCCAACCCTCGCGAATCCTGGCTTCGGCAACCTGGGCGTAATGCTCGGAGGGCCAGCGCTTGGATTCGCCGAACTCGGCACCCGGGCACAGCGCCAGCACCGGGCGGTCCAGGGTCAGGCCGAACTTGGCCAGCGCCGCTTTCCGGGACACCGGGTCGATCTGCAGCGTCGGGCGTGGATAAGGTTTTGGCAGCTCGACGCCAGGCTCGAAGGCCAGGGCCATGAACCGCTCGATCATCAGCGGATAACGTTCCTTATCCAGCGTGCGTACGTCATTGAGCAAGCCGTAGCGGAATTCGCCGCGCCAGCCGGTGCGTTTCGCGATGCCGGCAAAGAACGGCACCAGCGCCGACTTCAACGAGTTGGGCAGCAGGATCGCCTGGTCGTACTGGCCAGCCAGGGATTTGCCGATGCGCCGCCGTGTAGCCAATTCCAAGGCACCGTGGCCGAGCGGAAAACTCAAGGCCTGACGGACTTCGGGCATGCGCTCCAGGATCGGCCGGCTCCACTCGGGGGCCAGGACGTCGATTTCGCATTGCGGGTGGCGTTGCTTGAGACACTGAAAGAGTGTCTGCGCCATCACCATGTCACCGACCCAACTGGGCCCAACGATCAGAATTTTCATGTGGTTTCCAAAAACGAACCGGGGAGGCCTACGCCTCCCCGCCTCGTGAATCAGCTTAGCCCCAGCTCACGCCAGATCCGCAATACCTGCCGTCGTTCGTCCACGAACTGATCGCCCGGTATTACTCCTGCATCCTTTTGCAAAGCCTGCCGGTGGGCGGCGGAGCGGTAGGCTTTATAGGCCTCGCGCAACAGGCTGGCATCTGCGGCAGGCATCAAGCCTTCCTCTTCCAGCCCTTCCAGAATACGGATGTTGTCGGTCCAGCGTAGCAATGACGGGTGCGTTTGCGACCACGCCAGGGCCGCGTATTGCACCATAAATTCAATATCGACGATACCTCCGGCGTCCTGCTTGAGATCGAACGGCGCCGTGGCCTCGAAGGCATTTGCCGCCGTGCCGGCCGCCGTACTCTTGCTGCCAAGATTATCGCGCATCTTCGCACGCATCTCGCTGACCTCCTGGCGCAAGGTTGGCAAGTCCCTGGCCTTGCCCAGCACCGTGGCTCGCACCTTCTCAAATGCCTGACCGACGTCCTGGCTACCTACCAGCACCCGCGCCCGCACCAATGCCTGGTGCTCCCATGTCCAGGCTTCGTTTTCCTGATAGCGCGAAAACGCGCCAAGCGAACTCACCAGCAACCCCGAGGCACCGGACGGTCGCAGGCGCATATCCACTTCATAGAGCTGGCCGGAGTTGGTCTGGGTCGTGAGCAGGTGAATGATGCGCTGCCCCAGCCGGGTGAAAAATTGCGCGCCATCGATGGATTTTGCCCCGTCGGTTTCCGCCTGCGGGTCGCCGTCATGAATAAACACCAGGTCCAGGTCCGAACCATGCCCGAGTTCCAGCCCGCCGACTTTGCCATAACCGACAATGATGAACCCGGGATCGCACAAGGTACCGTCGGTGCGCAGCGGAGTACCGTATTTGGCCACCGTCTGCCGCCAGGCCAGGGCCAGCACTTGCTCCAGAATGGCCTCGGCCAGCCAGGTCAGGTAGTCGCTGACCTTCATCAGCGGCAGGCTGCCGGCAATTTCCGATGCAGCCACCCGCAACCGGTGAGCCAGCTTGAAATGCCGCAAGGCTTCCATCTGCTGCTCAAGATCGTCCTCGGGAATGCGCGTCAGGCGCTCGCGCAATTCCGCCGCCAGCTCTGGCGCCAGGGGTGGTTTGAACAAGCGACCTTCATTGAGCAGCTCGTCGAGCAGCAGCGGAAACCGCGTGATCTGCTCGGCAATCCACGGGCTCGCGGCACACAAAGTCAACAGCCGACGCAGCGCCCCGGGGTTTTCGGTCAACAACACCAGATAGGCCGAACGACGGGCGACAGCCTCCACCAAGGGCAGCACCCGTTCCAGGACCAGGTCCGGGTTGGCGTGCTCCACCGCCTGGGCCAGCAACCGTGGAATAAAGGCATCAAGCCGCTCCCGACCGAGGCGCTGCATGGCACGCAACTGCGGGCTGCCGCGCAAACTGGCGAGTGCCTTCAGGGCCCTGGTGGCATCAGCAAACCCGCCCTCCTCCAGCTGCCGACAGGCGGCCTCTTCATCCTGGGCTTCCTCCCACAGCGGCAACCATTCCCCGCCGACCACCACTTCGCTTTCGGTGCCTTCCTCTTCGTCCGGGTCGGCAATGACCTGGCCGAAGTGCCAGGCCACCCGATTGCGCCAGTACATCAGTTGTTCATGGAACGCGGGCCAGTCGGCAAAACCCAGCATAAAGGCAATACGCGCCTGATCCTGCGCGCCGTCGGGCAACATCTGGGTCTGGCGGTCGGCAATCGCCTGTATCGCATGTTCGGTGTACCGCAGGAACTCGTAGCCTTCACGCAGTTCGCTGACCACGGCCGGCGGCAGGTAGCCCTGGCCTTCAAGAGTGCTCAGCACCTTCAACAGGGGACGCTGCTGCAGGCTCAAGTCCCGGCCGCCGTGGATCAGCTGGAAGGCCTGGGCGATAAACTCCACTTCACGGATCCCACCGGAGCCGAGCTTGATATTGTCAGCCATGCCCTTGCGCCGCACTTCCTGCTGGATCAGCTGCTTCATCGTGCGCAGCGCTTCGATAGCCGAAAAGTCCAGGTAGCGCCGGTAGACGAACGGGCGCAGCATCTCCTGCAATTGCGCACCGGCGACTTGATCACCCGCCACCACCCGCGACTTGATCATGGCGTAGCGCTCCCAGTCGCGGCCCTGATCCTGGTAATACTGCTCCAGCGCGTTGAAGCTCAGCACCAATGCACCCGCCGAACCGTATGGCCGCAGGCGCATGTCGACGCGGAAGACAAAACCGTCGACCGTCATCGGGTCCAGCGCCTTGATCAGGCGCTGACCCAACCGAATGAAGAACTCCTGGTTATCCAGCGAGCGTTTGACGCCCACTGTTTCGCCGCCCTCGGGATACGCGAAGATCAGGTCGATGTCCGAAGACAGGTTGAGCTCCACCGCACCGAGCTTTCCCATGCCAAGGATGACCATCTGCTGCGGCTCGCCACTGCGCCGACCCGTGGGCGCGCCGAACTGCTGGCAATGGCGCGCGTACAGCCATTGATAAGCCTGGTCGATACTGGCGTCGGCCATGTCCGAAAGATCGCGACAGGTCTGCACCAGATCGGCCTGGCGCGTCAGGTCACGCCAGATGATCCGTACCTGATGCCGGGTGCGCTGGCGGCGCAAGGCTCGCCCGAGTTCGTCGTCGGTCTCGGCCTGGTTCACCGCTGCGGCAATCTGCGCGCACAATTCACCCGAGGCAAAGTTACGGTCCAGCTCCCCGGACCGCACCAGCTCCAGCAGCATCGACGGGTCACGCACCGACTGTTCAATCACAAAGTCGCTGGCGGCGCTCACCCGGGCAAATTGTGCCCATCGCTCGGGAGGCCAGGCCGACAGACCATGATCATCCTCCAGCGCCTCGACGGCAGCACGAAACGACTGCTCGGCACGGGTGACCAATGGCAGGAGAATGGCGGGCAGTTCAGCCAGCGAAGGGAGGCTCATGGTCTATCCTTGATCGGCGTGGAACGGGCTGCATGTAGTGATTTTCGAAAAGGCACTACCTGATCGACTGTCGAACAAAGGTTATAAATAGCTGAAATTGTTTTAATGTTGGCAGCGATCATCAAGCTTTCACCTTTTTCGGTTGGCAAAAGACCAACCTTAACGATTATTCTCACAACGCAGCCGGAGGCCACAAGCCGCTCATCTGTAGTTTTACTACTCGTATATACATTCGGAATGCTGAAATGCTCGATGATTTGTAGTAAAACTACACGCCGCCGGAACCTACCTCTCGGCAATCCAAGAATTTATATCGTCTGCCCACAAGGCCAGTCGCAAACTCAGGCAACCGATTCTGGAAGCCTTTCCGCCCTGGAGCAAGCCATGCAAGACCTCGATCCCGTCGAAACCCAGGAATGGCTGGACGCCCTGGAATCGGTTCTCGACAAAGAAGGCGAAGACCGTGCCCACTATCTGATGACCCGTATGGGCGAACTTGCAACCCGCAGCGGTTCGCAGTTGCCTTACGCCATCACCACGCCATACCGCAACACCATTCCCGTCACCCACGAAGCACGCATGCCTGGCGACCTGTTCATGGAACGCCGCATTCGCTCGTTGGTACGCTGGAACGCGATGGCAATGGTAATGCGTACGAATTTGAAAGATTCGGACCTGGGCGGACACATCTCCAGCTTCGCTTCCAGTGCGACCCTGTACGACATCGGCTTCAACTACTTTTTCCAGGCCCCGACCGACGAACATGGCGGCGACCTGATCTACTTCCAGGGCCACACCTCGCCAGGCGTTTACGCCCGTGCGTTCATGGAAGGCCGCATCACCGAAGACCAGATGAACAATTTCCGTCAGGAAGTGGACGGCCAGGGCCTGTCGTCCTATCCGCACCCTTGGCTGATGCCTGATTTCTGGCAGTTCCCGACTGTATCCATGGGTCTGGGCCCGATCCAGGCGATCTACCAGGCGCGCTTCATGAAGTACCTGGAAGCTCGTGGCTTTATTCCGGAAGGCAAACAGAAAGTCTGGTGCTTCCTGGGCGACGGCGAGTGCGACGAGCCGGAATCCCTGGGCGCGATCTCGCTGGCTGGCCGCGAGAAGCTCGACAACCTGATCTTCGTCATCAACTGCAACCTGCAGCGCCTCGACGGCCCGGTTCGCGGCAACGGCAAGATCATCCAGGAACTCGAAGGCGTGTTCCGTGGTGCCCAGTGGAACGTGACCAAAGTCATTTGGGGCCGTTTCTGGGACCCGCTGCTGGCCAAGGACGTCGACGGTATCCTGCAACGTCGCATGGACGAAGTCATCGACGGCGAGTACCAGAACTACAAAGCCAAAGACGGCGCGTTCGTACGTGAACACTTCTTCAACTCGTCAGAACTCAAGGCGATGGTTGCTGATCTGTCCGACGACGAGATCTGGAAACTCAACCGTGGCGGCCACGACCCGTACAAGGTCTACGCGGCGTACCACGAAGCGGTCAACCACAAAGAACAGCCTACCGTCATCCTGGCCAAGACCATCAAGGGTTACGGCACCGGTGCTGGCGAAGCGAAGAACACTGCGCACAACACCAAGAAAGTCGATGTCGACAGCCTGAAGTTGTTCCGCGACCGCTTCGACATCCCGGTCAAGGACGAAGAACTGGAAAACCTGCCGTTTTTCAAACCAGAGCCAAACAGCGCCGAAGCCCGCTACCTGAGCGAGCGCCGCACTGCATTGGGCGGTTTCGTGCCACAGCGTCGCGCCAACAGCTTCAGCGTGCCGACCCCGTCGCTCGATACCCTCAAGGCCATCCTCGACGGCTCGGGCGACCGTGAAATTTCCACCACCATGGCCTTCGTGCGGATCCTCGCGCAACTGGTCAAGGACAAGGAAATCGGCCCGCGCATCGTTCCGATCATCCCGGACGAAGCCCGTACCTTCGGTATGGAAGGCATGTTCCGCCAACTGGGCATCTACTCCTCCGTCGGCCAGCTCTACGAGCCAGTCGATAAAGACCAGGTGATGTTCTACAAGGAAGACAAGAAGGGCCAGATCCTCGAAGAAGGCATCAACGAAGCGGGCGCCATGAGCTCCTTCATCGCTGCCGGTACTTCGTACTCCAGCCACAACCAGCCAATGTTGCCGTTCTACATCTTCTACTCGATGTTCGGCTTCCAGCGTATCGGCGACCTGGCCTGGGCTGCAGGCGACAGCCGTACCCGTGGCTTCCTGATCGGCGGCACCGCCGGCCGGACCACGCTGAACGGCGAAGGCCTGCAACACGAAGACGGTCACAGCCACATCCTGGCTGGCACCATCCCGAACTGCCGCACCTTTGATCCAACCTACGGCTACGAGCTGGCGGTGATCATCCAGGACGGCATGAAGAAGATGACCGAAGAGCAGCAGGACGTTTTCTATTACATCACTGTGATGAACGAGTCCTACCAGCAACCAGCCATGCCGGCCGGTGTCGAGGAAGGCATCATCAAGGGCATGTACCTGCTCGAAGAAGACACCCGCGAAGCGGCGCACCACGTTCAGCTGATGGGCTCCGGCACCATCCTGCGTGAAGTCCGTGAAGCAGCGAAGATCCTGCGTGAAGAGTTCAACATCGGCGCTGACGTCTGGAGCGTTACCAGCTTCAACGAACTGCGTCGCGATGGTCTGGCCGTAGAGCGCAGCAACCGCCTGCACCCGGGCCAGAAGCCGCAACTGAGCTACGTCGAAGAATGCCTGAACGGCCGTAAAGGCCCGGTCATCGCCTCTACCGACTACATGAAGCTGTTCGCTGAGCAAATCCGCCAGTGGGTCCCGTCCAAGGAATTCAAAGTCCTGGGCACCGACGGTTTCGGCCGCAGTGACAGCCGCAAGAAGCTGCGTCACTTCTTCGAAGTCGATCGTCAATTCGTGGTGTTGGCAGCCCTGGAAGCATTGGCTGACCGTGGTGATATCGAACCTAAAGTGGTGGCTGAAGCCATCGCCAAGTTCGGCATCAACCCGGAAAAACGCAACCCACTGGACTGCTGAGGAGACACTCTGTGAGCGAACTCATTCGCGTACCTGACATCGGCAGCGGTGAAGGTGAAGTAATCGAACTATTTGTGAAGGTCGGCGACCGTATCGAAGCCGAACAGAGCATTCTGACGCTTGAGTCGGACAAGGCGAGCATGGAAGTTCCTGCTCCCAAGGCCGGCATCGTCAAAAGCCTCAAGGTGAAGCTGGGCGACCGTCTGAAAGAAGGCGACGAACTGCTTGAGCTGGAAGTCGAGGGTGACGCGGCTGCGGCACCTGCGGCTGCCGCTGCGCCGGCAGCCAAGGCTGAAGAGCAACCGGCGGCAGCGCCTGCTGCAGCCGCTCCAGCTGCGGCGCCTGCTGCTGCCTCCGTACAGCAAGTGCATGTGCCGGACATCGGTTCGTCGGGCAAGGCCCAGATCATCGAGATCCAGGTCAAGGTCGGCGACACCGTCGAAGCTGATCAGTCGCTGATCACCCTGGAGTCCGACAAGGCGAGCATGGAAATCCCTTCGCCTGCCGCTGGCGTGGTCAAGAGCATCAGCGTCAAGCTCAATGACGAAGTGGGCACGGGCGACCTGATCCTGGATCTGGAAGTGGCTGGTGCTGCGGCCCCTGCTGCTGCCGCTCCGGCCCAGGCTGCTGCGCCTGCTGCCGCTGCACCTGCACCTGCCGCTGCAGCCCCGGCCGCACCGGTTGCCGACAGCGTCCAGGACATTCATGTGCCGGACATTGGTTCGTCGGGCAAAGCCAAGATCATCGAAGTACTGGTCAAGGCCGGCGACACCGTCACCGCCGACCAGTCGCTGATCACCCTGGAATCCGACAAGGCAAGCATGGAAATCCCATCGCCTGCCGCCGGCGTGGTGGAAAGCATTGCCGTCAAGCTGGATGACGAGGTGGGTACCGGTGACCTGATCCTCAAGCTCAAGGTCAAAGGTGCTGCGCCTGCTGCTGCCCCGGCAACCGCCGCTGCCGCACCGGCTCCTGCACCTGCACCTGCAGCGGCCAAGGCTGACGCTGCTCCGGCTGCCGCTGCGCCTGCCGCACCGGTTGCGGCCCCGGCCAAGCCGGGCGCCAAGGTTCACGCCGGCCCGGCGGTTCGCCAGCTGGCCCGTGAATTTGGTGTCGAGCTGAACGCGGTCGGCGCCAGCGGTCCACACGGTCGCATCCTGAAAGAAGACGTTCAGGTTTACGTCAAAGCCATGATGCAGAAGGCCAAGGAAGCACCGGCCGCTGCTGGCGGCGCAACCGGTGGCGCGGGCATTCCGCCGATTCCGGTCGTGGACTTCAGCCGCTTCGGCGAAACCGAAGAAGTGCCGATGACTCGCCTGATGCAGATCGGCGCTTCCAGCCTGCACCGCAGCTGGCTGAACATCCCGCACGTGACTCAGTTCGATTCGGCTGATATCACCGACCTGGAAGCGTTCCGTATTGCCCAGAAAGCCGTTGCAGAGAAGGCCGGCGTCAAGCTGACCATCCTGCCGCTGCTGCTCAAATCCTGTGCGCATCTGCTCAAGGAGCTGCCGGACTTCAACAGCTCGCTGGCGCCAAGCGGCAAGGCGATCATTCGCAAGAAGTACGTGAACATCGGCTTTGCGGTCGACACCCCTGAAGGCCTGCTGGTACCGGTCATCAAGAACGTCGACCAGAAGAGCCTGCTGCAGCTTGCGGCTGAAGCGGCTGCGCTGGCTGCCAAAGCCCGCGACAAGAAGCTCACCGCTGACGACATGCAAGGTGCCTGCTTCACCATTTCCAGCCTCGGGCACATTGGCGGCACCGGCTTCACGCCGATCGTCAACGCGCCGGAAGTGGCGATCCTCGGTGTCTCGAAGGCAACCATCCAGCCGGTCTGGGATGGCAAAGCCTTCCAGCCGAAACTGATGCTGCCACTGTCGCTGTCCTACGATCACCGTGTGATCAACGGCGCCGCTGCTGCACGCTTCACCAAGCGCCTGAGCGACCTGCTGGCCGACATCCGCACCATCCTGCTGTAACACCAGCCGGCCCTCCCTGGAGGGCCCGTTGCGTTTCGCGTTTTCCGAGCGCCACGCTCGTACCTCAACCCCGCCAATTTGGCGGGGCTTTTTTTTGCCTGAATGTTTTAACCAAGGCTTCCTGCAGCCGGGCGGTACAGGCTACCTGTTGCAGAGAATCGATATTCCGTTGTGCTGCCCCCGCCCCCCGGATCGCAGCCCTCGGTGCTGCGATTCTTTCGGGCAGAAAAATAATACTTTCGGCCCACGACTGCAGAATTCCCAATCCCTGCCGACATATTCTTATAGCACTTGGCCTCCATCTCTCTTGTCAGTCGGTGTCGCAATGATGCAACCTTGCGACACGCAACAGAAAAGAGGGCGCGAGCCCGGCGCGACCAGTACTTTCGCAGCGAGTCTCCCTTCATGAAAAGCCAACCCGATGCCGCCAGCCGTATGGCGGCCGAGGTAGTGACGCAATTGCCTGTGCCCTCGCGGCTCGGCATGCTGCGTTTCGAGCGGCTGAATGAAGCCAGCTGGGCGATGCTGTTTCTCGACCCCAACTGCGAACGACAATTTGGCCTGGCGGCGGTTGAGCTCTGCTCCCTGATCAGTTCGCCTTACGCCAGCCTGATGGAGCCGCAAGCGCGCCATCAACTGCATGATGCGATTCAGCAGCAGCTCACCGAAGCCTCCAGTTACCTGATCCGCTATACCCTGCACACCCCCGCCGGCGCCTTGAAGCTGCTGGAGCTGGGCGAAGCGTTCAAACAGCACAACCGGCAGCTGGTGCGCGGCTACCTGCTGGTGGTGGACGAACTGTTCGAAGGCAACCCTCTACTGGCCGCATTGGACCTGGAAACCCAGAACTCGCGCCTGCAAATCGCCCTTGAACTCAACCAGCGCACCCAGCAGGAACAGCTGATGCACCTGGAACGAGTGCGTGCGCAGCAAGACTTGATCCTTCTGCTGACGCGTCAGCGCTACACCAGCATCAACTCCCTGCAGGAAGCCGCCGAGCTGATCACCCGCAGTGCCTGCGATATCTACGAGGTCGATTGCGCCAGCCTGTGGAACCTCGAAGGGTCGATGCTGGTACCGATCTCGGCCTATCACCGAACGAGCCAGAAGCATCAGCTGCCGGACCCGATCGATGTCAGTGGTTTCCCTGACTATCTGGAAGCCCTGCACACCGGCCGCGCCATCGACGCCCACAATGTCATGCGCGACCCGCGCACCCGCGAGCTGGCCGAATGCCTGCAGCCACGGGATGTCATCGCCATGCTCGACGCCAGCGTTCGGGTCGACGGCCAGGTGGTCGGGGTGCTATGCCTTGAGCAGAACGCCACCGCCCGCGCCTGGCAGTCGGACGAAATAGCCTTTGCCGGCGAGCTGGCGGACCAGTTTGCCCAAGTGATCAGCAATCACAACCGCCGCACCGCCACCAGTGCCCTGCACCTGTTCCAGCGGGCCGTCGAGCAGAGCGCGAACGCCTTTCTGCTGGTCAATTGCGATGGCATCGTGGAGTACGTCAACCCCAGCTTTACCGCGATCACCCAGTACAGCACCGAGGAGGTTCACGGTCAGCAACTGTCCCAACTGCCGGCCCTGGAAAACCTCAGTGAATTGCTGTTCGACGCGACTTCAGCGCTGGCCAAGAGCAACAGCTGGCAGGGCGAATTCAAAAGCCGACGCAAAAACCTCGAGCCCTACTGGGGCCAGTTGTCGATCTCCAAGGTGTACGGCGACAACCGCGAGCTAACGCATTACATTGGCATTTACGAAGACATCACCCAGAGCAAACTCGCCCAGCAACGAATCGAACGCCTCGCCTACACAGACAACCTGACCAACCTCGGCAATCGACCCGCCTTCATCCGCAACCTCGACGAACGCTTCGCCCGGGATACCGATACGCCCATCAGCCTGCTGCTGGTGGACATCGACAACTTCAAGCGGATCAACGACAGCCTCGGCCACCAGACCGGCGACAAGCTGCTGATCAGCCTCGCCCGCCGGCTGCGCAACAGCCTGAGCCCCAGCGGCAGCCTGGCGCGTTTTGCCAGCAACGAATTCGCCGTGTTGCTGGACGACACGGACCTCTGCACCGGCCAACAGGTGGCCAACCAGCTGCTGGCGACGCTCGACAAGCCAATGTTCGTCGACAACCAGCTGATCAGCGTCACTGGCTCCGTCGGCCTGGCGTGTGCGCCGCTGCATGGCCGCGACCCGCAGACGCTGATGCGCAACGCCGGCCTGGCGCTGCACAAGGCCAAGGCCAACGGTAAGCATCAGGTTCAGGTGTTCACCGAGACGTTGAATGCCGAGGCCAGCTACAAACTGTTCGTCGAGAACAACCTGCGTCGCGCCCTGACCCAGAATGAACTGGACGTGTTCTACCAGCCCAAGCTGTGCCTGCGCAGTGGGCGCCTGCTGGGCATGGAAGCGCTGCTGCGCTGGAACCATCCAGACAAGGGCATGATCCGCCCCGACCAGTTCATCAGCGTCGCCGAGGAAACCGGCCTGATCATTCCGATCGGCAAATGGATTGCACGCCAGGCCTGCCGCATGAGCAAAGACCTGACTGCAGCCGGCCTGGGCAATTTGCAGGTAGCGATCAACCTGTCGCCCAAGCAGTTCTCCGACCCTGACCTGGTGGCATCCATCGCCAATATCCTCAAGGAAGAAGCGCTGCCGCCCAATCTGCTGGAGCTGGAACTGACGGAAGGCCTGCTGCTCGAAGCGACCGAAGACACGCACTTGCAACTCGACCAGCTCAAGCGCCTGGGCCTGACCCTGGCCATGGATGACTTCGGCACCGGCTATTCGTCGCTCAGCTACCTGAAAAAATTCCCGATCGATATCATCAAGATCGATCGAAGCTTCATCCACGAAATCCCGGACAACCAGGACGACATGGAAATCACCTCCGCAGTGATCGCCATGGCCCACAACCTGAAGCTCAAAGTAGTAGCCGAAGGCATAGAGACCGCCGAGCAGCTGGCCTTCCTGCGCCGCCACCGCTGTGACGTCGGTCAGGGCTACCTGTTCGACCGGCCAATCCCGGGCAGCGAGCTGATCGAGAAGCTCAAACGCTATCCACGTGGCCCGATTGCCTGAGACGCCCATGTGGGAGCCAGCCTGCTGGCGATAGCGTCGTGTCAGCCAGCGTCCACGTCACTGACGTACCGTATTGCGAGCAGGCTCACTCCTACAGGGGTAGTGCGTTAAACGGCATCATTGGGCACACTGGTGGTCTACCTATTACATCCAACCTGACTGAGAGGACTGATCATGGTTCTGCGCTCGGAAATACTGGTGAATAAAAACGTGCTCCCGACTAAAGAACAAGCTCTGCCTGGCCGCGAAACCCCTATGTCCCTGCCGGAGAAACATTTCGTCCACGACGCCCCGCTGCTGGGCCCGTTCGTCACCGACGTGGATTTCGCGATCTTCGGCCTGGGCTGCTTCTGGGGTGCGGAACGCAAATTCTGGCAGCGCGAAGGCGTGGTCAGTACGGTGGTCGGTTACGCCGGCGGCTTCACGCCCAACCCCACGTACGAAGAGGTCTGCTCGGGCCTGACTGGCCACAGCGAAGTGGTTCTGGTGGTCTACGAACCGGCGAAGGTCAGCTACGAAGCGCTGCTGAAAATGTTCTGGGAGCTGCACAACCCGACTCAAGGCATGCGCCAGGGCAACGACATCGGCACGCAGTATCGCTCGGTGATCTATGCCACCAACCCGACTCAACTGGAAGCGGCCAAGGCCAGCGCGAAAGTGTTTCAGGCTGAGCTGACCAAAGCCGGCAAAGGCACCATCACCACCGAAATCGAAGAAGCGCCGACGGTCTATTTCGCCGAGGCGTATCACCAGCAGTACCTGGCGAAAAACCCTGAAGGGTATTGCGGGATCGGCGGCACTGGCGTGACTTGCCCGATCTGATCGGACACCGCTTCCCCCTGTAGGAGCCAGCTTGCTGGCGATGGTCGTCAACGATAACGCGGGAAACCTGATACCCCGCAGTGCTCACTGGCTTCTCGCGAGCAAGCTCGCTCCTAGACGGGTGTTAGATCGCCGCTATTATTCGGCGATCAACCAGTCCATCTGCCAGC
The DNA here is from genome assembly GCF_020295325.1 of Pseudomonas sp. Y24-6. Classification (NCBI taxonomy): domain Bacteria; kingdom Pseudomonadati; phylum Pseudomonadota; class Gammaproteobacteria; order Pseudomonadales; family Pseudomonadaceae; genus Pseudomonas; species Pseudomonas sp. Y24-6. The sequence goes on along the minus strand of NZ_JACBXG010000004.1, from coordinate 264,633 downwards.
CGCCCTGGGTCTGCCCAAGCTTTTGCGCCAACCACGGCAGCAACTCGCGCAACTCCTCCTCGAGCCCCCATGGCGGATTGGCAATCGCCAGCCCGGAGCCGTTCAAGCTGTTTGGCGTATCCAGTGGATGCACCAGCAACTCTACCCGCAACAACTTCGGCGCGCCGGTGCCTGCGAGGTCTTGATAGAAGCGCCGCAACATGCGCTGGTCCTTGACCGGATACCAGATCGCCGCCACCGTCTGGCGCATCCGGCCGATAGCCTCTTTCAGCGACGCCGCACAGCGCTGCATCTCATCCAGCTGCTCGAACGGCGGGTCGATCAACATCACCGCACGCTTCTCCTGAACCGGCAACATGGCCCTAGGCACATGCCAGCCCTCGCCCAGGTGCACCTTGACCCGTCGATCGCCGGCCATGTTGTCCTTGAGCAACAGGCCATCCTCGGGGTGCTTCTCGTTGAGCATTACCCGATCCTGCGGTCGCGTAAGACGCCGCGCCAGCTCCGGCGACCCCGGGTAAAAGCGCAACTGGCCATCCGGGTTCATGTCATGCAACACCTTCATGTAATCGGCGGTCAATGCCGGCAAGTCCGGTTGATCCCAAAGACGCGCAATGCCTTCAAGGTACTCGCCGGTTCGGCTGGCCTGATCACCCTGCAGGTCATACAGGCCGATACCGGCGTGGGTATCGAGATAGGCAAACGGCTGCTCCTTGCGCGACATCAGGGCGATGAGGCGGGTCAAGGTCAGGTGTTTGAACACGTCGGCGTGATTGCCGGCATGGAAGGCGTGACGATAATTCATGATTGCTCCTGCGCAGGCCGGCAAGTTTACCCTGTACCGAGCGTAACGTCAGGGCTTCGCGGCCGAGCGGGCTGAGCACGCCCACTTCGCGCCTCGGGGGCATAAAAAAACGGCCCACCTCCAGAGGAAGCGGGCCGTTTTCAAGTTCGGCAAAGGCTCAGAGCATCAGCTCATCGCAATTACTTGTTCAGGCGGAAATCTGCCTCGGCTGCGGCGAAGCGCTGCAGCATGCCCGCCGTCGGTGCGCCGAGCTTGCTGACGATGTAGATCGCCAGGCTGGCGAAGATAAAGCCCGGGATGATTTCGTACAGGCCCAGCAGTTCGAAGTGCTTCCACACGATCACGGTGATCGCGCCGACCAGGATACCGGCCAGTGCGCCGTTGCGGGTCATGTCTTTCCAGATCACGGAAATCAGCACAACCGGACCGAACGCAGCACCAAAACCGGCCCAGGCATAGCTCACCAGGCCCAGTACGCGGTTTTCCGGGTTGGCGGCCATCGCGATGGCGATCAGGGCAACCAGCAGCACCATGGCGCGGCCGACCCAGACCAGCTCGACCTGGGAAGCGGATTTACGCAGGAAGGTCTTGTAGAAGTCTTCGGTCAGGGCGCTCGAGCACACCAGCAGCTGGCAGCTCAGGGTGCTCATCACCGCCGCAAGAATGGCCGACAGCAGTACACCGGCGATCCATGGGTTGAAGAGGATTTTCGCCAGTTCGATGAACACGCGCTCGTGGTTTTCAGTCACGGGACCGGCCAGTTCAGGGTGTGCCGAGAAGTACGCAATGCCGAAGAAACCGACAGCCACGGTGCCTCCCAGGCACAGGATCATCCAGGCCATGGAGATGCGACGCGCCTTGGCGATCGACTTGACCGAATCCGCCGCCATGAAACGCGCGAGGATGTGCGGCTGGCCGAAGTAACCCAGGCCCCAGCCCATCAGCGAGATGATGCCGATGAAGGTGGTGTTTTTCAGCATGTCGAAGTTGCTTGGATCTTGTGCTTCGATGGCCAGGAACGTGGTGTCGACGCCGCCGGTGGCCAGCAGCACGATGATTGGCGTCAGCAGCAGGGCGAAGATCATCAGCGTGGCTTGCACGGTGTCGGTCCAGCTCACTGCCAGGAAACCACCCACAAAGGTGTAGGCAATAGTCGCCGCAGCACCGGCCCACAGCGCAGTCTCGTAGGACATGCCGAAGGTGCTTTCGAACAGACGGGCGCCAGCCACGATGCCGGATGCGCAATAGATGGTGAAGAACACCAGAATCACGACCGCCGAGATAATCCGCAGCAGGCCGCTTTTGTCTTCAAAACGGCTGGAGAAGTAGTCCGGCAGGGTCAGCGCATCGCCGTTGTGCTCGGTCTGCACACGCAGACGGCCGGCGACGAACAGCCAGTTCAGGTAGGCACCGATGATCAGGCCGATGGCGATCCAGCTTTCGGAGAGACCGGACATGTAGATAGCGCCCGGCAGGCCCATCAGCAACCAGCCGCTCATATCGGAGGCGCCGGCGGACAATGCGGTTACCACGCTGCCCAGGCTACGACCGCCCAGAATGTAGTCGGAAAGGTTGTTGGTGGAGCGATAGGCCATAAAGCCGATCAGCACCATTGCTGCGATGTAGATCACGAACGTGATCAGGGTTGGATTGCTAACGCTCATTAAGTTACGCCCTGGCTTTGTTTTTATGTAGCGGCGGTTTTGGCTAACCGCTCGCAAACGACGACGTTTGACAGACGATTGTGGATCCCGCGCATTTATGACTGATGTTTCCCCAGGAAAGCCATCAGCCGGCACACCTGACTTTGGAGCCGGTTGCACCTTCGCCGCGAATGCTATTCAACAAAGCAAATAAGGTGCAACCTGTTTCTCGTGAATAAGTTGCACCTAGTCGGAATTATTTGCCAAATGCCGTTTCTTGCTCCCTTTTAGGGCGGTTTTCAACGATTGCTATAAGTAAAAGCACCAAGCAGGAGCAGTACGTTCGTACCGGAATTTATTTCCTGACGAACTGCCTGTAATTCCGACAAAAAAAGGGTTGCACCCGGTTGCACCTCGATCAGTGCAGGGCTAATCTTGCCGCCAGCTGATGCCACGCAGTTGTGGCAAACATGAGGATAAAAATATGGCTACCACCACTCTTGGGGTCAAACTTGACGACCCGACCCGCGAACGCCTGAAGGCTGCCGCGACCTCGATTGATCGCACGCCGCACTGGCTGATCAAGCAGGCCATCTTCAATTACCTGGAGAAACTCGAGGGTGGTGCAACCCTGACCGAACTGAACGGTTTGACCAAGGATTCCGACGACGCCGTCGATGCGCCTCTGGATCATGCTCATCAGTGCTTCCTGGAATTTGCTGAAAGCATCTTGCCGCAATCGGTACTGCGCGCCTCGATCACTGCCGCCTACCGCCGCCCTGAGCCAGAAGTCGTGCCGATGCTGATCGAGCAGGCTCGCCTGCCAGCGAGCATGGCCGAAGCCACCAACAAACTCGCCGCCTCGATTGCGGAAAAACTGCGCAACCAGAAGAGCGCCGGCGGCCGGGCCGGGATTGTCCAGGGCCTGCTGCAGGAATTTTCCCTGTCTTCCCAGGAAGGCGTGGCATTGATGTGCCTGGCCGAAGCGCTACTGCGTATCCCGGACAAAGGCACACGTGACGCACTGATCCGCGACAAGATCAGCACTGGCAACTGGCACCCGCACCTTGGCAACAGCCCTTCGCTGTTCGTTAACGCTGCCACCTGGGGCTTGCTGCTGACCGGCAAACTGGTCTCCACCCACAATGAAGCCGGCCTGACTTCGTCCCTGAGCCGCATCATCGGCAAGAGCGGCGAGCCGATGATCCGCAAGGGCGTCGACATGGCCATGCGCCTGATGGGCGAGCAGTTCGTCACCGGCGAAACCATTGCTGAAGCCCTGGCCAATGCGAGCAAGTTCGAAGCCAAAGGCTTCCGCTATTCATACGACATGCTGGGTGAAGCCGCGCTCACCGAGCACGACGCGCAGAAATACCTGGCGTCGTACGAACAGGCCATCCACTCGATCGGCAAAGCATCCCACGGTCGTGGGATTTATGAAGGTCCGGGTATCTCCATCAAGTTGTCGGCACTGCACCCGCGTTACAGCCGGGCGCAGTACGAGCGCGTGATGGAAGAACTGTATCCGCGCCTGCTGTCGCTGACCTTGCTGGCCAAGCAGTACGACATCGGCCTGAACATCGATGCCGAAGAAGCCGACCGCCTCGAGCTGTCGCTGGACCTGCTGGAGCGCCTGTGCTTCGAGCCGCAACTGACCGGCTGGAACGGCATCGGCTTCGTGATCCAGGCTTACCAGAAACGTTGCCCTTACGTGATCGACTACGTGATCGACCTGGCTCGTCGCAGCCGTCATCGCCTGATGATCCGCCTGGTGAAAGGCGCGTACTGGGACAGCGAAATCAAGCGCGCACAGGTCGAAGGCCTGGAAGGCTACCCGGTCTACACCCGCAAGGTGTACACCGACGTGTCCTACATTGCCTGCGCCCGCAAACTGCTGTCGGTACCGGAAGTCATCTACCCGCAATTCGCCACGCACAACGCCCACACCTTGTCGGCCATTTACCATATCGCCGGGCAGAACTATTACCCGGGGCAATACGAATTCCAGTGCCTGCACGGCATGGGCGAACCGCTGTATGAGCAGGTTGTAGGCAAGGTTTCCGAAGGCAAGCTGAACCGTCCGTGCCGTGTATACGCACCGGTCGGCACCCACGAAACACTGTTGGCGTACCTGGTACGTCGCCTGCTGGAAAACGGCGCGAACACCTCGTTCGTCAACCGCATCGCCGACCAGTCCATTTCGATCCAGGAGCTGGTGGCCGATCCAGTGGCCAGCATCGAGCAGATGGCGACGCTGGAAGGCGGCTTCGGCCTGCCACACCCGCGTATCCCGCTGCCGCGTGACCTGTATGGTGCCGAGCGCGCCAACTCCAGCGGCATCGACATGGCCAACGAACATCGCCTGGCCTCGTTGTCCTGCGCCCTGCTGGCCACCGCTCACAACAACTGGAAAGCCGCGCCGATGCTCGGTTGCGCCTCCAGCACTGAAACCCCTGCGCCGGTCCTGAACCCGTCGGATCTGCGTGACGTGGTCGGCCATGTGCAGGAAGCGACGGTCGAAGACGTCGACAACGCGATCCAGTGCGCCCTGAACGCGGCACCGATCTGGCAGGCCACCCCGCCCGCCGAACGCGCCGCGATTCTGGAACGTGCCGCCGACTTGATGGAAGGCGAGATCCAGCCGCTGATGGGCCTGCTGGCTCGCGAAGCCGGCAAGACTTTCGCCAACGCCATCGCCGAAGTGCGTGAAGCCGTGGACTTCCTGCGTTATTACGCGGTGCAGGCGCGCAACGATTTCACCAACGACGCACATCGCCCACTGGGTCCTGTGGTCTGCATCAGCCCGTGGAACTTCCCGCTGGCGATCTTCAGCGGCCAGGTCGCTGCAGCACTGGCGGCCGGCAACCCGGTATTGGCCAAGCCTGCCGAGCAAACTCCGCTGGTGGCCGCCCAGGCCGTGCGCCTGATGCTGGAGGCCGGCATTCCTGAGGGCGTCCTGCAGTTGCTGCCGGGCCGTGGCGAAACTGTGGGTGCCCGCCTGGTCGGCGACGATCGGGTCAAAGGCGTGATGTTCACCGGCTCCACCGAAGTCGCACGCTTGCTGCAGCGCAACGTCGCTGGTCGCCTGGATGCCCAGGGCCGTCCGATCCCGCTGATCGCCGAAACCGGCGGCCAGAACGCGATGATCGTCGACTCCTCGGCACTGACCGAACAGGTGGTCATAGACGTCGTTTCCTCGGCCTTCGACAGCGCCGGCCAACGTTGCTCGGCTCTGCGCGTGCTGTGCCTGCAGGAAGATTCCGCCGACCGCGTGATCGAAATGCTCAAGGGCGCCATGGCGGAATGCCGTCTTGGTAACCCGGAGCGCCTGTCCGTGGACATCGGCCCGGTGATCGACGCCGAAGCCAAGGCTGGGATCGAGAAGCACATCCAGGGCATGCGCGACAAAGGGCGCAATGTTTACCAGGTGGCGATCGCCAACAGCGAAGAAGTCAAACGCGGCACCTTCGTGATGCCGACCCTGATCGAGCTGGAAAGCTTCGACGAGCTGCAACGGGAGATCTTCGGCCCGGTATTGCACGTGGTCCGTTACAAGCGCAAGGACATCGACCAGTTGATCGGGCAGATCAATGCGTCCGGCTACGGCCTGACCCTGGGCGTGCACACGCGCATCGACGAGACCATCGCCAAGGTGATCGACAACGTCAACGCCGGTAACGTCTACGTCAACCGCAACATTGTCGGCGCAGTCGTAGGTGTTCAACCGTTCGGCGGCGAAGGCCTGTCGGGCACCGGCCCGAAAGCCGGTGGTCCGCTGTACCTGTACCGCCTGCTGTCGACTCGTCCTACCGACGCGATCGAACAATCCTTCGCTCGGGGCGATGCTCTCGCAGCACCGGACGTTCGCCTGCGCGACGCCATGAGCAAGCCGCTGACAGCCCTGAAAGCCTGGGCCGACAGCAACAAGTTCGCCGACCTGGCAACCTTGTGCGTGCAGTTCGCGACGCAATCGCAGAGCGGTATTACCCGTGTTCTGGCGGGCCCGACCGGCGAGCGCAACAGCTACGCCATCCTGCCGCGCGAACACGTACTGTGCCTGGCGGAAGTCGAAGGCGACCTGCTGACTCAACTGGCGGCCGTGCTGGCAGTCGGTGGTTCGGCCGTGTGGCCGGAAGCCGAATTGACGAGGGCCGTGTTCGCACGCCTGCCGAAGGACGTACAGGCTCGCATCAAGCTGGTTTCCGACTGGAGCAAGGACGAAGTGGTGTTTGATGCGGTTCTGCATCACGGCCATTCCGACCAGCTGCGTGCGGTCTGCCAGCAGGTGGCCAAGCGTGCAGGCGCGATTGTTGGCGTTCATGGGTTGTCCCAGGGCGAAACCAGCATTGCCCTGGAGCGTCTGGTGATCGAGCGGGCGTTGAGCGTCAACACCGCCGCGGCAGGTGGTAACGCCAGCCTGATGACGATCGGTTAACCGATAAGCCGGGCACCCTTTGGGGGTGCCTGGTGTTTAGAAGCAAGATCAAAAGATCGCAGCCTTCGGCAGCTCCTACAGAGAAATTCGATCCCCTGTAGGAGCTGCCGAAGGCTGCGATCTTTTACTTGTCCATCACCAGAATCAATCTTCCTGTTCACCCCGCCCTCCCCGCGTCTAGACTCGGCCCATTCCAAAAAAGGTAGGCCGCCATGTCCGAGACGTTGCTCAGTTCCCGCAATCTGGCTTTCGAGCTGTACGAAGTCCTCGATGCCGAAGGCCTGACCCGGCGCGAGCGTTTCGCCGAGCACAATCGTGAGACCTTCGATGCCGCCCTGGGCACCGCTCGCAGCATTGCCGAAAAATTCTTTGCGCCGCACAACCGCAAGGGCGACGAGAACGAACCCCGTTACGAGGACGGCCAGGCGATTCTGATCCCGGAAGTGAAACCCGCAGTGGACGCTTTTCTCGAAGCCGGTTTCCTCAATGCCGCGCGCAGTTTCGAAGCCGGTGGCATGCAATTGCCCACGCTGTTGTCCCAGGCCTGCTTCGCACACTTCCAGTCGGCAAACGCGGCGTCCACCTCTTACCCGTTCCTGACCATGGGCGCAGCCAACCTGATCGAAAGCTTCGGCACCGACGAGCAAAAGCGGCGTTTTCTGCAGCCGATGATCGACGGCCGTTTCTTCGGCACCATGGCATTGACCGAACCCCATGCCGGTTCCTCGCTGTCGGATATTCGCACCCGCGCCGAACCTGCATCCGATGGCACTTACCGGCTCAAGGGCAACAAGATTTTCATTTCCGGCGGCGATCACCCGCTGTCGGAAAACATCGTGCACATGGTGCTGGCCAAACTGCCGGACGCGCCGGCCGGGGTGAAGGGTATTTCGCTATTCATTGTCCCCAAATTCCTGGTCAACGACGACGGCAGCCTGGGCAAGCGCAACGATGTATTGCTGGCCGGTCTGTTCCATAAGATGGGCTGGCGCGGCACAACGTCCACGGCGCTGAACTTCGGCGATACCGGCGACTGCGTGGGTTATCTGGTGGGCAAACCGCACCACGGCCTGAGCTACATGTTCCAGATGATGAACGAAGCGCGGATCGGCGTCGGCATGGGCGCCGTCATGCTCGGCTACGCCGGCTATCTGTACTCGCTGGAATACGCGCGCGAGCGGCCACAGGGCCGGGTGCCCGACAGCAAGGATCCCAATACCGCACCCGTGGCGATCATCCAGCACGCCGACGTCAAGCGCATGTTGCTGACGCAGAAGGCGTATGTGGAAGGCTCTTTCGACCTCGGCCTGTACGCGGCGCGGTTGTTCGATGACACCACCACGCTTGAGACTGAAAGCGAGCGCAAGCAGGCGCATGAACTGCTGGACCTGCTGACGCCAATCGTCAAATCCTGGCCGTCGGAGTTTTGCCTCAAGGCCAATGAACTGGCGATCCAGATCCTCGGCGGTCACGGTTACACCCGCGAATACCCGGTAGAGCAGTACTACCGCGATAACCGTTTGAATCCGATCCACGAAGGCACTCATGGTATTCAGTCGCTGGATCTACTGGGGCGCAAGCTGGCGCAGAACGGTGGGTCCGGGCTCAAGCAACTGATCCGCCTGATCGCCAACACGGCCGAGCGAGCTCAGGCTTACGAGTCGTTAACGCCGTTGCGTGAACCGCTGGAGAAGCTGGTGGCGCGCCTGCAAACCGTGACCATTGGCCTGCTGACCGACCTGGGTCAAGGCAAGGTCAACAGCAGCCTGGCCAACTCTGCCCTGTACTTGAAAGTGTTCGGGCACACGGTGATCGGCTGGCGCTGGCTGGAGCAGGCGATTCGCGCCGAAGAAGGCTTGGCCAGGGGCAATGCAGCGGATGTCAGCTTCTATAAAGGCAAGCTGCAGGCGGCGCGGTACTTCCTCACCTGGGAAGTGCCGGGCTGCCACCATGAGCTGGCGATTCTTGAGGCCCGGGATGATGCGTGCCTTGGGATGCAGGATGAGTGGTTTTAACCAAAGCCTAAAGTAGTGCTGCTCAAATCCAATCGCGGGCAAGCCCGCTCCCACGGGATCTGTGTGTTGAACACCCTCTCCGTGAACAACACAGATTCCTGTGGGAGCGGGCTTGCCCGCGATGGCGTCGACCCAGTCACCGCCTTAATCAGCTCAGCTTGAAACTGCCCATCTGCCGCGCCAGATCATCCGCCAACCGCTGCAACGTCTGGCAATCCTCACGGCAAGCCCTGACCTCACCCGCTGTCGCCCGCGCCAGGTCGGAAATTCCCTGTACGTTGCGGTTGATCTCCTCAGTGACTGCCGACTGCTCTTCGGTCGCCGTCGCTACCTGATGGTTCATGTCGCTGATCCGTTCGACCTGACCAGTAATCGCGGTCAACGACGCCCCCGTCCGCTGGCTTGACTCAACGCCGGTACCGGTGGCCGCCTGTCCGGAATGCATCGAAGACACCGCATTCTCCGCGCCTTGCTTCAGGCTGCCGATCATCTGCTGGATCTCATCGGTGGACGTCTGCGTGCGTCGGGCCAACGTGCGCACCTCATCCGCCACCACCGCAAACCCTCGCCCCATATCGCCAGCGCGAGCCGCTTCAATCGCAGCATTGAGCGCCAACAGGTTAGTTTGCTCGGAAATCCCGCGAATCACCGCCAACACCTGATCGATAGACCCTACCTGATGCGCCAGCTCACCCACAGCTGCCGCGGCGAGGCCAATTTCGTCGGACATGCTCTCGATATGACGAATGGACCCGCCCACCACTTCCCGCGCCTGCATCGCCTCGTCCCGTGCACTTTGCGACGCGACGGCAGCGTTACCGGCGTTCTGCGCGATTTCCTGTACGGTCAGGCCCATCTCATGCACGGCAGTGGCGACCATGTCGGTCATTTCCTGCTGGCGGCCGGAACGCTCGGCGGTATTGTCCACGACCCTGGCAACCTGTCCTACAGCTGTGCGCAGGCGCTCGCTGGTCGTCAGCACCTCGCCGATCATGTCGCGCTGGCTGTCCAGGAAGCGATTGAAGCCCCGCGCCAGATCACCGAGCTCATCGGCCCGGCTGGAGTCCAGACGTTGAGTCAAATCTCCACCACCGCTACCGATGGCAACCAGCGCCGCTGTTACCTGGCGAATCGGCCGCACCAGGCCACGGGCCAGCAATACCACTAACAGCAGGCATACCAGGGCGACGGCAAGGCCAATGCCGCCACTCATCCACATGGCACGGCGGGCTTCAGCGTAGATCTGCGACTGCGGCACTTCGGCCACCAGTGTCCAGCCCAAATCCCTCAAGGGCAGGCTCAGTGCCAGAAAATCTTCGTCTTCGCGCATGAAGTCAGTGCTGGTGGCAGTTGTTTGACCCATGACGGACCGGGCGGCTGCCTCACCCATCTGCTCGGACAGTGTGCGTTTGCCACTGAACCGAGCTTCGGGATGAACCTGGATCAAGCCGTCGGAACGCACCAGGTAGACCTTGCCGCGCTCACCAAAGCTGTAGTTGTGGATCAGCTCGGAAAGCTCCTTCATGCTCAGGCCAAGCCCTGCAACGCCCACGACCTTACCGGCCTGCTCGACCTTGAGGTCGATGAACAGCGCCAACTCTCCTGTCGCGGTGTCATTGTCGATATTGAGCGTGCGCGGCTGCTCGCTGTCCAGAAATGAGTAGAACCAGGCGTCCTTGGGGTTGGCACGGCTGAGCGTGCGGTCCAGGCCCTTCTCGGTGTAGTAATGGCTGGACCCGGTGCCCACTATCAATGCAGTGAAGGCCTTGTGCTCGGCGCGAATACCTTCCAGGTAGCTGACAAAACCCGGCGCCTGGGCACTGTTTTCGCCCCCGGCCAGCCAGTCGCGCACCATGCTGTTGCTGGCGATGTCCTTGGCGGCAGTGAGCGGTTGAACAAGGATGCGTTCGATGTCGTTGCGCATCGCTTCGATGCTGGACGGCAGCGCCTGTTCGACCAGATAACTCTGGGCCAGACGATTGACCACGAGGGTATAAATGCCAACCACGATCAGCACGCTGACCAGCAGGGCGGTACCCATGCTCAGGATCAGTTGCCATTGAATACTGCGACGCCAGAACTGCATGGAGCACCCCCAAAGAATAAGAGGCTGGAACACTGCAACAGCCGTGCCGATTGTATACAAGACAATCGACAATTTATTCTTTGGTTGTGCGCAAAGCCGATCAGGCTTGATTGATGGTCTTGGCGATCACTTCAACCGTGGCGCTGACTTGCTCTTGATAACGGTCGAGTTCGAGCTGGTGTTGCTTGCGCATCTCGATCTGCTGAGAGCACAGGTTCATCGCCGCCAGCACGAGCAGCCGGTCACCGATCAGCGTCGGGTACCTCTTCTTCGTGTCAGCCAGTGCAGCCTTCAACATCATGGCGGCGTCCAGCAGGGTTTGCTCCTCCCCGGCCGGCGCCCTGATCGAATAGTCCTCCCCCAGGATGGAGACGACTTTTACCCCGGCGGCACCCTGACTCATGCGCTGACAGGGCCGGCGCTGACACGCTCGACCAGGGCCTGGATACGCGCTGCGGTAGCGCCGTGTTTCTCTTCCTGTTCCATCAGGTTCAGTTGCAGGTTTTCGTTTTCATCTTTGGCCTGGGCCAATTCTGCGCTCAGGGTCTGGTTCGTGGCGAGCAACGCCTGGTTCTGTTGTACCAGGTCGCTGACCAGCTGTTCCAATTGGCTAAGGGAGGCTTCCAACATTTTGATTTTCCAAGCATTTTCAAAGGGCGCGTACGATAAAGAAAAGTCACCACGGATGCCAGGGTTATTCAGGCGCAAGGCCTTGATTTTCCTGGCGGGCGACCCTTCTCGCGAGCTTTAAAGACTGTGATTGGCGGATCTGGTTCCTGCACTTCGTCGATAACCCTTGTTGCAGGCACGAGCTTGCTCGCAACGAACGAAAGACCACCGCATATCCCTCGATGCTCGCGTCATCGTTCACGACCATCGCGAGCGAGCTCCTACAGGGAGTGTGCTGTGGATGCGACAAATACGCACAGGCACTCAAGACTTCAGTCTGATGACCGATAAGCCCTCCATACGACAGTCTCAGCGCCGCATGGATGCGCCTTTTCCGGTACACACCATGTCTCTTCGTAATATGAATATCGCTCCGCGGGCCTTCCTCGGTTTTGCCCTGATTGGCGGTTTGATGCTGGTTCTGGGGGTGTTTGCCTTGAACCAGATGAGCAAGATCCGCGCGGCGGGCGAAGACATCGCCTCCGCCAGCGTGCCTAGCGTGAAAAGCCTCGACGAGTTCACGCAATTGACGCTGCGCCTGCGGGTCCTGTCCTACCGCTTGCTGACCAACCGCGAACCCGACGTGCAGCAGAAAACCTATGAGCTGTTCGAGCTGCGTCATCAGCAGATCCGCGCGGCGCAGAAAGTCTATGAACCGCTGATCGACGGGCCGGTCGAGCGGGCAGCCTACGACCAGTACCTGCAACTGCTGGGGCAATACCGTCAGCTTGAGGAGCAGATGAAGAGCCTGTCGCGCAACAATCAGGTCGAAGACCTGCGCAAAATGCTCAACACCGAATTGCTGGCCAATTCCGAGGCGGTCAACACGGCACTCGCCAGGTTGCTGGAGATCAATACCCAGCAGATCGCTGAAACGAGCCACGAAGCTGCCGAGCAGTATTCCTCAGCATTCAACCTGGTTGTCGGGCTGCTGGTCCTGGCCTCAGGCCTGACGCTGCTGTTCGCCTGGTTGTTGACCAACAGCATTACCAAGCCGATCGCCAATGCCCTGCATGCTGCCGAAGCCATCGCCGAGGGCAACCTGACTCGCCCGATCACCGTCGATGGCGAAGATGAAGCCGGCCGCCTGTTGCTGGCCATGTCGAAGATGCAGGAAAAACTGCGCGACACGTTGCAGCGAATTTCCGGTTCGGCGACTCAACTGGCCTCCGCCGCTGAAGAGCTCAACAGCGTCACCGATGAAAGCGCCCGCGGCCTGACCCAGCAGAACAACGAAATCGAACAGGCCGCCACTGCGGTGAACGAAATGACCAGCGCCGTTGAAGAAGTTGCACGCAACGCGGTCAGCACCTCCGAAGCGTCGAAAAACGCCACCACCTCTGCCGGCGACGGCCGCGACCTGGTTCAGGAAACCGTCAGCGCCATTGAACGCATGAGCGCCGACGTGCAGAGCACCGCAAGCCTGATCGGCGACCTGGCCAACGAGTCCAGGGATATTGGCAAAGTCCTGGATGTGATTCGTGGGCTGGCTGACCAGACCAACCTGCTGGCGCTGAACGCCGCGATCGAAGCGGCCCGCGCCGGTGAGGCCGGTCGCGGTTTTGCCGTGGTGGCGGACGAAGTTCGTGCACTGGCCCATCGTACGCAGCAATCGACCAGCGAAATCGAACGCATGATCGGCAGCATCCAGAGCGGTACCGAGCATGCGGTGAATTCGATGCGCAACAGCACCGAGCGTGCCGAATCGACCCTGAACATTGCCCGCGGAGCCGGACTGTCGCTGGACACGATCAACAATGCCATTGTCGAGATCAACGAGCGCAACCTGGTGATCGCCAGCGCGGCGGAAGAACAGGCGCAGGTGGCGCGGGAAGTGGATCGCAACCTGGTGAACATCCGGGACCTGTCGGTGCAGTCGGCAACCGGGGCGAGCCAGACCAGCGCGGCCAGTAATGAGCTATCGCGCCTGGCGGTTGATCTGAATGGAATGGTGGGACGCTTCCACCTTTAACACGCCAAGGCAGTCCCCCGTGGGAGCTGGCTTCCCAGCTCCCACGGGGGACTGCGCCAAGGCGGATTCAGCTGTTGGGCATTGATCCGCAAAAGCTTTTTGACAGCATCACATTTCAACAGGTTAGAATCGCTGGCACGCAGACTGCATGGTCAGTTTGTGCCCGCCTTTCAGCTTTCCTGGAGTACTGCCTTTGAATGCGACGACCATCAACAGCCTGTTCTTGATCGGCGCGTTGCTGGTAGGTGCGAGCATTCTGGTGAGTTCACTTTCGTCGCGCCTGGGCATCCCTATCCTGGTGATCATCCTGGCGGTGGGCATGGCGGCCGGGGTCGACGGCGGCGGTATCATTTTCGATAACTACCCCACAGCCTATCTGGTCGGCAACCTGGCACTGGCCGTCATCTTGCTCGACGGTGGCCTGCGAACAAGGGTGTCCAGTTTCCGCGTGGCCTTGTGGCCAGCACTGTCCCTGGCCACGGTCGGGGTGCTGATCACCACTGGCTTGACCGGCATGGCGGCCGCCTGGCTGTTCGACCTGAACATGATCCAGGGCTTGCTGATCGGCGCCATCGTCGGCTCCACCGATGCGGCGGCGGTGTTCTCGCTGCTGGGCGGCAAGGGCCTGAACGAGCGGGTAAGCGCCAGCCTCGAGATCGAATCCGGCAGCAACGACCCGATGGCGGTGTTCCTCACCGTCACCCTCATCGACATGCTTGCCAGCGGCGAGACCGGGCTGCACTGGAACCTGCTGGGGCATCTGGTGCGCGAGTTCGGCATCGGCGGCGTCATTGGCCTGGGTGGCGGCTGGGTCATGTTGCAGCTGGTCAACCGAATCAACCTGGCCAACGGCCTGTACCCGATCCTGGTGATCGCTGGCGGGCTTGCGGTGTTCGCGCTGACCAACGCGCTGCACGGCAGCGGCTTCCTCGCGGTGTACCTGTGTGGCCTGGTGATCGGCAACCGTCCGGTGCGCAGCCGTCACGGTATCCTGCACATGCTCGACGGCATGGCGTGGCTGGCGCAGATCGGGATGTTCCTGGTGCTCGGCCTGCTGGTAACGCCACACGACTTGCTGCCGATCGCCTTGCCCGCCCTGGGCCTGGCGCTGTGGATGATCCTGTTTGCACGGCCGCTGTCGGTGATGGTTGGCCTGCTGCCATTCAAGGCCTTCCACGGCCGCGAAAAAGCCTTTATCTCCTGGGTGGGGCTGCGCGGCGCGGTGCCGATCATCCTGGCGGTGTTCCCGCTGATGGCCGGCCTGCCCAACGCCCAGCTCTACTTCAACCTCGCATTCTTTATCGTACTGGTGTCGCTGCTGGTGCAGGGCACGAGCCTGCCCTGGGTGGCGAAGTTGCTCAAGGTCACCGTTCCACCTGAGCCGTTGCCGATTTCCCGGGCCGCGCTGGAAGTGCATGTGACCAGCGAATGGGAGCTGTTCGTTTATCGCCTTGGGGCCGAGAAATGGTGCATCGGCTCGCCCCTTCGCGAGCTGAAAATGCCCGAAGGCACGCGCATTGCGGCCCTGTTTCGTGGCCAGCAACTGCTCCATCCGTCGGGTAGTACGGTGCTGGAAGTCGATGATTTGCTCTGTGTTATCGGCCACGAACACAACCTCCCGGCGCTTGGAAAACTCTTCAGCCAGGCCCCGCAACGGGGGCTGGATTTGCGCTTTTTCGGCGACTTCGTACTCGAAGGAGATGCCCAGCTGGCTGCGGTTGCGGCCCTGTACGGGTTGAAGGTCGAAGGCATCGATCCGGACATGTCCCTGGGCCGCTTCATCGCGCAAAAAGTTGGCGGCGCGCCAGTAGTGGGTGACCAGGTGGAGTGGAACAACACCATCTGGACCGTCGCGGTCATGGACGGGAACAAGATTGGCAAAGTCGGCGTCAGATTCCCCGAAGGAAGTCGCCCGGGTCCGGGACTCTTCCTCTAAACTCCACACTTCGCCAGCTTTCGATCGGTCTCTATGTCAACCCTGCGCACCTATTTCTTCATGGCCCTGCTGGGCTTGAGCCTCTCTGTCGGTACGCTGCAAGCCGCCGAACCGCCCACCAGCGAAGCCGTGCAGGCGAGCCTGGACAAGATTGCCGACCGCAAGCTGCCGGAAGCCGATCAGAAGGCCCTGCAGAGCATCCTGCAAAACACCCTCACCCAGCTGGGTAATCAGCGCGATTACGAGCAGAAACTGGCAGCGCTCAAGCAGCAGCTGGCTACCGCGCCCAAGCAGAACATAGAAAACCAGCGCGAACTGGTGCGCCTCAAGGGCACCAAGGTCCTGCCGGTGGAGCAGCGCTTCGCCAACCTGTCGATCCAGCAGCTGGAGCAAATGCTCACCGAGCGCTCTACCCAACAGAGCGATCTGCAAAAAGCCCTCGCCGATGCCAACAGCCTGGTCATCACCGCCCAGACCCGGCCCGAGCGTGCCCAGGCAGAAATCTCCGCCAGCCAGACCCGCATCCAGCAGATCAACAACATCCTCAAGGCCGGCAAGGACGCGGGTAAAACCCTGAGCGGCGAACAGCGCGACCAGCTCAACGCCGAACTTGCGGCACTCAACGCGCTGATCCCCCTGCGTCGCCAGGAATTGGCGGGCAACAGCCAGTTGCAGGACCTGGGTAACAGCCAGCATGACTTGCTTACCGAGAAATCGGATCGCCTGGATCAGGAAATCCAGGAGCTGCAGAACCTGATCAACCAGAAGCGCCTGGCACAGTCCCAGGAGACGGTGACGCAACAGTCCATCGAGGCACAAAAAGCCGGGGGCAGCAGTTTGCTGGCCACGGAAAGCTCGATCAACTTGAAGCTGTCCGACTACCTGCTCAAAACCACCGACCGTCTCAACATCGTCACCCAACAGAACCTGCAGACCAAACAGCAACTCGACAGCGTCACCCAGAGCGACTCGGCCCTGGACGAGCAGATCAACGTGCTCAAGGGCAGCCTGCTGCTGTCAAAAATCCTCTACAAGCAGAAACAGGCTTTGCCGCGGCTCAAGCTGGACCGCGATCTGGCGGACCAGATCGCCGACATCCGTCTGTATCAGTTTGATGTCAGCCAGCAACGGGAGCTGCTGAGCAACCCGACCATCTATGTCGACAACCTGCTGTCCACCCAACAGCCGGAACAGGTTACCCCGCAGTTGCGCAAGAGCCTGCTGGAACTGGCCAATACCCGGGCGGACCTGCTGGAGCGGCTGAACCGCGAACTGAGTGCCGTACTCAACGAATCCATTACCCTGCAACTCAACCAGAAACAACTGCTGAGTACCGCGCAAAACCTGCGCGCCACCCTCGACGAGCAGATGTTCTGGATCCCAAGCAACAAGCCACTGGACTTCGAGTGGATGCACGGCGTGCCGGAGCGCCTGCAGCGTCAGGTCACCACCCTGCCGTGGGCTTCGAGCCTGAGCGAACTGTCCGACGGGCTGACCCAGCGACCATTGCTGTTCCTGCCCCTGGCATTGCTGATCGGCGCGCTGCTGTGGCGCCGCAAGAGCCTGTATGCCCGCTTGAACAAGGTTCACCAGGACATCGGCCACTTCAAGCGTGACAGTCAGTGGCACACGCCGCAGGCTATTTTGATCAACATCCTGCTGGCGATGCCGGTGTCACTGGGCCTGGCCCTTTGCGGCCTGGCGCTGCAGATCGACGCCCGCGGGCAGAACGCCAATATGGGCGCGGCGCTGTTGCAGATGGCGCAAGCCTGGCTGGTGTTCTACACCGCCTACCGCATATTGGCCCCGGGTGGCGTGGCGGAACTGCATTTCCGCTGGGAGAAGCCACAGGTCGAGTTCCTGCAGGGCTGGGTGCGTCGACTCGGTTTGGTCGTGATGGCCCTGGTTGCCGTGGTGGCGGTCGCCGAGCTGCAACCGGCGGCGCTGGCCGATGATGTGCTGGGCATGCCGGTGGTGCTGACCTGTTATGCGCTAATGGCCTGGTTGCTCAGCCGCCTGCTGATCAGCAGCCCGACTCACCAGAATGCCTCGCTGTTCCGCAAGGCCGTGGGCATCCTGTTTACCGCGCTGCCCATCGCGCTGTTCGTCGCGGTGTGCTTTGGCTATTACTACACGGCGCTCAAACTCAGTGATCGGCTGATCAACACGTTGTACCTGCTGATGTTCTGGCTGGTCATTGAAGCTACGTTCGTGCGCGGCCTCAGCGTTGCCGCCCGACGCCTGGCCTATCAGCGCGCCCTGGCCAAGCGCCAGGCCGCCAAGGAAGCGGGTGATGGCGAGGCGGTGATCGAAGAGCCGACCCTGGACATCGAGAAGGTCAACGAACAGTCGCTGCGCCTGATCCGCCTGGCGTTGCTGGGCGGGTTCATGGCAGCGCTGTACTGGGTCTGGTCGGACCTGATCACCGTGTTCTCGTATCTGGACAACATTACCCTATACGAATACACCAGCGGCACCGGCGCCAACATGAGCATGGTGCCTATCAGCATCGGCGACATGCTCGGCGCACTGATCATCATCGGTATTACCTTCGCCCTCGCTCGCAACTTGCCGGGGCTGCTCGAAGTGCTGGTGTTGTCCAAGCTGAACCTGGCGCAGGGCAGTGCCTACGCCACCACCACGCTGTTGTCCTATGTGATTGCAGGCGTCGGTTTCGTCTCGACCCTGTCGACCCTTGGGGTGAGCTGGGACAAATTGCAATGGCTGGTGGCAGCGCTATCGGTCGGCCTGGGTTTTGGTATGCAGGAGATCTTCGCCAACTTCATCTCCGGCATCATGATCCTGTTCGAACGTCCCGTGCGGATTGGCGACACCATCACCATCGGCAACCTGTCGGGTACGGTGAGCAAGATCCGCATCCGCGCCACCACCATCACCGACTTCGACCGCAAGGACATCATCGTCCCGAACAAGACGTTCATTACCGGCCAACTGATCAACTGGTCCCTGACGGACACCATCACCCGGGTGACGCTCAAGCTTGGCGTCGACTACGGTTCGGACCTGGACCTGGTCAAAGAGCTGCTGCTCAAGGCTGCCGGGGAAAACCCGCGGGTCCTGAAGGATCCCGAACCCCATGTGTACTTCCTCAACTTCGGCGAGAGCACCCTCGACCATGAGTTGCGCATGCATGTGCGTGACCTTGGCGACCGCAACCCGGTGCTCGACGAGGTCAACCGCTTCATCAATCGCGAGTTCAAGAAACAGCACATCAACATTTCGTTCCGGCAGATGGAGGTCTACCTCAAGAACCTCCACGGCCAGGAATACAAGATGGTGCCGATTGAACCGGAAGCCAAAACCATTGTGCCGCTGGTCGATGGCAAACCACCGCAGGAACCGCCTGCCGCCAAGCTCGACTAACCCGCCTATCCCTAGCAGAATGCTCGGACATTCTGCTGGAGATGGCCGGTGAAAGCCCTCGACGAACTGACCTTCGATAATCGCTTCGCCCGCTTGGGCGACGCGTTTTCTGCCCATGTGTTGCCCGAGCCGATCGACAATCCACGCCTGGTGGTGGTCAGCCCTTCTGCCATGGCGCTGCTCGACCTCGACCCGGCCGTAGCTCAGACCCGGGAGTTTGCCGAGCTGTTCAGCGGCCACAAGCTCTGGGCCGACGCAGTGCCCAGGGCGATGGTGTACTCCGGCCATCAGTTCGGCTCCTACAACCCCCAGCTGGGCGACGGTCGCGGTCTATTGCTCGGCGAGGTCTATAACCAGGCCGGCGAGCACTGGGACCTGCACCTCAAGGGCGCCGGCCAGACGCCGTTTTCGCGCATGGGTGATGGTCGCGCAGTCCTGCGTTCCTCGATCCGCGAATTCCTCGCCTCGGAAGCCCTGCACGCCCTGAACATTCCCACGACCCGCGCGTTGTGCGTGATCGGCTCGGACACCCCGGTCTGGCGCGAAAAGCAGGAACGCGCGGCCATGGTCCTGCGCCTGTCACCCAGCCACATCCGCTTCGGGCATTTCGAGTATTTCTACTACACCAAGCGTCCCGAACAGCAGGACGAGCTGGGCCAGCATGTACTCTCCATGCACTTTCCCGAATGCCTGGAACAGCCCGAACCCTACCTGGCGATGTTTCGCGAGATCGTCGAACGCAATGCCGAGCTGATCGCCAAGTGGCAGGCCTACGGCTTCTGCCATGGGGTGATGAACACCGATAACATGTCGATCCTGGGCATCACCTTCGACTTCGGGCCTTTCGCATTCCTGGATGACTTCGATGCCAACTTCATCTGTAACCACTCCGATGATCAGGGCCGTTATTCCTTCAGCAATCAGGTGCCGATCGGCCAGTGGAACCTCAGCGCGCTGGCCCAGGCGCTGACGCCGTTCATCAGCGTCGAGGCCCTGCGAGAAACCCTCGGCCTGTACCTGCCGCTGTACCAGGCCCATTACCTGGACCTGATGCGCCGCCGGCTCGGCCTGACTACCGCCGAGGACGATGACCAGAAACTGCTCGAACACCTGCTGCAACTGATGCAGAACAGCGCGGTCGACTACACCCTGTTCTTTCGCCGCCTCGGCGATGAATCACCGGAGCTGGCCGTCGCCCGATTGCGCGATGACTTTGTCGACATCAAGGGCTTCGATGCCTGGGCCGAGCTGTATGTTGCGCGGGTTGCTCGCGAAGGCACGGTCGATCAGGAACAACGCCGCCAACGGATGCATGCGGTGAACCCGCTGTATATCCTGCGCAACTACCTGGCACAGAAAGCCATCGATGCTGCCGAGAGCGGGGACTATTCAGAAGTCCGCCGACTGCATGCGGTGCTGAGCAATCCATTCGAGCAGCAGCCAGGGATGGAGGCCTACGCCGAACGGCCGCCAGAGTGGGGCAAGCATCTGGAGATCAGTTGTTCTTCGTGATGGTTGTCAGATAAACGTTTCGATCGACACCCCGAAGCGTTCAGCCAGCCAGCGGACCTGCCGCAGGTTGAGCTGACGCTTGCCGCTCAGGATTTCCGACACGACCGACTGCGCTCCCACACCCGCACGTTCGCTCTGACTCAGGCCGTGCTCGCGCATCAAATAAGTCCTCTGCGGTTTGAATCAGCCTGGTTTCACCGGAATACGCTGCACGATTGAAAACAGGAGTAAACGTCTCCAAATCAGTCAAATCGGCTTCTTATCAGGATCCTTGCTCATGACCGAACCACTGCTCATCCCCTGCCCCCATTGCAACGGGCTCAATCGGATCCCGGCCGGGCGCCTGGCTGATCAGCCGAAATGCGGTCGCTGCAAAGCGCCAGTGTTGTTGAAGAGCCCTTTTGAACTCAAGCAAGGTGATTACGCCAGCCAGATCAAGGGTGATTTGCCATTGTTGGTAGACGTCTGGGCCGACTGGTGTGGCCCGTGCAAGTCATTTGCGCCGGTGTTCGAACAGGCGGCCGCGCAACTGGCAGGCAAATGCCGGCTGGCCAAGCTGGACAGCGAGGCCAACCAGCAGTTGTCGGCTCAACTGGGGATTCGCTCGATTCCCAGCTTGATTCTGTTCAAGAACGGGCGGGAAGTGGCGCGCCAGAGCGGGGCGTTTGCATTGCCACAGTTGATGAGCTGGTTGCGTAGCCAGGGGATCTGACCACCGCCTAAAAGATCGCAGCCTTCGGCAGCTCCTACAGAACCATGGTCCATCTCGGACCCTGCAGGAGCTGCCGAGGCTGCGATCTTTTGATCTTCAGGCGTTTTCCAGCAGGTTATGCAGCTCCACAAACTGCCGGGTCAACTTGTGCCGTGGGTCCAGATGAATCAGCGGCGTATTGGCCTGGTGCGACTCACGCATCCGCACCGACGTGCCCAGGTATACCGGCAGCACCGGCAACCCTTCAGCGATCAGCTCGTCAAGAATTTGCTGGGGCAGGCTCGCGCGGGCCTGGAACTGGTTGACCACAATGCCTTCTACTTCCAGGCCCTCGTTGTGGTCTTCCTTCAACTCTTCGATCTCCGCCAATAACCCATAAAGCGCCTGACGCGAGAAGCTGTCGCAATCGAAGGGTATGAGCACGCGATCGGCGGCAATCAGCGCCGATACCGCATAGAAGTTAAGAGCCGGGGGCGTGTCCAGGTAGATCCTGTCGTAATCCTCGGATAACTCGTCCAGCAGTTTGCGCAGCTTGTTGATCTTGTGTTTCGCCTCGAGCTTGGGCTGCAAGTCCGCCAATTCTGCGGTGGCGGTAATGACATGGAGGTTATCGAAGGGTGTTTCGTAGATATCGACCTGGTTTTTCTTGGAAAACGGCCCGGAGGACAGGGTTTGCTTGAAAAAATCGGCAATTCCCATCGGGATATCATTGCCGGTAAGTCCGGTCAGGTATTGAGTGGAGTTGGCTTGGGCATCGAGATCCACCAATAGGGTGCGATAGCCCTCGCTGGCGCTGACCGCCGCCAGATTGCAGGCAATGCTGGATTTGCCTACGCCACCTTTTTGATTAAACACCACGCGCCGCATGTCGAAACCTCCGTGTATCAAAGAATGACCGAGTGTAGTGGTCCCAAGCGTCGCTTCGCTACCTCGTTGGGAATTGGACTACAGGGTCATGCGAAAACTCTGAATAAAAAAGGGCCAAGATCAGACAGGATGATCGGATCAAGCCGACATACACGCTGGTCCCGATATGGATAATGCCAAATGATATTTACCGAGGAACCAGCCGGTCCATTTTCCTTGAGCAAAATGTAACCAGCATTTGCTACCCGCTGGCTGCACCGGGATAATGCGCGCCACCTGGCGCTTGACGCCGCGCCATGCTTGTCGCTGGTTCCGTGACTCACCGCGTCAAAAAAGCCCTCAGGGCGGGATGAATGTCTGTGATCAATTTCAACATCGCCCAATGGCGCGCATGGGCCCCTGGGCTCGAAAGCGTGGACGATTGGCAGGCCTGGAGTCGCCAACCGGTGGTCCTGCAGGCCAGCGATGCAGCCCCGGACGTCTCATTTCTGCCCGCCATGCAGCGACGCCGGCTCAGCCGCCTGGCGCGCATGGCCTTCAGTGTCGGCTGGCCGCTGGCCGATGGTCGCAAAGACCTGCCTCTGGTCTTTGTTTCCCGCCATGGTGAAACACCGCGCACGTTCGACATCCTTAGCGACCTGGCCGCCGATCAGCCGCTGTCACCGACCCAGTTCAGCCTGTCCGTGCACAACGCGATCATTGGACTGTGGTCGATCATGCGCGCAGAGACCAGCGAGATGACCGCCCTGGCTGCTGCCGGCGACGGGCTTGAACACGGCATGCTGGAAGCCGTGGCGTTGATCGGCGAAGGCGCGCCGGCCGTGTTGCTGGTGATCACCGAAGAACAGCCGCCGCAGGCCTACTCGCGGTGGATCGACGACGTGCCGTTCCCTTATGCACTGGGCCTTCTGATCACACCCGGCAACGATTGGCAGCTGTCCCTGAACAGCGCTACGGATAAAGTGTCAAACGCTCACTGGCCCCATGCCCTGAATCTCTTGCATACCCTGCTCGGCCAGCAGACTACCTGCCAACATGCGTGGAAAAATCGTGTATGGACCTGGCAACGCAACCCTTGACCGAAAAGAGCCGCGACGCCTATTACTGGCGACTGCTGGCGACCGCCGCAAGCTTCGCCCTGTTCGGGCTGGGCGGGCTGTGCCTGCGTCTGGTGATTTTCCCCGTGCTCAACTGCCTGCCCGGGGATCCGCAGACCCACCGCCTGCGTGCGCGGCGAACCGTAAGTCGCTGCTTCTGGTTTTTTGTGCGGTTCATGGCGCGAGCCGGCGTGTTGACCTACGATATCCAGGGCGCCGAAAAACTCGGCAGGCCGGGGCAAATGATTATTGCCAACCACCCGTCGCTGATCGATGTGGTGTTCCTGATTGGGCTGGTGCGCCACACCAACTGCGTGGTCAAGCAAAGCCTGTGGGAAAACCCTTTCACTCGCGGCCCTCTGCGCAGCACCGAATACATCAGCAACGACGGCAGCATGGACATGCTCGACGCCGCCGCCGACGCGTTGAAAAGCGGCCAGACGCTGATCATCTTCCCCGAAGGCACCCGCACCCAGCCCGGCCAATCGCCGGCCTTTCATCGGGGCGCCGCTTCCATTGCCCTGCGCGGTGCGAAAATCCTCACCCCGGTCACCATCAAGGTCAATCCCAGCACCTTGACCAAAGCCGAACCCTGGTATCGCATCCCCAAACGCCGTGTGCACTTCAGTTTCCATGTCGGGGCCGATATAGACCCACAGGCCTTTGCCGCCTGCGGCCCTGCACCGCAAGCCTCGCGCAAGCTGAACGATTACTTGCATTCCTACTACATCAAGGAGCTCGCCGAAGATGAGCGATCTACACCGTGAAATCAAACAACTGATCATCGACGCCCTGGGCCTTGAAGACATCAGCGCGCAAGACATCGGCGACGACCAGACCCTGTTCGGCGAAGGCCTGGGCCTGGATTCGGTCGATGCACTGGAGCTCGGCCTGGCCATCCAGAAAAAATACGGCATCAAGATCGACGCCGACGCCAAAGACACACGCAATCATTTCAGCAATGTGGCGAGCCTTGCGGCGTTCGTTACTGCAAAACAGGCAGCTTGAGACCGGACCATGCAAACTCGTGACGACATTTTCAACACCTTGCGCGATGCCTTGGTCGAACTCTTCGAACTGGACCCTGAACGCGTGAAGCTCGAATCCAATCTTTATCAGGATCTGGAGATCGACAGTATTGACGCCGTGGACCTGATCGATCACATCAAACGTCAGACCGGCAAGAAAATCGCCGCCGAGGAGTTCAAAACGGTACGTACCGTCAGTGACGTGGTCGAAGCGGTCTACCGCCTGGTTCAACCGGCCGCATGAGGCGACTGATCGGCCTCGGCTTGCTGCTGGCGGGCCTGCTGTACCCCTTCGCGGTGTATTTCGGCATGGAACACTTTGCCCCTTGGCAGTTTGGCCTGCTGTTGGGAAGCCTCTGGCTGGGGCGCGCGCTGCTCGGCCCGCGCAAACCCGGCAGCCTGTGGATGGCCGTCACCGCGATCATTTTTTGCCTGCTGCTGGCATTGTTCGACAGCCCACTGTTGTTGCGCTGGTATCCGGTGCTCATCAGCGGGTTCATGCTCGGTTTGTTTGGCCTGAGCCTGAAATACGGTCCGCCGATGGTCGAGCGCCTGGCACGGTTGCGTGAGCCGCAACTGCCGCCCCGGGCCATTGTTTATACCCGCCAGGTGACGATCGCCTGGAGTGCGTTTTTTCTCTGTAACGGCTTGCTGGCGACAGCCCTGACTCTTTGGGCGCCACTGAACTGGTGGATGTTGTACACCGGCCTGATCTCCTATGGATTGATGGGCCTGATGTTTGCCATTGAATGGCTGATACGACAACGGGTACGAGGCCACCCATGAACTGGATTAAACTTGAGCAACTGCTGCTCAAGGCTCAACCGGAGCGCGCCGTGACGGCCGGGCCGGTGCTGACCCACGCCCAGCTGTGCGAACGCGCACTGCGCCTGGCTGCCGGCCTCGAAAGCCAGGGCATACGGCGCGTTGCCGTGCACCTGGAAGACGCCGCCGACCTGGCCGTCGCCCTGCTTGGCGCCTGGCGCGCCGGCGCCAGCGTGCTACTTCCGGCCGACCTGCAACCCGTTACCCGGCAACGCTGGTCCACGCAAGTCGACCTGTGGCTGACCGACCTGGCCGACGACGCCCATCTGGAGGATTACCGGGGTGCGCCCCTGGGTGCAGTCGAGTTCGACCTGGACCAATGCCAACTCAGCCTGTGCACTTCAGGTTCCAGTGGCGAGCCCAAGCGCATCGACAAAACCCTGGGCCAGTTGGCCAATGAAGTGCAGGCCCTGGAGACCCTCTGGGGTGCCGACCTTGGCCAGGCCTGCATCATCGGCAGCGTCGCCACCCAGCACATCTATGGGTTGCTCTTCCGGGTGCTGTGGCCGCTGTGCGCCGGTCGGCCGTTCGTGCGCAAGCAGCTGGCGTTTCCGGAAGATCTGCAGCGCGCCAGCCGCGAGTGCCCGACCTTCGCCTGGGTCGCCAGCCCGGCGCTGCTCAAGCGCATGGGCGACAACCTTGACTGGCCCGCCCTGAGTGCAGTTCGCCGGGTATTTTCTTCTGGTGGCGCCTTGCCGGCCGAAGCGGCGCGAAGCCTGCACCAGCGCCTGCAGCAATGGCCGACGGAAATCCTCGGCAGCTCGGAAACCGGCGGTATTGCCTGGCGCCAGGCCGATGAGCCCTGGCAGCCATTTGCCGACGTTGAACTGGCGCTGGACAGTGACGGTGCGTTGCTTGTCAGCTCTCCCTACATGCCCCCAGGCCACGTTGAACATACCGCCGATGCTGCGCAAATTGCCGCCGACGGCCGTTTTGAGCTCCAGGGGCGGCTGGACCGAATCGTCAAACTGGAAGAAAAACGTATCTCGCTTCCAATGCTCGAACAGGCGCTGAGCACCCATGATTGGGTGGCTGAAGCACGCATGGGTGTGGTGCAGGAAAACCGCGCGTCGCTGGGCACGCTGCTGGTCTTGAGCGAGTCAGGCTTGCACGCGTTGCGCAACCAGGGCCGGCGCGCCGTTACCGAGGAGCTGCGCCAGCACCTGGGCCTGCACTGCGAAACCCTGGCGTTGCCGCGACGCTGGCGTTTTCTGCGACAACTGCCGTTCAACAGCCAGGGCAAGCTGCCGCAAGCGGATGTCGAGGGGTTATTGCTGGCTGCTCGACCGAAATTGCCAGAAGTCCTGCAACAGATCGAAGACGATGGCGAGTGGAGCCTGCAATTGGCGGTGCCACCGGACCTGGCGTTCTTCAGCGGCCATTTCCCCAAGGCACCGGTGTTGCCCGGTGTGGTGCAGGTCGATTGGGCCCTCGCCCTGGGCCAACGATTGATGAACCTGCCGGAAAAATTCGCCGGTATGGAAGTCCTGAAATTCCAGCAACTGGTGCGCCCGGGGGATCAGGTCCAGTTGCACCTGCGTTTTGATCCGGTGCGCGGCAAGCTGTATTTCGCTTATCGCAATGAAACCGCGACCTGTTCCAGTGGACGGATTCTGCTGGAGGCGGCGAGCGATGCCTGATTCTGGCAAGTGCTGCGCACTCAATCGCCCAGGGGGACGTGCTCATGCATAACCCTTGCGCCGTCATCCCGGTCTACAACCACGAAACCGCGATTACCACCGTGGTCGAGGCGGTACTTGGCAGCGGTCTTCCCTGCATCCTGGTGGACGATGCCAGTGCCCCGTCCTGTGCAAAAGTGCTCGATCACCTGGCGCTGCGCGAAAAGGTATTCCTGATTCGCCTCGCCGCCAATCAGGGCAAGGGCGGTGCGGTCATGACCGGTCTGCGCGAAGCGGCGCGCCTGGGGTTTACTCACGCATTGCAGGTAGACGCCGACGGCCAGCACGACCTGCAGGACATCGGCACCTTCATCGAGCAGTCTCGCGCCCACCCCGAGGCGGTGATCTGCGGTTACCCGCAATACGACGCCAGCGTCCCCAAGGGCCGCCTGTATGCCCGCTACCTGACCCACGTGATGGTCTGGATCAACACCCTGTCGCTGCAGATTCGCGACTCGATGTGCGGCTTTCGCGTGTATCCGTTGCCGCCCGTGCTGGCCTTGATCGACTCGGCGAAAATCGGCAAGCGCATGGATTTCGACTCGGACATCCTGGTGCGCCTGGCCTGGCGCAATCAACCGATGCTGTGGCGGCCCACCCGGGTGCATTATCCGCTGGATGGCGTTTCACACTTTCGCCTGCTCCACGACAACGTACTGATTTCGAGCATGCACACGCGGCTGTTTTTCGGCATGTTGTTGCGCGCGCCGGCGATGCTCTGGCAGCGGTGGCGCACATGAGCAGCAACAACAAGGCGCACTGGGCCGACCGTGAGGAGCGCGGCAGTTTCTGGTTGATGAAGATCACGGCATTCGGTGCCCGGGTGCTGGGCCGGCGCCTGTTGAGCCCACTGTTGTATGGCATTGTCCTGTACTTTTTCCTCTTTGGTCGAAGCGCTCGCCACAGCGCCTGGCAATACCAGCAACGGCTTGCCGACTGGAGCGGGCGCAGCGACTTGCGCCCGACCCACTGGCGCGTCTTCGGCCAATTCATGGCATTTGCCGACTCGATGCTCGACAAACTCGACGTCTGGAACGGCAAGCTGAGCATCGAGCAGATCGAAATCATCGACCCGGCCCTGCTGCGCGATCAATTGCGTGGCTCCCGCGGCCAAATGCTGGTGGGTGCGCACCTGGGCAATCTCGAGGTGTGCCGCGCCTTGGCGGAGATCGGCGAAAAGGTCACCATGAACGTGCTGGTGCACACCAAGCATGCCGAGCAGTTCAACCGATTGCTGGGCGAAGCCGGCGCGACCAACTTGCGCCTGATTCAGGTGAGCGAGCTGGACCCGGTGATCATGCTGCAACTGCACGAGCGCCTGGAACGGGGCGAATGGCTGGCAATTGCCGGCGATCGTGTCCCCCTGCACGGCGGGCGTAGCGTCACGGTGGACTTTCTCGGCCATCAGGCCGCATTTCCCCAGGGCCCATGGCTGCTGGCTGGCCTGCTCAAATGCCCGGTAAACCTGTTGTTGTGCCTGAAGAAGCCAACGGGCGATTATCGACTGACACTCGAGCCGTTCACCGATGCCGTGACCTGGAAACGCAGCGAGCGCGAACAGGTCATTCATCAGTGGGCGAGCCGCTACGCCGAACGCTTGGGTCACTATTGCCTCGAAGCACCACAACAATGGTTCAACTTTTACCCTTTCTGGAAGACCGATGACGACGCCAACGCTTGAGCCGGTAACCTTCGGCGAACTCCCCCTGCGTATTGAAGATGTGCGGGCCCTGGCCAACCGCCAGGTGCCTGTGCAGTTGCAAGGCGACGCCCTGTTTCGCCAGCGCATCGCCAAAGGCGCGCAGTTCCTGGATTCGCTGCTGGACAAGGAAGGGGTGATTTACGGCGTGACTACCGGCTATGGCGACTCCTGCGTAGTCGCGGTGCCGCTGCATCACGTCGAGGCGCTGCCTCGTCACCTGTACACATTCCACGGTTGCGGCCTGGGCAAGTTACTCGACGCCCAGGCGACCCGCGCCGTGCTCGCTGCACGCTTGCAGTCGCTGTGCCAGGGTGTGTCGGGGGTTCGCGTGGAACTGCTGGAACGCCTCCAGGCCTTCCTTGCACACGACATCCTGCCGCTGATACCGGAGGAAGGCTCGGTGGGCGCCAGCGGCGACCTGACTCCGTTGTCGTATGTCGCCGCGACGTTATCCGGCGAGCGCGAAGTCATGTTTCGTGGCGAACGCCGGCCAGCGGCCGACGTCCATCGCGAACTGGGCTGGGAACCCCTGGTGCTCAGGCCCAAGGAAGCCCTGGCATTGATGAACGGTACCGCCGTCATGACGGGCCTGGCCTGCCTGGCCTACGCGCGAGCCGATTACCTGCTGCAACTGGCCACCCGCATCACCGCAATGAACGTGGTGGCGCTGCAAGGCAATCCGGAACACTTCGACGAGCGCCTGTTCGCCGCGAAACCGCATCCGGGGCAGATGCAGGTCGCTGCATGGCTGCGCAAGGACCTGGCTATCGACGCTCCCACCGCACCGCTGCATCGCCTGCAGGATCGCTATTCCCTGCGGTGTGCGCCCCACGTGCTCGGCGTATTGGCCGATAGCCTGAACTGGTTGCGCTCGTTCATCGAAATAGAACTCAACAGTGCCAACGACAATCCGATCATCGACGCTGAAGCCGAGCGGGTGCTGCACGGCGGTCATTTCTACGGCGGCC
This sequence comes from Pseudomonas sp. Y24-6, assembly GCF_020295325.1. NCBI lineage: Bacteria > Pseudomonadati > Pseudomonadota > Gammaproteobacteria > Pseudomonadales > Pseudomonadaceae > Pseudomonas > Pseudomonas sp. Y24-6. The sequence goes on along the minus strand of NZ_JACBXG010000004.1, from coordinate 235,298 downwards.
ACATCGCCTTCGCGATGGATAGCCTGAAAAACCTGGTTGCCAACGTCGCCGACCTGCTCGATCGTCAGCTCGCGCTGTTGGTCGACGAGCGCTACAACCATGGCTTGCCGAGTAATCTGTCGGGTGCCACGGCTGATCGGGCGATGCTCAATCACGGCTTCAAGGCGGTGCAGATCGGTACGAGCGCGTGGACCGCAGAAGCCCTGAAGAACACCATGCCGGCCAGCGTCTTTTCCCGCTCCACCGAGTGCCACAATCAGGACAAGGTGAGCATGGGCACCATCGCTGCACGGGATGCCATTCGCGTGCTGGAGCTGACCGAACAAGTGGCTGCCGCGACGCTGCTGGCCGCCAACCAGGGCGTCTGGTTACGCAGTAAAGCCGAGGACGCGCGTACATTGCCGCCGGCACTTGCCGCCATGCACGCGCAGCTGGCTAAAGATTTCCCGCCGGTCATCGAGGACCGGGCCCTGGAGAGCGAGTTGCGCCTGTGCCTGCAGCGTATCGCCGAACAACACTGGAGGCTGCATGCGTAGCAAGGGCGTCCTTCACATCGATACGCAAATCCTCGTGCCGTTTTTCGACGTCGACACCATGCACGTCGTCTGGCACGGCCATTACATCAAATACCTGGAAGTCGCCCGCTGTGCGTTGCTGGACCGCATCGGCCACAACTATAGCGCCATGGTCGAGTCGGGCTACGCCTGGCCGGTGATCGACCTGCAGCTGCGGTATGTACGTGGCGCGGTGTTCGGTCAGAAGCTCAACGTCCGGGCGAACCTGGTGGAATGGGAGAACCGGTTGAAGATCAACTACCTGATCACTGACCTGGAAACCGGCGAACGCCTGACCCGCGCCGTATCCGTACAGGTCGCCGTCGATATGAGCAATCGCGAAATGCAACTGGCTTCACCGAAGATCTTTACAGATGCAGTGGAAAAGGTGCTCGAATGAACTGGCGGACAACCTGCTGCAAATTTCTGGTGGCAGGCGTCATGCTGCTGGGTACTTCACTGGCCCAGGCTTTTGATCTGCAGCAGCTCAGCGATCAACTGGGCAAACCTGACGTGATCCACGGCAGTTTCATCCAGGAAAAACACCTGCGCGCCCTGCCCCAGCCGCTGACCAGCAAGGGCACATTCGTCCTGGCGAAAAACCACGGCCTGCTCTGGCTGCTCAGAACACCGCTGCAGCAGGATTATCGGATCACCGCCAAGGGCATCGCCCGGCGCGACGGCAACGGCTGGCAAATGCTGCCGGGCAAGAGCGCCGGAGCCGAGCAGAACCGATTGTTCCTCGCGGTGCTGCAAGGTGACAGCAGCGGGCTGCAACGAGACTTCGACCTGTCGCTCAGTGGCGATGCAAAGGACTGGAAGTTGACCCTGATCCCGCGTTCGCTGCTGTTAAAGCAGGTGTTCAACCAGATCAACATTACCGGGGCCGAGTTGGTGCACAGTATCGAACTGCTGGAAACCCAAGGCGACAGCACCCTTTTACGCATGCAGGACAGTACCGCCGCGCAACCGTTGAGCGACTCGGAGCAACATGACTTTGCCGAGTGAACGCAGGCTCCCGCAGATTTTCCTGATCCTGCTACTGGTGGTACTGGCGCTGGCCGGTTGGCAATGGCGTAACGGCCCACCGCTGTCGGCCAACCTGATGGAGCTGGTACCAGGCACGGCACCGGATGCACTGGAGTCACGCGCCGAGCAGCGCATGCAGGAACCCTTGAACCGCGAGATGCTGGTACTGGTCGGCCACGCTGATCGGCAACAGGCTGTGGCCATGGCGCAGCAACTCGGCGAGCAATGGCAAGCCAGCGGCCTGTTCGAAAAGGTCCAGTGGAACCTGCAAGCCGACTTGCCGGCGCTGCGCACCCAGCTGCTGCAGGGTCGCCTGGCGATGCTCTCGTTCGAAGATCGCCAGCAGTTGATCGAGCACCCCGACGCGTTCATCCAGCAGCGCGTGCAAGGCCTCTTCGACCCCTTCACCGGCTTCAGCCTGGTACCCAGCCAGGAAGACTGGCTGGGGTTGACCGGACGCATCCAGAACAGCCAGCCCCAACACGGCGCCGTACAACTGGACATCGGCAGCGGTGCGCTGGTGGCTGATACTGACGGCATAAGCTGGGTGCTGCTGCGCGCGCGCACCACTGGCAATGCATTCGACATGAAGCTGCCCCTGCAGGTCGCCGAACTGCTCCAAAGCAGCCGTGCCGAAGCCGCCCAGGCCAAGGTACAACTGTTGGCGGCGAGCGGCCTGCTCTATGCCGCAAACGGCCAGCAGCAAGCCACCCGCGAAATGACCTGGGTCGGCGGCGGCGCCACGATCGGCATTCTATTGCTGCTGTTGCTGGCCTTCCGGCGCTGGCGCGTCTTGCTCGCCTTCGTCCCGGTGCTGGTGGGCATGCTCTTCGGTGCAGTGGCCTGCGTCGCCCTGTTCGGCCATATGCATGTGATGACTCTGGTGCTCGGTTCGAGCCTGATCGGCGTGGCGGTCGACTACCCGCTGCATTACCTGTCCAAAAGCTGGAGCCTGAAACCCTGGCGCAGCTGGCCAGCCCTGCGCCTGACCTTGCCCGGCCTGACGCTGAGCCTGATCACCAGTTGCATCGGTTACCTCGCCCTGGCCTGGACTCCGTTTCCAGCGCTGACCCAGATCGCGGTGTTCTCCGCAGCGGGTCTGATCGGCGCCTACTTGTGCGCGGTATGCCTGCTACCGGCATTGCTGAAGGGTGTCCAATTGCGCCCTGCTCAATGGCCGTTAAGGGTTTGCGAAAGCTTGCTGCTGTGCCGCGAAGCACTGCTCAAGCGGGCCAGCACCCCGGTATTGCTGGCAGTGCTGGTCGCCTTCTGCGTCGCCGGCCTGCTACAGCTCGACAGCAAGAACGATATTCGCCAATGGGTCGGCGCGCCCCAGCAGCTGACGGACGAAGCCCAGACCATTGCCCGGATCACCGGCTATCAGCCCACCAGCCAGTTCTTCCTGGTGCGCGCGGCCGATCAGCAGCAATTACTCGAACGCCAGAACGCGCTGAGCGAGCGACTCGATCAACTGGTCAACCTGGAGAAACTCCAGGGTTACCTGTCCCTCAATCAACTGGTCAGCCCGCCCAGCGAACAGGTACAGGTTCGCGAAGCGCTGAACAAACTGGCGCAACACTGGCAGCCGTTGCTTGATCTCGGCGTGCCGGTGGCAGCACTGCAAGCCGAACTCGAAAGCTTGCGCGCGTTGCCGATCCAGGATGTCGACACGGCGCTACGCGGCCCGCTGGCAGAGCCCTATCGCGCCCTGTGGCTGGGTTCGACCGATGACGGAGGCGTAGCGGCTATGGTGAGCCTGCAAGGCTTGAATAACCCCGCGTTGCTGCAGGTTCAGGCCCTGGGCCTGCCGGGTGTGGAGCTGGTCGATCGCCTGGGTGAATTGAACAGCGTCTTCGCCGCGACCCAGATCAGCGCCGCCGAGTTGAAACTGGCCTCCTGCGTGCTGATCGTGCTGGTGCTGATCCTGCCGTTCGGCCTTGGCGGCGCCTTGCGCATTGTCACTCTGCCGCTGCTGGCCGCGGTGTGCAGCCTGGCCAGTCTGGGGTGGCTGGGGCAGCCGCTGACCTTGTTCAGCCTGTTTGGCCTGCTGTTGGTCACCGCCATCAGCGTCGACTACGCGATCCTCATGCGCGAGCAGGTGGGTGGGGCGGCAGTGAGCCTGCTGGGCACCTTGCTGGCGGCGCTGACCACTTGGCTGTCCTTCGGTCTGCTGGCCGTGTCGAGCACGCCGGCGGTGAGCAACTTCGGCCTGTCGGTGAGCCTGGGGCTGGTGTTCAGTTTCATGCTGGCGCCGTGGGCTGGCCGCCAGAGTCATGCGGTTGCAACGGCGGAGTCGGTGGCATGATGATCGCCCTGTTCTGGATCCTGGCCCTGAGTCTGTTTGCCCTGGCGACCTACGTCGGGCGCCGCTTTGGCCTGATCCCTATTGTCAGCCAGTTGCTGCTGGCCACCATCGGTTTGCCGCTGTTGATGTACTTCTGGATCGAGCCCGGCTGGCAATTGAGTGGCGCCCAGCTTATCTCCCCGGCCTGGCTGAAAAACCTCTACAGCCTGAGTTTTGCCCTGTTACTGGGGCATATCCTCAGTGACGTCATCGACCTGCGTCTGGACCGCCAGAGCCTGAAAATTGCCCTGCCGAGTTTCTGCATGCCCTTCGCTTGCGGACTGGCTACTGCGGTATGGCTGTTGCCCGCGCAGCCCTGGATCAGCTCGCTGGCTGTCGGCCTGCTGTTCGCCATCACCGCAATTCCGGTGTTGTACCTCTACTTGCGGCACATCAACTACCCGAGCACTGCAACGCGGCGCCTGGTGCAGACCGCCATCCTGATCGACCTCACGTGCTGGACCCTGTTCGCCATCGCCCAGGGCAGCCTGCACTTGAGCAGTCTGCTGCTGCCATTGGCAGGAGCCTGCCTGCCGTTACTGCTGAGCCTGCTCGGCATGCGCCAACCGTTGTTGCACAGCGGCTGTTTCTTCGCGCTGCTGGTGGTTGCCGAACACTTCAAGCTCAATGCACTGATTCTCGGCATCGGCTACCTGCTGTGCATGGCGGCCTTGAAAGTGCCATTAGTCCTTCCGCTACCGGCGGCCTGGATGAGCCGGTTGCAGACGAACATCGCGATCCCGCTCATTCTCACGTTCGGCATCGTGCAAATCGACGTCCATAGCGCCATGGCCAGCCTTGGCTGGGGGCAGCTGGCAGCATTGCTGGTGTTGCCGATAGCCAGCAAATTGCTGGGCAACTGGCTGGGCCTGGGCTGGGCCGGTGCTTCGTTTGAAGGCGCCAGTCGCTGGCGCGAAAGCGTCCTGCTGAATATTCGCGGTTTGAGCGAGATCGTCTTTCTCAACCTGCTGCTGCAACAACATCTCATCAGCCCGGCGCTGTATTTTGCGCTGATGCTGATGGGACTGATCGCGACATTGCTGCCGGCACTGGTCGGCATGCACCGAATCCCCATGAACATCGCCGCCCCGGCAAGGAACCCCCATGCCAACAGTTGAAACGGAATGTCGCCAGGTGGTTGTCATCGGCGCAGGCCCTTCGGGTGCCATCGCCGCCGCTTTGCTTAAACGCAAAGGGCATGATGTGCTGATGATCGAGCGTCAGCATTTCCCGAGGTTTTCCATTGGCGAAAGCCTGCTGTCCCACTGCCTGGACTTCGTCGAGGAAGCGGGCATGCTCGATGCAGTAAACGCCGCCGGTTTCCAACTGAAAACCGGTGCGGCCTTCGCCTGGGGCGAGCAGTACAGCACGTTCGATTTTGGCGACACCTTCAGCAACGGCAAACCGACCACCTTCCAGGTGCTGCGTGCCGATTTCGACAAGCTGCTGGCGGACCAGGCAGCGCTGCAAGGCGTCGAAATCCGCTACGGTGAAACCATCGTCAGCGTGGTGCCCGACCTGGCCAAACCGCAGCTCGGCGTGCTGCGCGAAGATGGCAGCGAGTACCGCATAGAAGCCCAATTCATACTCGATGCCAGCGGCTACGGGCGGGTCCTGCCGCGCCTGCTCGACCTCGAAGCGCCGTCGAACTTTCCGGTGCGCCAGGCCGTGTTCACCCATGTCGAAGACCATATCGACAATCCGGCCTTCGATCGCAGCAAAATCCTCGTCACCACCCATCCCACCCAGCGCGACATCTGGTTCTGGACCATCCCGTTCAGCAATGGCCGGTGCTCTGTGGGCGTGGTCGCGGCGGCGGAACATTTCGCGGGGCGCGCGGACAATCTGGACGACTGCCTGCGTGGTTTTATCGCCGAAACCCCAAGCCTGTCGGCCGTGCTCGACAACGCAGTCTGGGACACCCCCGCGCGCACCATCGGTGGTTATTCGGCCAACGTCAAATCCCTGCACGGGCCCGGCTTCGCGCTGCTGGGTAACGCCGCCGAGTTCCTGGACCCGGTGTTTTCCTCCGGCGTGACCATTGCCATGCGCTCGGCGAGCATGGCCACTGCGGTACTGCATCGCCAACTGCAGGGTGAAAATGTCGACTGGGAAAGCGAGTTCGCCGTCCCGCTCAAGCGTGGCGTCGATACGTTTCGCTGCTACGTGGAAGGCTGGTATGCCGGAACCTTCCAGGACGTGATCTACCATCCGGGCAGTTCACCGGACATTCGCCGCATGATCAGCGCGATCCTCGCCGGTTATGCCTGGGACGAACGCAACCCGTTCGTCGCCGAACCCAAACGCCGGCTGCGGATGCTCTCGGAACTGTGCGCAAGGGACGCCACATGAGTTTCCTGAGCGACAATTACGTCGAGGAAACCCGCTTCGGTTTCTGGTTCCTGCGCAGCCACACCTGGCAGCACCACGTGTTGCGGGTGGCGATCAATGACCTGCGCAGCCTGTTCAGCGAACCACCACCCGCTCATCCCGTGCTGCTCGATGCCGGTTGTGGCCAGGGTAAGTCGTTCCAGCTGTTGCACCAGACCTTTGCACCACAACGCCTGACTGGCCTGGATGCCGACCCTCACAGTCTCGAACTCAGCCGTGAAGAAGCCGCTCGCCAGTGCATCGAAGTGGAATTGATCGGCAGTGACTGCGCGAGCATTCAACTGCCGGACGCCAGTGTCGACCTGTTGTTCTGTCACCAGACGTTCCATCATCTGGTAGAGCAGGACCTGGCCCTGGCCGAGTTCTATCGGGTATTGAAACCTGGAGGGTATCTGCTGTTCGCCGAATCCACCGAGGCTTACATTGATACCTGGGTGATTCGCTGGTTGTTTCGCCATCCCATGCATGTGCAAAAAAGTGCCGCCGGGTATCTGCAGATGATTCGCCAACAGGGTTTCGAGTTCGGCCCGCAGAACGTGTCCTACCCCTACCTGTGGTGGAGTCGCGCCAGGGATTTCGGCCTGCTGGAGCGCCTGGGCCTGCACCGGCCAAAAGCCGTCGGTGAGCGGGAAGAAACCCTGGTCAATGTGGTTGCGCGCAAACCGCTTGAAGGTGCCGTTTGATGAGTATTTTCAACACCGCGCAATTCACCTCCTGCAGGCTGGCTCCCACATGTTTGCTGCTCGGTACACTGCTGCTGAGCGCCTGCACCAGCCGGGCGCCGCTGCCCGAGCAAACGCCTGACCTGGCACTGCCCATGCAACTGCATATCCAGCGCCTGCAAGCCGACCAGCGCCTGGACTGGGTGCTGGTGATCCAGCGCGAAGGGCCGGGCATTCGCTGGTCGATGATGGACCTGCTGGGCATTCCCCAGGCCCGGCAGAAACTGGTCGACGGCGCCTGGCACGCCGACGGCCTGCTGCCACCCAATGCCGAAGCGCGGGAACTGTTCGCCGCGTTGCTGTTTGCGCTGACCCCCAGGGATCAATTGCAAGGCAACTACCCGACCGCCTGGCAACACGGTACGCAACGGTCATTGCCCGAGCGTTGGGACGTGCGCTACAGGCAACCGCAAAACTTCGATCTGACCCTGCCCAAAGGTCCGAAATACCAGGTCACGCCCCTGAGCGGGGACACGCCATGACTGCCTATTTAAACGCCCTAGGGGTGATTTGCGCCCTGGGCCGGGGCAAGGAGGAGGTCAGCCGCAACCTGTTTGCCGGCGACTGCTCCGGAATGCGCGACGAAGCCGGCTGGATTGTCGATCGTACGGTGCCGGTGGCGGCTGTGCGCGGCGAACTCGCGGCCATCCCTGTCGAACTCGCGGAGCAAGCCAGCCGCAACAATCAGCTGCTGCTGGAAGCCGCCCTGCAGATTCGCGAGGACATTGACCAGGCGATTGCGACCTACGGCCGCCATCGCATTGGCGTGGTCCTGGGCACCAGCACTTCAGGCATAGACGAAGCCAGCCGCGGCCTGGCCCATTACATTCGCGAGGACGTGTTTCCCGCTGACTACAACTACCAGCAACAGGAACTCGGCGCGCCGGCGAATTTCCTCGCCGACTGGCTGCAAACCAGCGGTCCGGCCTATGTCATCTCTACCGCGTGCACCTCCAGTGCCCGGGCACTGATGAGCGCCCAGCGCCTGTTGAACATGGGGTTGTGCGATGCGGTGCTGTGCGGCGGAGTCGACAGCCTGTGCAAACTGACCCTCAACGGTTTCTCTGCGCTGGAGGCCGTGTCCGGTCAGCGCTGCAACCCCTTTTCAGTCAATCGCAACGGCATCAACATCGGCGAAGCGGCCGTACTGTTCCTGATGACCAGACAGCCCGGCGGCAGCCCGTCGATTGCGCTGCTGGGCAGCGGTGCAAGTTCCGATGCACACCATATTTCCGCGCCGGAACCGGCTGGCCGCGGCGCCCTGCAGGCCATGCGCAAGGCCCTGGATCGTGCGAATCTGCAACCGGGCCAGATTGCCTACCTGAACCTGCACGGCACGGCCACACACCATAATGATTCGATGGAAAGCCTGGCGGTGACCACCCTGTTCCCGGCGGGCGTGCCCTGCTCGTCGACCAAACCGCTGACCGGCCACACCCTCGGCGCAGCGGGCGCCCTGGAAGCTGCGTTCTGCTGGCTGAGCCTGTGCAAGGACAATCTGCAGCACGCCTTGGCGCCGCATGTCTGGGATGGCCAACCCGACCCGGACCTGCCACCGCTGAATTGGGTGACCGGCACGGATCGCCTGTCGTCCATTGCACCGCGCTACCTGATGAGCAATTCCTTCGCCTTCGGTGGCAACAACGTCAGCCTGATAATCGGAGACGCACCATGATCGACTGGCCGCTCGCCGAACTGCTGCCGCACGCTGGCGACATGATCCTGATCGAACAGATCCTGTCGTTCGACGAGGAGCAGATCCACACCCGCCTGGTGGTCAGGCCTGAAGGCCTGTTCAGCCGCCCCGACGGCAGCTTGCCGGCCTGGGTCGGCATCGAGCTGATGGCCCAGAGCGTCGCCGCCTATGCCGGTTGCCACGCCCGCCAGCGCGGCGATGCGGTCGAGTTGGGTTTCCTGCTCGGTACCCGCAAGTTCGAATGCAATGTCGAACACTTCCCGGTTGGCACCGAGCTGACCATACACGGGCTGCGCTCACTGGAAGATGAGAACGGCATGGGTGTATTCGAATGTCATATCAATGCCCCCGGCATCCACGCTACCGCTCGTCTGAACGTGTTCCGCCCGCCTCAGGCCGCGCAATATCTTGATGAATCAAAGGAGTCCAGTCATGACTGAATCCATACTGGTCACCGGCTCCAGCCGTGGTATCGGCCGCGCCATTGCCCTGCGCCTGGCCCAGGCCGGCCATGACATCGTGCTGCATTGCCGCAGTGGCCTGGCGGAAGCTGGCGCGGTCAAGAAAGAGGTCGAAGCCTTGGGGCGAAAAGCCCGCATACTGCAATTCGATGTGTCCGACCGCCCCAGCTGCAAGGTGATCCTTGAAGCGGACGTAGAAACTCACGGTGCCTATTATGGCGTGGTGCTCAACGCCGGACTGACCCGCGACGGTGCTTTTCCGGCGCTGAGCGAGGATGATTGGGATGTGGTGATGCGCACCAACCTGGACGGTTTCTACAATGTGCTGCACCCGGTGATGATGCCGATGATCCGTCGCCGTGCGGCCGGGCGCATTGTCTGCATTACCTCGGTATCGGGACTGATCGGCAACCGTGGCCAGGTCAACTACAGCGCTTCCAAGGCGGGTTTGATCGGCGCGGCGAAAGCCCTGGCGATCGAGCTGGGCAAACGCAAGATCACCGTCAACTGTGTCGCACCCGGCCTGATCGACACGGCGATGCTCGATGAAAACGTGCCGGTGGAAGAACTGATGAAGATGATCCCCGCACAGCGCATGGGCACCCCAGAAGAGGTGGCCGGCGCGGTGAATTTCCTGATGTCGGCGGAAGCGTCGTACATCACCCGCCAGGTTCTGGCCGTTAATGGAGGCCTGTGCTGATGAAGCGCGTCGTCGTCACCGGCATGGCCGGTATCACCTCATTGGGCAGCAACTGGGAAACCATAGCCGGCAACTTCGCGGCCAACCGCAGCGGCATCCGCCGGATGGACGAGTGGGACCGGTTCACCGAGCTCAACACCCGTCTGGCCGGGCCCATCGATGACTTCAAGGTGCCCGCCCACTGGACCCGCAAGCAACTGCGCAGCATGGGCCGGGTATCGCGCCTGGCGGTAGGTGCTGCGGAGCAGGCGCTGGCCGATGCCGGGCTGCTGGGCGATGAATCGATCAAGGACGGACGCATGGGCGTGGCATGCGGCTCGTCCACTGGCAGCACCGACGAAATCAAAGCGTTTGGCAATATGCTGCTCAACTCGGTGGCCGAGGGGCTCAACGCCAATTCCTACGTGCGCATGATGCCGCACACCACGGCGGCGAACATCAGCATCTTCTTCGGCCTCACAGGACGCCTGATCCCCACGTCCAGTGCCTGTACCAGCGGCAGCCAGGGCATTGGCTACGCCTACGAATCGATCAAGTTCGGCCGCCTGCCGCTGATGCTCGCCGGCGGTGCCGAAGAGCTGTGCCCCACCGAAGCCATGGTCTTCGACGCGCTCTATGCGACCAGCCTGAAAAACGACGCCCCGCAGACCACGCCGCGCCCTTACGACAAGGGTCGCGACGGCCTGGTGATCGGTGAAGGCGGCGGCATGCTGGTGCTCGAAGAACTGGAACACGCACTGGCCCGCGGCGCGCGCATTCACGCCGAACTGGTCGGCTTTGGCAGCAACGCAGACGGTCAGCACACCACCCGTCCGGAGCAGGTCACCATGCGCCGGGCCATGGAACTGGCGCTGGAAGACGCGGGCCTGCAGCCTTGTGACATCGGCTACGTGAACGGCCACGGCACTGCCACGGAACAAGGCGACATCGCCGAGACCCTGGCGACCAGCGCGCTGTTTGGCGAGCACATGCCTATCAGTTCGCAAAAGAGTTTCCTCGGCCACACCCTCGGCGCCTGTGGCGCACTGGAGTCGTGGTTCAGCATCGAAATGATGAACAGAGACCTGTATGCCCACACCTTCAATCTGGACGACATCGACCCGCACTGCGGCAAGCTCGATTACCTGCGCGGCGAATTCCGGCAGATGAGTAATCAGTATGTGATGAACAATAATTTTGCGTTTGGCGGGGTGAATACTTCGCTGATTTTTCGGCGGTGGTCTTGAAACACATATAGATCAAAAGATCGCCGCCTTCGGCAGCTCCTACGGGGTGAACTCAAGCCAAGGCAGTCACGCTTGCAGCGGCTCGACCTTCCTCGTCAACAACTCCACAAACGCCCGCGCCATCGGCGATTTCTGGTCCTTGCGCTGCACCAGCCAGACCGCCGACACCGCCGCCGGATCGAGCAAGGGCCGGTACACCACTCCGTCAATCCGCATCCGCTGATAAGACGCCGGCAGCACCGAGACGCCCAACCCTGCAGCCACCAACCCGATAATGGTCATTGCCTCGCCAGCCTCCTGGGCGAAGTGCGGACTGAAACCGGAGTCGCGGGCCAGGCTCAGCAGTTGCGCGTAAAGGCCGCTGCCGTAGCTGCGCGGGAAAAACACGAAAGGTTCGAGGGCCAAGGCTGACAGGAACACCCCCTCCTCGCTGCCGTTCACCAGCGGATGTTTGGAGCTGAGTACCGCCACCAGCGGTTCACTCATCAGCTCGACTACGCTGAGGGAATCCGGCAGCCCCAGCGGGCGCATGATGCCGACTTCAATCGACTCATCCACCAGCGCATCGGCCACCTGGGTGCTGCTCATTTCCCGCAGGTTCAAATGCACCGCCGGGAAGCGCTGGCGGAATGCGAAAATCGCCTGGGGGATGGTCGAGTTGAATGGCGCCGATGAGGTAAAGCCGATTTTCAGCTCCCCCAGCTCGCCCAATTGCGCCCGACGGGCGACGTCGGCAGCTTTGTCGACCTGCGCCAGCACCAGCCGCGCCTCCTGCAGAAACAACCGACCCGCCTCGCTGAGCTCGACCCGACGATTGGTACGCTCAAACAATCGCGCCCCCACCTCTTGCTCCAGTGCCTGAATCTGCTGGCTCAAGGGCGGTTGCGAGATGCCCAGCACCTGTGCGGCGCGGCCGAAATGCAGTTCTTCGGCGACGGCGATGAAGTACCGCAAATGACGCAATTCCATGAAAACCTCATTAGGTCGCAAAAGCTCTTAAACAGGTCGAATAATATATTGGATTGAATCATTAGGCAGCTATATGCTTTTTCCATTGCCTGACCGGCTACCCGCTCCCGAGGTCCGAAGTGAAAACTGTTGTTGCGCCACTCGCCCATGAAGTCCCACCTTGCGCAGTGGATGATGTCGCTGCCGAGCTCAAGGAGATTTACATCGAGAAAGGCACGCCGATGTTCATGCGCACAGTGCTGGCGTTGTTCTGCGGTGGCTTTGCGACGTTCGCCCTGCTGTATTGCGTGCAGCCGATGATGCCGCTGCTGTCCCACGAATATTCGATCAATGCAGCCCAGAGCAGCCTGATTCTCTCGGTGGCCACTGGCATGCTCGCCATCGGCCTGCTGATCACCGGGCCCATTTCCGATCGGGTCGGACGCAAGCCGGTGATGGTCGCCGCGCTATTTGCAGCGGCGCTGTGCACCATCGCCAGCTCGATGATGCCAAGCTGGCACGGCGTGCTGCTGATGCGCGCGCTGATCGGCCTGTCATTGAGTGGCCTGGCCGCGGTGGCCATGACTTATCTGAGCGAAGAGATCCACCCGCAGCACATCGGGCTCGCCATGGGGCTGTACATCGGCGGCAATGCGATTGGCGGGATGAGCGGACGCCTGATCACCGGGGTGCTGATCGACTTCGTCAGCTGGCATACCGCAATGCTGGTCATCGGGGGCCTGGCGCTGATTGCAGCAGCAGTGTTCTGGAAAATACTTCCCGAATCACGCAACTTCCGTCCACGTTCGCTGCACCCACGCAGCCTGGTCGACGGTTTCACCATGCATTTTCGCGACGCCGGTTTGCCGCTGCTGTTTCTTGAAGCCTTTGTGCTGATGGGGGCCTTTGTCACCTTGTTCAACTACATCGGCTATCGCCTGCTGGCCGAGCCGTACCACATGGAACAAGCCTTCGTCGGGCTGCTGTCGGTGGTGTACCTGTCGGGGATCTACAGTTCGGCAAAAATAGGTTCGCTGGCCGACAAACTGGGGCGCCGCAAAGTGCTCTGGTCGACCATCGTATTGATGATCGGCGGCCTCGCCCTGACGATGTTCACGTCATTGCCGGTGGTGATCATCGGCATGCTGATTTTCACGTTCGGCTTCTTCGGCGCGCATTCGGTAGCGAGCAGCTGGATTGGCCGACGCGCAACCAGGGCAAAGGGCCAGGCGTCGTCGCTGTACCTGTTCAGCTATTACGCCGGGTCTAGCATTGCCGGGACGGCGGGCGGTGTGTTCTGGCACCTGGGTGGCTGGAACGGGATCGGGTTGTTCGTGGGTACCTTGCTGGTGATTGCGCTGCTGGTGGCATTGAAGTTGGCGAAATTGCCGCCGCTGGGTGGTGTTAAAGCTTAAAAGCAGAAGATCGCAGCCTTCGGCAACTCCTACAGTATGGGAGCTGCCGCAGGCTGCGATCTTTTGATCGTGTTCCAAACAAAAACGCCCGGCATCAGCCGGGCGCTTTTTATTGGGCGACGATTACTCGTGATACTGCGCCGACAACTCATGCACCGCGCGCAGGAACGCGCCGGCGTGTTCCGGATTGACCTCCGGTGTAATGCCATGGCCGAGATTAAATACGTGCCCGCTGCCCTTGCCGTAGCTGGCCAGAATCCGTCCGACTTCGGTACGAATGGCTTCAGGCTTGGCGTAGAGCACGGTCGGGTCCATGTTGCCCTGCAGCGCAACTTTGCCGCCGACGCGATCACGGGCACTGCCGATGTCACAGGTCCAGTCCAGACCCAGCGCATCAGCGCCGGCATCGGCGATGCTTTCAAGCCACAGCCCCCCACCCTTGGTGAACAGGATGACTGGTACCTTGCGACCTTCGTGTTCGCGGATCAGGCCGCTGACGATCTTGCGCATGTAGGCCAGGGAGAACTCCTGGTAAGCCGCCGCCGAGAGGTTGCCGCCCCAGCTATCGAAGATCTGCACCGCCTGGGCACCGGCCATGATCTGGCCGTTGAGGTAGCTGGTGACCGACTGAGCCAGCTTGTCCAGTAACAGGTGCAAGGCCTGCGGATTGTCGTAGAGCATGGTTTTGGTCTTGCGGTAGTCTTTCGACGAGCCGCCTTCGACCATGTAGGTGGCCAGGGTCCATGGGCTGCCAGAGAAGCCGATTAGCGGCACACGGCCGTTCAGTTCGCGGCGGATGGTGCTGACCGCGTCCATGACGTAGCCGAGGTCTTTATGCGGGTCAGGAATCGGCAGGGCTTCGATGTCGGCCAGGGTGCTGACGACTTTCTTGAAGCGCGGACCTTCGCCCGTCTCGAAGTACAGGCCCTGGCCCATGGCGTCAGGAATGGTCAGGATGTCGGAGAACAGGATCGCCGCGTCCAGTTGCGGATAGCGGTCGAGCGGCTGCATGGTGACTTCGCAAGCGAACTCCGGGTTCATGCACAGGCTCATGAAATCACCGGCCTTGGCACGGCTGGCGCGGTATTCCGGCAAGTAGCGACCGGCCTGACGCATCATCCACACAGGCGTGACGTCTACGGGTTGCTTGAGCAGGGCGCGAAGGAAACGGTCGTTCTTCAGGGCAGTCATGTCGGCATCCGGAAAAAAAGTGCGGGCATTTTCTCAGAGCGCGAGGCAAAAGGCACGGTTGCAGGTCAGCCTTTTGTCTATCGGGTCAATTTGTCGCGCTGGAGTGCGGTTTTGGCCACACCAAAAAACACTGTGGGAGCTGGCTTGCCTGCGATGCGGACACCTCGGTCGTTCAATTAGACCGAGGCGATGCTATCGCTGGCAAGCCAGCTCCCACAGGAGTTGCATTCCAATGTTGGAATACGGTTAAACGCCCAGGTAATCCAGAATCCCTTCGGCGGCGTTGCGGCCTTCGAAGATCGCCGTCACCACCAGGTCAGAGCCGCGAACCATATCGCCACCGGCGAAGATTTTCGGGTTGCTGGTCTGGTGTTTGTACTGACCTTGCTCCGGGGCCACAACGCGGCCCTGGCTGTCGGTCTGGATGCTGTGCTGTTCGAACCAAGACGCCGGGCTAGGGCGGAAACCAAAGGCGATCACTACGGCGTCGGCCGGGATGATTTCTTCGGAGCCCGGGATCGGCTCGGGGCTGCGACGGCCACGGGCGTCCGGTTCGCCGAGACGGGTCTCAACCACTTTCACGCCTTCGACGCGGTCTTCACCGACAATGGCGATCGGCTGGCGGTTGTAGAGGAATTTCACGCCCTCTTCCTTGGCGTTCTTCACCTCTTTGCGCGAGCCCGGCATGTTGGCTTCGTCGCGACGATAGGCACAGGTCACCGATTTGGCACCCTGGCGAATCGACGTACGGTTGCAGTCCATCGCCGTGTCGCCGCCACCCAGCACCACCACCTTCTTGCCTTTCATGTCGACGAAATCTTCCGGCGACTTTTCAAAGCCCAGGTTGCGATTAACGTTGGCAATCAGGAAGTCGAGCGCGTCATGCACGCCCGGCAGGTCCTCACCGGCAAAGCCGCCCTTCATGTAGGTGTAGGTGCCCATGCCCATGAACACGGCATCGTATTCTTCAAGCAGTTGCTCGACGGTCACGTCCTTGCCCACTTCGGTGTTCAGGCGGAACTCGATGCCCATGCCAGTGAAGACTTCGCGACGATTGCTCAACACAGTCTTTTCCAGCTTGAACTCGGGAATACCGAAGGTCAGCAGGCCGCCGATTTCCGGGTTCTTGTCGAATACCACCGGGGTCACGCCGCCACGCACCAGTACGTCGGCACAGCCCAGACCGGCCGGGCCCGCGCCGATAATCGCAACACGCTTGCCGGTCGGCTTGACCTTGGACATGTCCGGGCGCCAGCCCATGGCGAACGCGGTATCGGTGATGTATTTCTCGACCGAGCCGATGGTCACTGCGCCGAAGCCGTCGTTGAGGGTGCACGCACCCTCGCACAGACGATCCTGCGGGCACACTCGCCCGCACACTTCCGGCAGTGTGTTGGTCTGGTGCGACAGTTCGGCGGCCTGGAGGATGTTGCCCTCGGCCACCAGCTTCAGCCAGTTCGGAATGAAGTTGTGCACCGGGCACTTCCATTCGCAATACGGGTTACCGCAACCCAGGCAGCGGTGGGCCTGATCGGCCGAATGCTGGGGTTTGAAAGGTTCGTAGATCTCCACGAACTCTTTCTTGCGTTGACGCAACAGTTTCTTCTTCGGATCCTTGCGCCCGACCTCGATGAACTGGAAGTCATTATTCAGACGTTCAGCCATTGTTAAAACCTCATCAAACTCTTCAGGCGCATATCACTGCGGGTTGGCACGGGTGCTGGAAAGCAACGATTTCAAGTTGGCAGCCTTGGGCTTGACCAGCCAGAAACGACGCAGATAGTCATCGAGGTTTTCAGCGAGGTTACGACCCCATTCGCTGTCGGTTTCCGCGACGTATTCGTCGAGCACGCGCTGCAGGTGGCTGCGATAGGCTTCCATCGCTTCGCCGCTGATGCGCTGGATTTCCACCAGTTCGTGGTTGACCCGGTCAACGAAGCTGTTGTCCTGGTCGAGCACGTAGGCGAAACCGCCGGTCATGCCTGAACCGAAGTTGTAGCCGGTCTTGCCCAGGACGCAGACGAAACCGCCGGTCATGTACTCGCAGCAGTGATCGCCCGTGCCTTCGACTACGGTATGAGCACCGGAGTTACGCACGGCAAAACGCTCGCCCGCAGTACCGGCGGCGAACAGTTTGCCACCGGTGGCGCCATACAGGCAGGTGTTGCCGATGATGGCACTGTCCTGAGTCTTGTAGATGCTGCCCTTGGGCGGCACGATGACCAGTTTGCCACCGGTCATGCCCTTGCCGACGTAGTCGTTGGCATCGCCTTCCAGGTACATGTTCAAGCCGCCAGCGTTCCACACACCGAAGCTCTGACCGGCCGTTCCTTTGAAGCGGAAGGTGATCGGCGCGTTCGCCATGCCCTGGTTGCCATGCTTGCGCGCGATTTCGCCGGAGATCCGTGCGCCGATCGAACGGTCGCAGTTGCAGATGTCCAGGGCAAAATCGGCGCCGCTCTTGTCGTTGATGGCAGAGGTGGCCATGTCGACCATTTTCTCGGCCAGCAAACCTTTGTCGAACGGCGGGTTGCGCTCAACCTGGCAGAACTGAGGCTTGTCCGCCGGGATGTGATCGCTGCCGAGCAACGGGGTCAGGTCCAGGTGTTGCTGCTTGGCGGTCTGGCCTTCGAGGATGTCCAGCAGATCGGTACGACCGATCAGCTCTTCGAGGGAGCGCACGCCCAGCTTGGCCAGCCACTCACGGGTTTCTTCGGCGACGTAGGTGAAGAAGTTCACCACCATGTCGACGGTGCCGATGTAGTGATCCTTGCGCAGCTTCTCGTTTTGGGTCGCGACGCCGGTGGCGCAGTTGTTCAGGTGGCAGATGCGCAGGTATTTGCAGCCCAGGGCGATCATTGGCGCGGTACCGAAGCCAAAGCTTTCAGCGCCGAGGATTGCGGCCTTGATCACGTCGAGCCCGGTTTTCAGGCCGCCGTCGGTTTGTACCCGCACTTTTCCGCGCAGGTCGTTGCCACGCAGGGTCTGGTGGGTTTCGGCCAGGCCGAGTTCCCACGGTGCGCCCGCGTATTTGATCGAGGTCAGCGGCGATGCGCCGGTGCCGCCGTCGTAGCCGGAGATAGTGATCAAGTCCGCATAGGCCTTGGCCACACCGGCAGCAATGGTGCCGACGCCGGCTTCTGCTACCAGCTTCACCGAGACCAGCGCCTTCGGATTGACTTGCTTGAGGTCGAAAATCAGCTGCGACAAATCTTCGATCGAGTAGATGTCGTGGTGCGGCGGCGGCGAGATCAGGGTCACGCCCGGCACTGCGTAGCGCAGCTTGGCGATCAGGCCGTTGACCTTGCCACCTGGCAGTTGACCGCCTTCGCCGGGCTTGGCGCCTTGGGCGACCTTGATCTGCAGCACTTCAGCGTTGACCAGGTATTCCGGGGTCACACCAAAGCGACCAGTCGCCACCTGCTTGATTTTCGAGCTCTTGATGGTGCCGTAGCGCGCCGGGTCTTCGCCGCCTTCGCCGGAGTTGGAACGCGCACCAAGGCGGTTCATCGCTTCAGCCAGGGCTTCGTGAGCTTCCGGCGACAATGCACCGAGGGAGATGCCCGCGGAATCGAAGCGCTTGAGCACCGATTCCAGCGGTTCGATCTCGCTGATGTCCAGCGGCGTGTCCAGGGTCTTGACCTTGAACATGTCGCGAATCATCGACACCGGACGGTTGTCCACCAGCGCCGTGTATTCCTTGAACTTGCTGTAGTCGCCCTGCTGCACAGCGGCTTGCAGGGTGTTGACCACGTCCGGGTTGTACGCGTGATATTCGCCACCGTGGACGAACTTCAGCAAACCGCCCTGCTGGATTGGCTTGCGCGGGCTCCAGGCTTCGGCAGCCAGGGCTTTCTGCTCGGCTTCGATGTCGACGAAACGCGCACCCTTGATGCGGCTTGGCACGCCACGGAAGCTCAGCTCGCACACTTCTTCGGACAGGCCGATGGCTTCGAACAGCTGCGCACCGCGGTACGAGGTAATGGTGGAGATACCCATCTTCGACAGGATTTTCAACAGACCTTTGGTGATGCCTTTGCGGTAGTTCTTGAACACCTCATAGAGGTCGCCCAGCACTTCACCGGTACGGATCAGGTCGCCCAGCACTTCGTAGGCCAGGAACGGATAGACCGCCGAGGCGCCGAAACCGATCAACACTGCGAAGTGGTGCGGATCGCGCGCAGTCGCGGTCTCCACCAGGATGTTGGAGTCGCAACGCAGGCCTTTCTCGGTCAGGCGGTGGTGTACCGCGCCGGTGGCGAGCGAAGCGTGGATCGGCAACTTGCCAGGGGCAATGTGCCGGTCACTCAGCACAACCTGGGTACGACCGGCGCGCACAGCTTCTTCAGCCTGGTCGGCAACGTTGCGGATCGCCGCTTCGAGGCCGACGCTTTCGTCGTAGTTAAGGTCGATGATCTGGCGTTCGAAGCCCGGACGATCGAGGTTCATCAGCGAACGCCACTTGGCCGGGGAAATGACCGGCGAGCTGAGGATCACGCGCGAAGCGTGTTCCGGCGACTCCTGGAAAATGTTGCGCTCGGCACCGAGGCAGATTTCCAGCGACATGACGATGGCTTCCCGCAGCGGATCGATCGGCGGGTTGGTGACCTGTGCGAATTGCTGGCGGAAATAGTCGTACGGCGTGCGCACGCGCTGGGACAGCACGGCCATCGGCGTGTCGTCGCCCATCGAGCCGACGGCTTCATAACCTTGCTCGCCAAGCGGTCGCAGCACCTGGTCGCGCTCTTCGAACGTGACCTGATACATCTTCATGTATTGCTTGAGCTGGTCAACGTCGTAGAACGCCGAGCCGTGGTCGTTATCTTCCATGGTTGCCTGGATGCGCAGGGCATTCTTGCGCAGCCATTGCTTGTACGGATGACGCGACTTCAAGCGGTTGTCGATGGCGTCGGTGTCGAGGATCTGCCCGGTTTCGGTGTCCACGGCAAAGATCTGGCCCGGACCAACGCGGCCCTTGGCGATGACATCTTCAGGCTGGTAGTTCCAGACGCCGATTTCCGAGGCCAGGGTGATGAAACCGTTCTTGGTGGTCACCCAACGCGCCGGACGCAAACCGTTGCGGTCGAGCAGGCACACCGCGTAACGACCGTCGGTCATTACCACGCCGGCCGGGCCGTCCCACGGTTCCATGTGCATCGAGTTGTATTCGTAGAACGCACGCAGATCCGGGTCCATGGTCTCGACGTTCTGCCACGCAGGCGGAATGATCATCCGCACACCACGGAACAGGTCGATGCCACCGGTTACCATCAGTTCGAGCATGTTATCCATGCTGGAAGAATCTGAACCGACGCGGTTGACCAGCGGGCCGAGCTCTTCCAGATCGGGCATCAGGTCGTTGGCAAACTTTGTACGACGTGCCACGGCCCAGTTGCGGTTGCCGGTGATGGTGTTGATTTCACCGTTGTGCGCCAGGAAGCGGAACGGTTGCGCCAGCGGCCATTTCGGCAGGGTGTTGGTGGAGAAGCGCTGGTGAAACACGCAAATCGCGGTTTGCAGGCGCTGGTCGCTCAGGTCTGGATAGAAGGCGGTGAGGTCCGCCGGCATCATCAGGCCTTTGTAGATAATGGTCTTGTGGGAAAAGCTGCAGATGTAGTGATCGGTGTCGGCAGCGTTGGCCACGGACGAACGACGACGGGAACTGAACAGCTTGATCGCCATGTCCTGATCGCTCAGGCCTTCACCGCCGATGAACACTTGCTCGATCTGCGGCAGGCGCTCAAGGGCCAGGCGGCCGAGGACGCTGGTGTCGATCGGCACTTTGCGCCAGCCGACGAGTTGCAGGCCCGCCGCCAGGATCTCGCGGTTCATGTTCTCGCGTGCGGCTTCGGCTTTGACCGGGTCCTGATTGAAGAACACCATGCCCACCGCATATTGCTTGGGCAGTTCGACGCCGAATGTTTCCTGGGCGATCGCTCGCAGGAACACGTCCGGCTTTTGAATCAGCAGACCGCAACCGTCACCGGTCTTGCCGTCGGCGTTGATCCCACCGCGGTGGGTCATGCAGGTCAGGGCCTCGATGGCCGTTTGCAAAAGGGTATGACTGGGCTCGCCCTGCATATGGGCTATCAGGCCGAAACCGCAGTTATCCTTGAATTCATCTGGTTGGTACAGACCTGCTTTCATAGACACTTTCTCACCAGGCTGCCTCTTATCGAGGCAAATTTCTTTTCAATTCAACCACTTGCGACCCGCGCCGAACGTACGCCAGCTTTGCGGGAGCAAAAGGGAGGTCATTGTACACACCGACACAGAGGCTCACAAATTTGACGACGAACTGTCGCAAATCTATGTCGCATTTGTGAAAGGTTTAAAGCGATATGCTGTGCTAGTCAAAACTTTTTTGATTTTTGACCGCAACCACTCAAAGACTACTGTGACGCAGACACCACAAGGCACGCGATCTGTAGAGAAGGCGCGCACAGGCGGAAATATTGAGGTGCCGGGAGAGGCGGCCTGGGTAAGGCCGCCGAATCTTCAGCGAGTTGTTGCCAGTTCCTGTTGGACGCTGGCGACAGTGCGAGGCCAAGGTTTACCAGCCTGAACCTTCGCTGGCAAGGCCTTGATGGCGCTAAGGGCTGCATCACGGTTGGCGAAGTTACCGTAGGTGATGACGTACAGCGGCTTGCCGTTGAGCACTTTCTTGAAATAACGGTACTCGCCGCCCTGCTCTTTCACGAAGTTTTGCGCAGACGCTTCGGAGCTGGTGCCAAGGATCTGCACCACGTAGTTGCTGGTCGGTTGCCCGGCGTACCAGGTACCACCAGCGCCTTTGGCAGCGGTAGCGGCCGGTTTCTCGGCAGGCTTGGCGGTCGCCACGGCGGCAGGTTTGGCCGGCACAGGCGCGGGTTTGGCGACAGGTGCGGGAGCCGGCTTGGCAGTGGCCACCTGGGTCGGTGCGGGCGCAGGCTTGGCGGCCGGCGTCGGCGCTGGGCCAGGCTGGATTCCGGCCGGCGGCGCAGAAGTGGTCACGGTCGGCGGTGTGGCGCTGGAGCCTTCAACCGGCACGCCATCGTCACCTTCAGTGATGCCACCCGCCGCTTCGGCCAGCGGGCCACGCATGACCGGTTGCGAGTTGCCGACAAGCGGCAACGGCATCGGCTGCGAATTACCGGCGAACTCCACGGCTGGAGCACCGTTGCTGTTAGGTTGCGGTGCACCCTCGCCGAGCGGCAATTGCGCCTGCTCGTTGGCAGGAGCGCCAGTGGTCGGTGCTTTGCTGCGACCTGGCATCAACCAGGCGGCGGCTACCGCGACCACGACTACGGCGGAAATCGCCAATACGTGTTTCTTCGGCATGTTGAACCCCATACTTGGACGCTTGACCGCTGAGCGGCTGGCAATCATGGCTTCGATCATCGCATCGCGGGCGACCTGGTTGATATTGCCAGGCCAACCGTCGGAGCTTTCATGAATATCAGAGATCTGATTAGCGGTGAAAAGTTCGATACCCCGGCCAGCGCCTTCGAGCCGCTGATCCAGATACTCGCGGGTTTCCTCTTCGGTGTAAGGCTGCAATTCGATGACGTGAAAGCGCTCTTCTTCAAGGCTCAACGCATCGAGTTGGGCAATCAACGACGACTCGCCGAACAGGAACACATGCGGACGGCCTTCGGGAGCACCCGCGGCCAGTGCCAGCAAGGCTTCCAGCGCTGACTCGTCAAGCTGCTCGGCGTCATCCACCAGCAGATAGACTTCCTGCCCGGTCAAGGCCAGCTGTACGACCTGTGACAGGATCGAGCCGATTTCCGGCTGGGCGACATTCAGCGCCTGGGCCACCTGGCGCAGCACGCCGGCGGCATCACCGGCACCGCGGGCGGAAACCACCACAC
Organism: Pseudomonas sp. Y24-6; assembly: GCF_020295325.1. NCBI lineage: Bacteria > Pseudomonadati > Pseudomonadota > Gammaproteobacteria > Pseudomonadales > Pseudomonadaceae > Pseudomonas > Pseudomonas sp. Y24-6. The sequence continues at coordinate 212,768 of NZ_JACBXG010000004.1, read as the reverse complement.
TCTGCACCGATTGCTTGTTGGTACTGGCCACCAGGGCCTGGCGCAACAGGGTCTTGCCGCTGCCTTGCGGGCCAGTGACCACCAGCAGCAACTGGCTATAGCGCGCCAGGTGATGCAGTTGTCCCAGCACCGGCTTGCGCTGGGCAGGGAAAAATTTGAAGCCAGGTACCCGCGGAGCGAAAGGGTCGTGACTCAACTGGTAATGGCCGAGGAAAGCCTCGTCGGCGTGCAAACTAGTCATCGGGATCTTATTAACCTTTAAGCTGAGCCAGGGCGCGGTAATCCGCTCCCAGCGTGGCCTGTAGAACCTCTTTCGGATAATCGTCGGTCACCACCGCTTCGCCCATGTGGCGCAGCAGCACCAGGCGCAAACGACCGTCGATCACTTTCTTGTCAATTGCCATGTGTTCGAGAAAATCGGCTTCAGTCATCTCTTCAGGCGGGATAACCGGCAGGCCGGCGCGCTGGAACAGACGGATGCCACGATCACGCTCCTGCTCGCTGATCCAGCCCAGGCGTGCGGACATTTCCAGCGCCATTACAGTGCCAGCAGCCACCGCCTCACCATGCAGCCACACACCATAGCCCATATGCGTTTCGATGGCGTGGCCGAAGGTATGCCCCAGGTTCAACGTGGCGCGTACGCCCGTTTCCTTCTCGTCGGCGCCCACCACGGCAGCCTTGGCTGCACAGGAGCGCTGAATCGCGTAAGTCAGGGCAGTCTGGTCCAGGGCGCGCAGGCGATCGACGTTCTCTTCGAGCCAGGTGAGGAATGGCTCGTCGCAGATCAGCCCGTATTTGATCACTTCAGCCAGCCCGGCAGAGAGTTCGCGGGCCGGCAAAGTGTTCAGGGAGGTCGTGTCGATCAGCACCACGTTCGGCTGATAGAAGGCGCCGACCATGTTCTTGCCCAATGGATGGTTGATACCGGTCTTGCCGCCCACCGAGGAGTCGACTTGCGACAGCAGCGTGGTCGGGACCTGAATGAAATCGACACCACGCTGATAACAGGCGGCGGCAAAACCGGCCATGTCACCAATCACCCCGCCGCCCAAGGCGATCACGGTGGTGCGGCGATCGTGACGTGCCGTCAGCAGCCCGTCGAAGATCAGTTGCAGGGTTTCCCAGGTCTTGAAGGCTTCGCCGTCGGGCAGCACCACGGAAATGACCGAGAATTGCCCCAGGCTGCGGGTCAGACGTTCGAGATAGAGCGGCGCGACAGTCTCGTTGGAAATGATCGCCACTTGCCGTCCGCGAATATGCGGGGCCAGCAGCTCAGGCTGATCCAACAAACCTTCGCCAATATGAATCGGGTAGCTGCGCTCGCCTAGATCGACCTTGAGTGTCTGCATGTGTCCCCACAGTGAAGATGGAATCAGGCATCGTGCCTTGAATTATCGATGTCCGCGGCCTCTGTTGGTGTGACGCCGTTCGGTAGCCATCCGCCACACTCCAGAGCGGCGGCGACTGGAGGCCGAGGATAGCGCATTTCGCGCCGCGCTTTAACGGGGAGGCAGTTGCTGCAAGCGTTCGAGAATATCCAGCACCACCATTCGCGGCGGCCGCTCATCGGTTTCCACCACCAGATCGGCGATTTCCCGATAGAGCGGATCGCGAATCGCCAGCAGATCCCGAAGGGTCTTGGCCGGATCTGCCGTGCGCAATAGCGGCCGATTGCGGTCGCGGGACGTTCGCCCCACCTGCTGCTCGACGGAAGCATGCAGGTACACGACCCGACCACCGGCATGCAGCGCCCGACGATTGGCTTCGCGCATGACTGCACCGCCGCCGGTCGCCAACACCACGCCATCGCACGCGCACAGCTCGGCAATCATCGCCTGCTCGCGATCACGGAAGCCTGGCTCGCCTTCCTTATCGAAAATCCATGGGATATTGGCGCCCGTGCGCAATTCAATTTCCTTGTCGGAATCTTTGAACGGCAGGCGCAGCTCTTTGGCCAGTAACCGGCCGATGGTGCTTTTTCCAGCCCCCATCGGTCCTACAAGAATCAAATTTCGCACAGAATCAACGACTCACAGCAATCGCCTGGTTATTCATGATACGCGGTGTGAGAAACACCAACAGCTCGGATTTTTTCTCCGAAACCACGTCACGCCGGAAAAGGCGGCCAAGATACGGCACATCGCCGAGAAATGGCACCTTATCTACAACCTTGCTTTGAGTATTTGAGAAAACGCCACCGATGACGATGGTCTCGCCATCGTTGACCAACACCTTGGCATTGACCTCGTTTTTCTTGATCGGCGGTACGTCCTGCACCTTGTTCAGGTAATCCGGCTCATCCTTGGTGACCTTGACCTCCATGATAATCCGGTTGTCCGGGGTGATCTGCGGGGTCACTTCCAGCGACAGCGATGCCTCCTTGAAGGACACGGATGTGGCACCGCTGGAACTGGCTTCCTGATACGGAATCTCGGTGCCCTTGAGGATCTTCGCGGTTTCCTTGTCGGAGGTGACGACCTTGGGTTGCGAGACGATTTCGCCGTTGCCGGTTTTTTCCATCGCCGTCAGTTCCAGGTCGAGCAACACGTTATCGGTAATGAACGCGATGCCGATTCCCGAGGTATTAGCCGAGGTGCCCAGGTCGACGAAAGGCGAATTGGTGCCCGTGCTGCCCGGTGTACCAATAGTGGTGGACGAGCCGTTGACCCCCGAGGAGTTCCAGTTGCCCTTCTGCACCGAACCACCCCAGCGCACGCCGAGACTCTTGTCGTAATCGACGTTGGCCTCGACAATTCGCGCCTCGATCATCACCTGACGCACCGGAATATCCAGCTGCGCCACGATGCGACGAAGTTCGTCGAGACGATTCTGGGTCTGGTAGGCAATGATGTTGTTGGTGCGCTCATCGACGGTGATCGAACCACGCTCGTCGACTTTCGCTTCGGCACTGGTGACCGACTGGAACAGCTTGGCGATATCGGCAGCCTTGGCGTAGTTGACCTGCAGCAGCTCGCGACGCAGGGGGGCCAGTTCGGCGATCTGCTTTTGCGACTCCAGCTCCTGGCGCTCGCGAGCGGCAATTTCCTCCGCCGGCGCAACCAGCAAGACGTTGCCGACCATGCGCTTGTCCAGGCCCTTTGTCTTCAGCACCAGGTCCAGCGCCTGGTCCCACGGCACATTTTGCAGGCGCAGGGTAATGCCGCCCTGGACCGTGTCACTGGCCACCAGATTGAGGTTGGTGAAGTCGGCAATCAACTGCAGCACCGAGCGCACATCGATGTCCTGGAAATTCAGCGAAAGTTTCTCGCCACTGTAGGCGAAGCGTTCGGCATTGCGTTTTTGCAGGTCGTCGACGGTCATCGCCCGAATGCTGACGGTGAGCTTGTTGTCGGTCTGATAGGTCGAGTAGTCGAACGCGCCACTGGGTTCGATGCTGATGGTCGCACGGTCCCCGGTGGCACTGGCATTAACGAATTGCACCGGCGTGGCGAAATCCTTCACGTCCAGGCGGACTCGCAGGGACTCTGGCAGCTGGGTTCGGGCGAAGCCAAGGATGATCTTGCCCTCGCGCTCTTGAATGTCCGGGGCGATGGATGGATCGGACAGGTCGATGACCACATTGCCCTCGCCCTGGGTGCCACGCTGGAAGTCAACGCTGCGAATAGCCTTGGCTACCGGCGCGTAGGCTTTCGCCGGGGCCGGCGAAGTGACGGCACGCGGCGCGCTGGCGACCGGTCGCGATGCAGCCTTGCTCGCGCCCTGGCCGACAACCACAAACAGGGTGTTGCCTTCGACCCGCGAGGTGTAGGGGGACAACTGCGTCAGGTTGATGATCAGACGCGTCCGGTCCTTGGCTTCCACCACCGTGGCACTGCGGGCATTGCCGCCACCCAGGTCGCGGGTCTTGCTCGACAGCTGGCTGACCACCCCGGGCAGGTCGAGTGCGATCCGCGCCGGTGACTCGGTGGTGTAGCCCTTGGGCGTGGGAGGCGTGCCATCGAACGACAGCTTCAACTCGATCCGGTCCCCAGGCAGTGCGGCAACGTCCAGCGTCTTCAGATTGGCCGCTTGTGCCATCGGCGAAAGCAGCGCTATCCATAGCGAAATACCGAGGGCTGAGAAAATCCTGTTCATGATTCGAGTCCCACTATGAATGCTCTTTCAAAGGTATGGTTCGCGGCCGTTCCAGCCAGGCTCCCTGGCCGTCGGGGACGATTTCGATCACGTCGACCTGTGAGCCGCTGATGGCGACAATGCGCCCATCGTTGCGCCCAAGGTAGTCACCGACTTTCAGTCGATGCACGCCGCCAGCCCCGCGCAGCAGCGCAAAGGAGCCGGTTGCATTGGAAATCGTGCCGACCATTTCAAACTGCTCGATGTTGAAACCTTCCAGGTACTGCTTGGCCCGGGCAGGATCAGGCTTGACGTTACGCGAGCCGTGCTTCTGGCCAGCCAGGTCCACCCTGACCTGCCGGGAAAACGGGCTTCGCAGGTTGGCGGCGCTGTAGGTGAACGTCGGGTAGGAGCGGAAAATCGGCGTTGGCTCTATCTTCCCCGGTGGGCGCAGGCGAACTTCGTTCATGTAGGCATCGAGGTCGCTGACGTCGTCGCCCTTCCCACAGCCGGCCAACCCGAGCACGACGAGCACCATGGCCAAACAACGGATCGGGCTCATTTCGGCGCCCCCTTGTCGTTATAGCGGTAGGTCTTGGCGAGGATACTCATGCGTAACTTCGTCCCGCCATCCGGGTCGGCCGCAGCAATGTCGAAGTCATGCAGCGTGACGATCCGGGGCAGGCCGGCCACACCGCTGACGAAGGTCGCCAGGTCGTGATAGGCCCCGGTCACGGTGATCTGGATCGGCAGTTCGATGTAGAACTGCTGGGTAACTTCCGGCAGCAACTTGATCTCTTCGAACTCCAGCCCACTCCCGAGCCCGGTGCGAGTGATGTCCTCCAGCAGGCCCGGCACCTCGGTGTCGCTGGGCAGTTGGCGCAGCAACACGCCAAAGGAGTTTTCCATCTCTTTCATCTGCTGGGTGTACAGCTCGAGATTGGCGGCCATGCGGGCCTTGGAGGTGAATTGCTCCTTGAGTGTCAGCTCCTCCTCACGCTTGCTGTCCAGCTGGGTTTCCAGGTCGCTGAGGTAAAAGTGATACCCCAGGGCCAGTACCAGCACCATCAGCAGCCCACCCGCGATCGCCTTGATCGCCGGCGGCCATGAGCCGATGTTGTTGGTGTCCAAGTCGTTGATATCAACGTTGCGCAGTCCGGCAAACCATTCCGATGGACTCATTGACCGTCCTCCACAGCGGCGGGCTGGGTCTGTCGAACCGTCAACTGGAAGATGTTCGCCTGGTCGAGCTGACCCGCCGTAGTGGCCTTGACCTCGGTCAGGCTGGGGGCATCGAACCAGTCGGAGCCGTCAAGATTGCGCATCAGGTCAGACACGCGATTATTGGACTCGGCAGCACCGGTAATGGACAAGGTAGTGCCGACCATTTTGACTTCGGTGAAATACACCCCGTCCGGCAAGGTGCGCGCCAGCTGGTCGAATATCCGCCCGCTGATTGGCCGATTGCCCTGCAGGTCCTGGATGATACGCATGCGCTCGATGAGCTGCTGGCGGCGTGCCTTCAAGTCGCTGATCTGCTTGATCCGCTCATCGACTACGGCAATCTGCTTGCCGATGTAATCGTTGCGTGCGAGCTGACGGTCAACGGCCGCTGTGATGACCTGGTCCGCAATCAGCACCGCCCCCACGGAGCCTACCAGGACCCCAACGAGGGTCACCAGGAAGCGTTTGCGGCGTTCCTCGCGCAGTTCCTCGCGCCAGGGTAGAAGATTGATCCGCGCCATCAGTCAAAACTCCTGAGTGCCAGCCCGCAAGCGATCATCAGTGCCGGCGCATCACTGGCCAGGGCACCGGCGTTGACCTTGCTGCTCAGGGTCATGTCGGAAAATGGGTTGGCCACCTGGGTCGGCGTATTCAGGCGCTGCTCGATCAAGCGGTCCAGCCCCGGAACTGACGCCGTGCCGCCGGCCAGCAGAATGTGGTCGACCGCATTGTATTGGCCAGACGCGAAGAAAAACTGCAACGAACGGGAGACCTGTTGCACCAGCGCCTCGCGAAACGGTTGCAACACCTCACTGACGTAATCGTCCGGCAGGCCACCCTGTTTTTTCGCCAGCCCTGCCTGCTCAAGGGTCAGGCCGTAGCGACGCTGGATTTCTTCGGTCAACTGACGCCCCCCGAACAACTGCTCGCGGGTGTAGATAATTCGCCCCTTGTGCAAAACACTGAGGGTGGTCATGGTTGCACCGATGTCGACCACGGCCACGGTCAACTGCCCCTGGGGGCTGGCCAGATGGCCAGTCAGCAGGCCGAACGAGCGCTCCAGCGCATAGGCCTCGACATCGACCACCCGCGCGGTAAGGCCGGCCAGTGCCAGGGCAGCCTCACGGACTTCGACATTTTCCTTGCGGCAGGCGGCCAGCAGCACATTGACTCGTGCCGGGTTTCGCACCGAAGGCCCCTGGACTTCGAAGTCGATGGCGACTTCGTCCAGGGGATAGGGAATGTATTGATCGGCCTCGATCTTCAGCTGGTTTTCCAGCTCGTCGTCGGAGAGGCCGGCATCCATCTCGATTGTCTTGGTGATCACCGCCGAACCGGCCACCGCCACCGCCACATTCCTGAGATTGGTCCTGGCCTTGATCAGCACGCGCGACAATGCCTGCCCGACACCTTCGAGTTCAGCGATATTCTTTTCGATGACTGCATTGGCGGGCAGCGGCTCGACTGCATAGGCCTCAACCCGGTAGCGCTCGCCTTGACGACTTAACTCCAGAAGCTTCACCGACGTGGAGCTGATGTCGATCCCCAGAAGCGTGTTGGCCTTTTTATTGAAGAGTCCTAGCACTACCCATTCCCTATGACTATCCGTGAGTTACGGACTCTGTAATGTCCATTGCGTTCAACCCGCCCGTCTTGACAACAGCGCAAATGACGCCCCGCGACGGAAAAATGCTTATAATGCCCAGCGATTTTTTACCAGTTTTTACTCCAAGCTCGGGACATTACTCTTTTCACCAGTCCCTGGCGTCAAATTCATTCTTTGCCTGGATATCCAAACGCCTTGATTCGTCTGCTGAAATTTTTCGGTTGGTCCGTCGTCGCCGTTTTCTGCGGACTGCTCCTGAGTCTGAGTGGCGCCTATCTTTACCTTAGCCCCGGATTGCCGTCTGTGGAGGCACTGAGAAGCATTCAGTTGCAGATTCCGCTACGGGTATACAGCAGTGACGACAAGTTGATTGCAGAATTCGGCGAAATGCGCCGGACTCCGATCCGTTTCGCCGACATTCCGCCGAATTTCATTAATGCGTTGCTAAGCGCTGAAGACGATAACTTCGCCAACCACTATGGCGTCGATCCGAGCAGCCTGATGCGTGCCGCCACCCAGCTGGTGAAGAGCGGCCATATCCAGTCCGGCGGCAGCACCATCACCATGCAGGTGGCAAAGAATTTCTTCCTGACCAGCGAGCGCAGCTTCTCACGCAAGACCACCGAAATTCTCCTGGCCCTGCAAATTGAACGCCAGCTGACCAAGGACGAGATCCTCGAGCTGTACGTTAACAAAATCTACCTGGGTAACCGCGCCTATGGCATCGAAGCCGCTGCGCAGGTGTACTACGGCAAGTCGATCCGTGACGTCAGCCTGGCGCAGATGGCGATGATTGCGGGCCTGCCCAAGGCCCCTTCGCGCTTCAATCCGCTGGCCAACCCGGCGCGCAGCAAAGAGCGGCGTGACTGGATCCTGGGCCGCATGTACAAGCTGGGCAAGATCACCGAAGCCGACTACACCGCCGCGATCAACGAGCCGCTCAACGCCAGTTATCACGTCCCGACACCGGAAGTGAACGCCCCCTACATTGCCGAGATGGCCCGCGCCGAAATGGTCGGCCGCTATGGCAGCGACGCTTATACCGAAGGGTTCCGCGTGACCACCACGGTGCCAAGCAACCTGCAGGAAATGGCCAACACGGCGCTTCACGAAGGCCTGATCACTTACGATCAGCGCCACGGTTATCGCGGCCCTGAATCGCGCCTGCCGGGCAAAACCCGCGAAGCCTGGGCAACCGAACTGACCAAGCAACGCACCATCAGCAGCCTCGAGCCGGCCATCGTCATCCAGGTCGACAAGAACGGCCTGCAGGTGCTGACCCGCACCGGCGAGGAGCACGTCAGCTGGGACACGATGAAATGGGCGCGACCGTTCCTCAATACCAACAGCATGGGCGCCAATCCCAAGCAGCCAGCTGATGTAGCCCAGGTCGGCGACCTGGTGCGCGTGCAGCGCCAGCCTGACAACTCGCTGAAGTTCAGCCAGATTCCCCAGGCCCAGGGCGCACTGGTGTCCCTCGACCCGCAAAACGGCGCCATTCGCTCGCTGGTAGGTGGTTTTGCTTTCGAACAGAGCAATTACAACCGCGCCATGCAAGCCAAGCGTCAGCCAGGCTCGAGTTTCAAGCCGTTCGTCTACAGCGCCGCGCTGGATAATGGCTACACCGCCGCCAGCCTGGTGAACGATGCACCGATCGTGTTCGTTGACGAATACCTGGACAAGGTCTGGCGCCCGAAGAACGACACCAACACGTTCCTCGGCCCGATTCGCCTGCGTGAAGGCCTGTACAAGTCGCGCAACCTGGTGTCGATCCGCCTGGTGCAGGCATTGGGTATCGACCGTACCATCGACTACATCAGCAGGTTCGGCTTCAAGAAAGAAGACTTGCCGCGCAACCTGTCCCTGGCCCTGGGCACCGCGACCCTGACGCCAATGGAAATTGCCACCGGCTGGAGCACCTTTGCCAACGGCGGCTATAAAGTGAGCCCGTACCTGATCGAAAAGGTCGAGAGCCGTAACGGTGACCTGCTGTTCGCTGCCAACCCGCCAAGCGTGCCCAAGGGCGAAGTCGTCAGCGATGGCATCGCGGCACCAGCGGCCAGCGCTTTCACGGTCAATGCAACGCCTGCGGACGCCTCAAGTACCCAGCCTGCGCAGTCACCTGCAGTGGCTGAACGCATCGTCGATGGCCGCACCACCTATATTCTCAACAGCATGCTCGAAGACGTGATCAAACGCGGCACCGGTCGCCGCGCACTGGCTTTGGGCCGCAGTGACATTGCAGGCAAAACCGGTACCACCAACGAATCCAAGGACGCCTGGTTCTCCGGCTACAACGCCGACTACGTGACCACCGTCTGGACCGGCTTCGACCAACCTGAGAGCCTGGGTCGCAAGGAATTCGGCGGCACCGTAGCACTGCCGATCTGGATGAACTACATGGCCGCCGCGCTAAAGGACAAGCCGCCGCACACCCAACCTGAACCGGAAGGCATCCTGAGCCTGCGGGTTGACCCGGTCAGCGGCCGGGCAGCCTCGCCAGGCACGCCTGGCGCCTACTTCGAGCTGTTCAAGGCCGAAGATACGCCACCGACCGGCAGCGAGCTGGGAAGCGGTTCTGCGCCAGGCAGCCCGTTGCCTGCGGATGAAGGTGCGCCGATCGATTTGTTCTGATCTATTAGCGCAAACCAAAAGCCCCGCCTTCGAGAGAAGCGCGGGGCTTTTTTACAGCCAGGATCAAAAGATCGCAGCCTTCGGCAGCGCCTACAGGGGAACGTGATCTCCCGCAGGACCTGCCGAAGGCTGTGATCCTTTGATTGTCCGGGCAATAAAAAACCCGGCCACTGACCGGGTTTTCCTGAGTACTACGGCTTAGCCGTTGAACACATCATCCACGCTTTTCAGCGGGTAGTTCTTCGGATACGGCAGGGTCGCTACGCCGGTCTCGATCGCGGCCTTGGCCACGGCATCGGAGATGACGGTGATCAGGCGAGCATCCATTGGTTTAGGGATGATGTACTCACGACCGAATTCCAGCTTGATGCCGCCATAGGCGTCACACACTTCCTGAGGCACCGGCAATTTGGCCAGTTCACGCAGGGCATTGGCAGCCGCCACTTTCATTTCTTCGTTGATGCGCTTGGCGCGAACGTCCAGGGCACCGCGGAAGATGAACGGGAAGCCCAGTACGTTGTTGACCTGGTTCGGGTAGTCCGAACGGCCGGTGGCCATGATCACGTCGTCACGGGTAGCGTGCGCCAGTTCCGGGGAGATTTCCGGATCAGGGTTCGAGCACGCGAACACGATCGGGTTGGCCGCCATGGATTTCAGGCCTTCAGCGCTCAACAGGTTCGGACCAGACAGGCCCACGAACACATCAGCACCGGCCAGGGCGTCAGCCAAGGTGCGCTTTTCGGTAGCGTGGGCAAACACGGCCTTGTACTGGTTCAGGTCGTCACGGCCGGAGTGGATTACACCGGTACGGTCAACCATATAAATGTTTTCGATGTTGGCGCCCATGCTCACTAGCAATTTCATGCAGGAGATGGCGGCCGCACCGGCGCCCAGGCAGACGATCTTGGCTTCTGCCAGGGTCTTGCCGGCGATTTCCAGTGCGTTGATCATGCCGGCCGCAGTAACGATCGCGGTGCCGTGCTGGTCATCGTGGAATACTGGAATGTCGCACTGTTCGATCAGCGCGCGCTCGATCTCAAAGCATTCAGGTGCCTTGATGTCTTCCAGGTTGATGCCACCGAAAGTGATGGAGATGCGCTTGACGGTGTCGATGAAGGCTTGCGGGCTTTCGGAGTCGACTTCGATGTCGAAAACGTCGATGCCGGCGAAGCGCTTGAACAGTACACCCTTGCCTTCCATCACTGGCTTGGAAGCCAATGGACCCAGGTTACCCAGGCCCAGAATCGCGGTGCCGTCGGAAATCACTGCAACCAGGTTGCCCTTGCCGGTGTATTTGTAGGCCAGTTCAGGATCGCGGGCGATTTCGCGCACTGGTTCGGCTACGCCGGGGCTGTAGGCCAGCGACAGGTCGCGGGCGGTAGCAGTGGCCTTGGTGAGCTCGACACTCAGCTTACCTGGACGTGGATGGGCGTGATATTCGAGAGCGGCAGTTTTCAGATCAGACATGGGGGCATTCCGCTTTTTACTGTTGGACAGACTGGTCAGCGAGGATACGCGCCTCGTAAAGTCCCCACAAGACTGACCAGTCACCCCTGTCAAGCACCGCGCCTTACGACTTTGGGCCAAGAGCCACGGAACACAAGGGATAGACTGTTCACAATCGACTGAAAAAATGTCTACAATTTTTTTCAGGGCGCCATCTGAAGCATCACCGGATCGCTCAATGGCAATAACCAGCGCGCCTGTCCGTTTTTCAGTTCGCCACGTCTTGACCTGTCAACGACCCAACCTCGAGCCTCGACCTGTCTGCCCTGCAGTTGCTCCAGCGCCGACAGGTCGAAGCGCTTCAGTAGATTGGGCGCAACCCGCAGCACAACTGAATCCTGCAACTCGATCCAGATTCCGCCGCCATTGCGCTGTACCTTGCTCACAACGCCACCCACAACGGCAAACCCGGAACCTCTGATTTGCCCTGCTTCAATCACAGGGGACTGGCGCCACAACCCGAGTCTGGCCTGACGAGCACTTTGCTCGGCGGCTTGCTGGCAGGCCGCCAGATCGACATTAGGGGCCACCGCCACCTGGAAACCCAGGCCCTCGGCAAGCATTTGCGCTTCAAGATTGGCACCATCGGCACCGTAGACATGGGCCAGGGTTCGGCCATAGCGGTCTTTACGCTCTTTTCCGGGAAGCAGACCGACCCGCCCGGCGCTCGCCGCTACCAGGGCCTCCAGACGCTTGCGCGCCGCGACAGCAAAGGGCTCGTCAGTGCGGCCTTTCTTGCCAAGCTCTGGAGTGTTCAGGCCGATCATCCGCACATTGCGGCCATCGGTCAGCCGCAACGTGTCACCGTCGACGACTCGCTGTACCTGAGCCGGTGCCAGGCTGCTGGGTGCAGGGCAGAAGGCCTGGGCGCCGGAAAGCCAAATCGCGGACACAAAAAAGGCGCCCGCGAGGGACGCCTTTTTCAACAGCAAGGAAAGGCCCAAAGGGCGTTTCAACCTTACTCTGCAGCAGCAGGAGCTTTCTTGCCGAAAGCGCCGAAACGGTCTGCGAAGCGCTGTACACGGCCGCCAGTATCCAGAGTCTTCTGCTTACCGGTGTAGAACGGGTGGCACTCGTTGCATACGTCAGTGCCCAGTGGCTTGCACAGGTTCGAACGGGTTTCGAACTTGTTACCGCAGCTGCAAGTTACCTGGATGGTTTCGTATGCTGGATGGATATCGGCTTTCATGGTGTATTCCTCAGGCTAGCGTGCCGCCACTCAACACTATTGTTGAATACCGCACGTAATTAGGCCGCGGATTCTACCAGACAATCCCGATCACGCAAGCTGTCCCTTCTACCGACCGTCTGCTAGGCTCGCGACTTAAAGCACCCTTCCTGCAGGAGCGGGCTTGCTCGCGAAAGCGCTGTATCCGTTAGCACCATGGCGTCTGAGTCAACGCTTTCGCGAGCAAGCCTGCCCACACAGGTTTCATGCCCAGCCTGCATTTATTGCTCGCCCACAGAGACTCCCCCGCGTGCCCGACGCCATTTTGCGCCTAGCCCTGCCTTCGCCCCTGCGCCGCCTGTTCGATTACCGTGCTCCCGCCGGGGTCTTGCGTGCCCAGTTGCAACCGGGCATGCGCCTGAGGGTGCCGTTCGGCAGGCGGGAGATGATCGGGATCCTGGTAGAAGTCACCGATACCAGCGAAGTGCCTGTCGACAAGCTCAAGCCGGCCCTGGCCCTGCTCGACGTCACCGCGCCTTTGCCGCCGGCACTGTTCAAGCTGTGCCTGTGGACCTCCCAGTACTACCAGCATAGCCTCGGCGACACCTTGAGCTGGGCGCTGCCCGTGCTGCTGCGCCAGGGTGAGCTGGCCGAAGCGCGGCAGGAGCGCTTCTGGTCGGCCGCACCCGGGGCCAGCCTCGATGACCCGCGTATCGCTCGCGCCCCGCGACAGCGCGAGGCCCTGGCTACCCTGGCCCAGCATCCCCACGGCGTGGCCCACCAGCTGCTGAGCAAGCTGATGCTGAGCAAGGACAGCCTGGATCTGCTGCTGGCCAAGGACCTGGTGCAGGTGGAAATCCGCAAGCATGCCCCGGGTGCCCGTCACGAACACTGGCTGGCCCAGCCGGAGCTGCCGCTTAACCCCGAGCAACGTGCGGCCTATGAAGCCATTCGCGCCGGCTTCGACAGTTATCACGCGTTCCTGCTCGCGGGCGTTACAGGCAGCGGCAAAACCGAAGTCTATCTGCAACTCATCCGCGAAACCCTTGAAGCCGGAAAGCAGGCATTGGTGCTGATCCCGGAAATCAACCTGGGACCGCAAACCCTCGCGCGCTTCGAGCAACGTTTCAATGCACGCATCGCGCTGATTCACTCGGGGATCAACGACCGCGAACGCCTCGAAGCCTGGCTCGCCGCCCGGGATGGCGATGCCGACATTATTATCGGCACCCGCTCGGCACTGTTCACCCCGATGAAAAACCCCGGGCTGATCATCATCGACGAAGAGCACGACGGCTCCTATAAACAGCAAGAAGGTCTGCGTTATCACGCTCGGGACCTGGCGCTGGTGCGCGCTCGCCAGGAAAACATCCCGATCGTCCTCGGTTCGGCCACGCCTTCGCTGGAGAGCCTGCACAATGCCTACACCGGCCGTTACGGGTTGCTGCGCTTGAACGAGCGCGCCGGTGGCGCCAAGCAACCGCGTTTCCTGCGCCTGGACGTAAAGAGCCGTCCGCTGGATAGTGGTATTTCCGGCCCCATGCAGCAGGCGATCGGCCAGACCCTGGCTGCCGGGCAACAGGTATTGGTATTTCTCAACCGCCGGGGTTTTGCCCCGACTCTGCTGTGCCACGACTGCGGCTGGATGTCTGAATGCCAACGCTGTGATGCGCGAATGACCGTGCACCAACGCTCCGGCGAACTGCGCTGCCACCATTGCGGCTATGTCGAACGCGTGCCTCGGCATTGCCCGAAATGCGCGAAAGTGGATTTGCGCCCGGTAGGGGCTGGCACCGAGCGCGCCGAAGAGCGGCTGGCGATTTTGTTTCCAGAGGTGCCGGTACTGCGCGTAGACCGCGACAGCACTTCGCGCAAGGACGCCATGAACCAGTTGTTCGCGACCATCCAGAAAGGCCAGCCGTGCATTCTGGTGGGCACGCAGATGCTTGCCAAAGGTCATCACTTCCCCAGGGTGACCCTGGTGTCGATCCTGGATGCCGACGGCGGCCTGTTTTCCGGCGACTTCCGCGCCAGCGAGCGCATGGCCCAGCTGATAGTGCAGGTCGCCGGGCGTGCCGGGCGTGCCGAGGAACCAGGCAGGGTGATCATCCAGACTCACCTGGCCGATCATCCGCTGCTGGTGCAACTGACCGAGCAGGGTTATTTCGCCTTTGCCGAGCAAGCATTGAGCGAGCGGCGCTCGGCGGGCCTGCCACCCTTTGCCCACCTGGCGCTTTTGCGCGCAGAGGCACACAAGCCGGGGCAGGCCGAAGGCTTTCTTGACGAAGCATGCAGCGAGGCCGAGCGTTTGCTGGCCGAGCAGAATTTGACCGGCATTGAGCTGCTCGGGCCGGTGCCCGCCCCCATGGAGCGTCGCGCGGGACGGTATCGCGCGCAGCTATTGTTGCAGGCGACAGCCCGCGCGCCGCTGCATCGGCTGCTGAGCAGTTGGTTGTTGGTGCTGGAGCAGATGCCGAGTGGGCGGGCGGTGCGCTGGTCGCTGGATGTCGATCCCGTCGATTTGTATTGAGGGTCAAAAGATCGTCCGAACGCGGCCCGAGCCTTCGGCAGCTCCTACCCCGATTGCGCTTCTCTGCAGGAGCTGCCGAAGGCTGCGATCTTTGCCGCTTTTGTCACCGCATATCCATAACCTGCCCGCTATAGTTGGCAAGCCCGTCTCCGCCACGGATAATGCCCAGTTTTTCCACCCGCGCATCCAGGCGCTGCCGCGCTTGCGGTCGAAAGAGAGCATCATGAAAGACACCATTCGCCAGCTGATCCAACAAGCCATCACCCAACTCGTCAACGAAGGTGTGTTGCCTGAAGGCCTGTCGCCGGCGATCCAGGTGGAAAACTCCCGCGACAAGAAGAACGGCGACTTCGCCAGCAACATCGCCATGATGCTGGCCAAACCGGCAGGCATGAAGCCCCGCGACCTGGCGGAAAAAATCATCGCCGCGCTGCCATCCGATGAAAACATCACCAAGACCGAAATCGCCGGCCCGGGCTTCCTGAACTTTTTCCAGAACACCCAGGCCCTGGCCTCGCGGCTTGACGCAGCATTGGCAGACGCAAACATCGGTGTGCGCAAGGCAGGCCCGACCCAACGCACCGTGGTCGACCTGTCCGCACCCAACCTCGCCAAGGAAATGCACGTCGGCCATTTGCGCTCGACCATCATTGGCGATGGCGTGGCTCGCGTCCTGGAGTTCCTCGGCGACGACGTGATCCGGCAGAACCATGTTGGCGACTGGGGCACCCAGTTCGGCATGCTGATGGCTTATCTGCAGGAAAACCCGATCACCAGTGATGAACTGTCGGACCTGGAAAACTTCTACCGCGCCGCCAAGGGCCGTTTCGACGAATCCGAGGAGTTCGCCGACCGTGCCCGCGGCCTGGTGGTCAAGCTGCAAGCCGGCGACCCGGAATGCCTGGCGTTGTGGACCAAGTTCAAAGACATCTCCTTGTCCCACTGCCAGAAAATCTACGAGTTGCTGAACGTCAAGCTGACCATGGCCGACGTGATGGGCGAAAGCGCCTACAACGACGACCTGATCAATGTGGTCAACGACCTCAAGGCCGCCGGCATGCTGGTGGAGAGCAACGGCGCCCAGTGCGTATTCCTCGACGAATTCAAAAACGCCGACGGCGACCCGCTGCCGGTGATCATCGTCAAGGCCGATGGCGGCTACCTGTACGCCACCACCGACCTGGCGGCCGTGCGCTATCGCAGTGGCAAGCTCAAGGCTGATCGCGCCCTGTACTTCGTCGACCAGCGCCAGGCCCTCCACTTCCAGCAAGTGTTCGCCGTGGCCCGCAAGGCCGGCTTCGTGACCCATCCGATGGAAATGGAACACATGGGCTTCGGCACCATGAACGGCGCTGACGGCCGTCCATTCAAGACCCGCGATGGCGGCACCGTGAAACTGATCGACCTGTTGACCGAGGCCCAGGAACGCGCCTACACCCTGGTCAAGGACAAGAACCCGGAGCTGGCCGAAACCGAGCTGCGCAACATCGCCAAGGTGGTGGGCATCGGCGCGGTAAAATACGCCGACCTGTCCAAGCACCGAACCAGCGACTACAGCTTCAACTTCGACCTGATGCTGAATTTCGAAGGCAACACCGCGCCGTACCTGCTGTACGCCTACACCCGCGTGGCTGGCGTGTTCCGCAAGCTGGGCAAGGATTTCAGCGAAGTCGAAGGCCAGATCACCCTGGAAGCCGTCCATGAGCACGAACTGGCGGCCAAGCTGGCGCAGTTCGGTGAAGTGCTCAATAACGTTTGCGACAAAGGCACGCCGCACATTCTGTGCACCTACCTGTACGATGTCGCGGGCCTGTTCTCCAGCTTCTACGAGAACTGCCCGATTCTCAGCGCCGAAACCCCGGCGCAAATGCAGAGCCGCCTGCGCCTCGCCGCGCTGACCGGTCGCACTCTCAAGCAAGGCCTGGAACTCTTGGGTCTGGAAACTCTGGAGCGTATGTAAGTTGGCTGCCAAGAAAAAACCTGCACCCAAGCGTGGCGCCAGCCGTTACCAGGCACCTGCCAAGCAACCGATCCCGGGATGGCTGTGGATGGCCATCGGCCTGACGGTCGGTGCTTTCATTGTATTTTTGATGAAGCTGGAGCCTGGCAAAGGCAGCGAGAGCGTCAAGCGCGAGAAGATCGAGCAACAGAAAGCCACCCGGATCGCCGAGGCCAACAAGACCCCGCCGAGCCCGACGCAACCGGTGAAGCCAAAGTACGACTTCTACACGTTGCTGCCGGAATCGGAAGTCATCGTGCCTGCCGATGCCGTGCCGGAAAAAACCTTGCCGACACCCCAGGTGCCCGCGATTCCGACCACTCCGGTGACGCCGGAGCAGGCTGCCAAGATCGACACTGCGCGGGCGCAGGCAGCACTGGCCGGGATTACCCCACCGCCAGCGCCGCCGGTGAGCAAGGCCGCACCGGTGACCAAGTTCTTCCTGCAGGCCGGCTCGTTCCGCAAGGAGGCTGACGCAGACAAGGTTCGGGCGCAGATCATCCTGCTGGGCCAGGCCGTGGCGGTTGAGTCCGGCACCGTGAAGGACGAGACCTGGTACCGGGTGCTGGTCGGGCCGTTCAGCAATCGCGAACAACTGACCACCGCGCAGAAACAACTGGCGGGCAGCGGCTTCAGCAACCTGTTGTTACAACAACGCCAAAGCCGCTGAGTTCTTGCCATCGCAGCTCCCTCAGGAGACAACAATCCCTGTAGGAGCTGCCACACCGCTCGTCCTCTCTCCCTCCCCGCAGTTGAAAAACCCGTCACCACCCCCATATGAGTTTCCATAAGGCATTTTCGCCCCGCTGCGTGGAGACTCTCCCTTGACCACCATCGTTTCAGTTCGCCGCCACGGCAAAGTCGTCATGGGCGGCGACGGCCAGGTTTCTCTCGGCAATACCGTGATGAAAGGCAACGCGAAGAAAGTTCGACGCCTGTACCACGGCCAGGTTATCGCCGGTTTTGCCGGGGCCACGGCTGACGCCTTCACCCTTTTCGAGCGGTTTGAAGGTCAGCTTGAGAAACATCAGGGTCACCTGGTTCGCGCTGCTGTCGAACTCGCCAAAGAATGGCGTACCGACCGTACTCTGAGTCGTCTCGAAGCCATGTTGGCAGTGGCCAACAAGGATGCTTCGCTGATCATTACCGGCAACGGCGACGTGGTCGAGCCTGAAGAAGGCCTGATCGCCATGGGTTCCGGTGGCGGTTACGCCCAGGCCGCCGCAAGCGCGCTGCTGAAGAAGACCGACCTGTCCGCCCGGGAAATCGTCGAAACCGCACTCGGCATCGCTGGCGACATCTGCGTATTCACCAACCACACCCAGACCATTGAGGAGCAGGACTGCGCCGAATAAGCCTGTTTCGGCCTTTGTGCCACGGCTCATTCTTGCTTGAGGTCCGCCAATTATTATGTCCATGACTCCCCGTGAAATCGTCCACGAACTCAATCGCCATATCATCGGCCAGGACGATGCCAAACGCGCCGTCGCCATCGCCCTGCGTAATCGCTGGCGCCGGATGCAGCTGCCCGAAGAGCTGCGCGTTGAAGTAACCCCCAAGAACATTTTGATGATCGGCCCGACCGGTGTCGGCAAGACCGAAATCGCCCGTCGCCTGGCCAAGCTCGCCAACGCGCCGTTCATCAAGGTTGAAGCGACCAAGTTCACCGAAGTCGGTTATGTCGGTCGCGATGTCGAATCGATCATTCGTGACCTGGCTGATGCCGCGATGAAACTGCTGCGCGAACAGGAAATGACCAAGGTTCGCCACCGCGCCGAAGATGCCGCCGAAGAGCGCATTCTTGACGCCCTGCTGCCACCGGCACGCGCGGGCTTCAACAGTGACGAAGCGGCTCCGTCTGCCGACTCCAATACCCGCCAGCTGTTCCGCAAGCGCCTGCGTGAAGGCCAGCTGGATGACAAGGAGATTGAAATCGAAGTCGCCGAAACGGCCGGCGTCGATATCTCCGCGCCGCCGGGCATGGAAGAAATGACAAACCAGCTGCAGAGCCTGTTTGCCAACATGGGCAAGGGCAAGAAAAAAGCGCGCAAGCTCAAGGTCAAGGAAGCGCTGAAACTGGTGCGCGACGAAGAGGCCGGGCGCCTGGTCAACGACGAAGAGCTCAAGGCCAAGGCCCTGGAAGCGGTTGAGCAGCACGGTATCGTGTTCATCGACGAAATCGACAAGGTCGCCAAGCGCGGCAACTCCGGCGGCGTCGATGTCTCTCGCGAAGGCGTGCAGCGCGACTTGCTGCCGCTGATCGAAGGCTGCACCGTCAATACCAAGCTGGGCATGGTCAAGACCGATCACATCCTGTTCATCGCCTCGGGTGCGTTCCACCTGAGCAAGCCGAGCGACCTGGTGCCGGAACTGCAAGGTCGCCTGCCGATCCGCGTTGAGCTCAAGGCACTGACGCCAGAAGACTTCGAGCGCATCCTCAGCGAGCCACATGCGTCCCTGACCGAGCAATATTGCGCATTGTTGAAAACCGAAGGCCTGGGCATCGAGTTCCAGCCGGACGGGATCAAGCGCATCGCCGAGATCGCCTGGCAGGTGAACGAAAAGACCGAGAACATCGGTGCCCGTCGCTTGCACACGCTGCTGGAGCGCTTGCTGGAAGAAGTGTCGTTCAGTGCCGGCGACCTCGCCAGCGCCCACGACGACAAGGTGATCATGATCGACGCCGAATACGTCAACAGCCACCTGGGCGAATTGGCGCAGAACGAAGACCTGTCCCGTTATATCCTGTAGGTCACCTGCGGCCCCGTAGGTGCTGCCAAAGGCTGCGATCTTTTGATCTTGATTTTCTCAGGGTCAAAAATCAAAAGATCGCAGCCTGCGGCAGCTCCTACAGGGTGCGTCACCACACGGACATCCGGCCATGATCCCCACCGACATTAAGCTGCACAAAGCCTCGAAAACCCTGTCGCTGAAATACGCGTCCGGCGAGGAACACCACCTGCCCGCAGAATTCCTGCGCGTGCACTCCCCTTCCGCCGAGGTCCAGGGCCACGGCAAACCCATCCTGCAATTTGGCAAGATCGGCGTCGGCCTGAGCAAGGTCGAACCGGCCGGTCAGTACGCACTGAAATTGACCTTCGATGACGGCCACGACAGCGGCCTGTTCACCTGGGAATATCTGTATCAGCTGGGCGTGCGCCAGGAAGACCTCTGGAACGATTATCTTGCAGAGCTCAAGGCTGCCGGAAAAACCCGCGACCCGCAGCAATCCGTCGTCAGGCTGATGCTCTAGTCCGCACCTCTTGCTCATTAGAAGGCATTTTCTAATTTCATCTGTTTGAATGCTCCGCTCCAGGGCCGACGATTAGCCCGCTTGCGAAAAAAATTAAACTCGGGTAACCAATGGAGCTGGCAAGTTCCCTGCAGTGCTCTCTGCATAAAAGCAGTGGTGCAGAACTATCGGTCACCCGAGTAGTAGTACCTGGCATTTGCTGTGTGACTACACAGCTGGACTCAGGTACTCGTCTCAGGACAATGGAGCGTCGTAGATGAGTAACAAGAATAACGATGACCTGAAATCTCAGGCCTCGGAAAATACCTTGGGGCTGAATCCTGTCGTTGGACTGCGTAGAAAGGATCTTCTGGGCTCAGCTCGAATGGTGCTGACCCAAGCCATCAAACAACCGATTCACAGCGTCAAGCACGTTGCCCATTTCGGCCTCGAACTCAAGAATGTCCTGTTCGGTAAATCCGAACTCCAGCCTGCCGGTGATGATCGCCGCTTCGCCGACCCGGCCTGGAGCCAGAACCCGCTCTACAAACGTTATCTGCAAACCTACCTGGCGTGGCGCAAGGAACTCCACGACTGGATCGACGACAGCAGTCTTTCGCCCAAGGATGTCGCCCGCGGGCACTTCGTCATCAACCTCATGACCGAGGCAATGGCCCCGACCAACAGTGCAGCCAACCCGGCGGCGGTCAAACGCTTTTTCGAAACCGGGGGCAAGAGCCTGCTCGACGGCCTCTCGCATCTGGCCAAGGACCTGGTACACAACGGCGGCATGCCCAGCCAGGTCAACATGGGTGCGTTCGAAGTGGGCAAGAGCCTGGGCGTGACCGAAGGCGCGGTAGTGTTTCGCAACGACGTACTGGAGCTGATCCAGTACCGGCCGATCACCGAGCAGGTGCACGAGCGCCCGCTGCTGGTAGTTCCACCGCAAATCAACAAGTTCTATGTATTCGACCTCAGTCCGGACAAGAGCCTGGCGCGGTTCTGCCTGCGCAACAACGTGCAGACCTTCATCGTCAGCTGGCGCAACCCGACCAAGGAGCAGCGCGAGTGGGGCCTGTCGACCTATATCGAAGCACTCAAGGAAGCAGTCGACGTCGTCACCGCTATCACCGGCAGCAAGGATGTGAACATGCTCGGCGCCTGCTCCGGCGGGATCACCTGCACTGCGCTGCTGGGCCACTATGCCGCGATCGGCGAGAAGAAGGTCAATGCCCTGACGCTCCTGGTCAGCGTCCTGGACACGACGCTGGACAGCGACGTGGCGTTGTTCGTCGACGAGCAAACCCTCGAAGCCGCCAAGCGCCACTCCTATCAGGCCGGTGTACTGGAAGGCCGCGACATGGCGAAAGTCTTCGCCTGGATGCGCCCCAACGACCTGATCTGGAACTACTGGGTCAATAACTACCTGCTGGGCAACGAGCCGCCGGTGTTCGACATCCTGTTCTGGAACAACGACACCACGAGATTGCCCGCCGCCTTCCACGGCGACCTGATCGAGATGTTCAAAAACAACCCACTGATCCGCCCGAATGCACTGGAAGTGTGCGGCACCGCCATCGATCTGAAGCAGGTCACGGCCGACATTTTTTCCCTCGCCGGCACCAACGACCACATCACGCCGTGGAAATCCTGCTACAAGTCGGCGCAACTGTTTGGCGGTAACGTCGAGTTCGTGCTGTCGAGCAGCGGCCACATCCAAAGCATCCTGAACCCGCCTGGCAATCCAAAGTCACGTTACATGACCGGCAGCGAAATGGCGGTGAACGCCGAGCAGTGGCAGGAGAATTCCACCAAGCACACGGACTCCTGGTGGCTGCACTGGCAGGCCTGGCAGGCGGAGCGTTCAGGCAAGCTGAAGAAATCGCCGACCAGCCTGGGCAACAAGACCTTCGCCGCCGGCGAAGCTGCACCGGGCACATACGTACACGAGCGGTAACCGATACACCCCGGTCTGCAGGAGCTGCCGCAGGCTGCGATCTTTTGATTCTGGTTTTTCAAAATCAAGATCAAAGATCGCAATCCTGGGCAGCTCCTACGGCGTTCGGGGATGAATTCACCCACAGGGCCTGAAGCATGCCGCAACCGTTCATTTTTCGTACCGTCGACCTGGATGGCCAGACCCTCCGGACCGCCGTACGCCCCGGCAAGCCTCATTTGACGCCCTTGCTGATTTTCAACGGCATCGGCGCCAACCTGGAGCTGGTATTTCCGTTTGTCGCGGCGCTGGACCCGGACCTGGAAGTCATCGCCTTCGATGTTCCGGGAGTGGGTGGCTCGTCGACGCCAAGTCGGCCCTACCGCTTTCCGGGCCTGGCGAAACTCACGGCACGCATGCTCGACTACCTCGACTACGGCCGGGTCAACGTGATCGGCGTGTCCTGGGGCGGCGCCCTGGCCCAACAGTTTGCCTACGACTACCCCGAACGCTGCAAGAAACTCGTCCTGGCTGCGACTGCGGCCGGTGCGGTGATGGTCCCGGGTAAACCCAAAGTACTGTGGATGATGGCCAGCCCCAGGCGCTACATCCAGCCGTCCCATGTGATCCGTATCGCGCCGATGATTTACGGCGGCTCGTTCCGCCGCGACTCGACCCTGGCGGCCAGCCATGCGGCGAAAGTCCGTTCAGCGGGCAAGCTTGGCTATTACTGGCAGCTGTTCGCCGGCCTTGGCTGGACCAGCATTCACTGGCTGCACAAAATTCACCAGCCGACCCTGGTTCTGGCCGGTGATGACGACCCATTGATCCCCCTGGTCAACATGCGCCTGCTGGCCTGGCGGATTCCCAACGCTCAGTTGCACATCATCGATGACGGTCATTTGTTCCTGATCACCAGGGCCGAAGCGGTGGCGCCGATCATCATGAAATTCCTCGAAGAGGAACGCCAGCGCGCAGTGATGCACCCGCATCCGGCGCCATTGGGCGGTTAACCGGCACCGGCGTTTGGTCACAAAAAGGAATCGGCAGGACGCCGTACCGCGCAACAACCCGTTAGTGCGGCTATGGTGTTCTGGTCCAGTGAGTTTGTTTTTGGCCTGAAGACGAAGGAGTGTTGAGTCATGCGCGAAAAACCAGTGCGGGATTCCCTGCCCACTCCCGCCGCGTTCATCAACGCACAAAGTGCGATTACCGGCTTGCGTGGCCGCGATATGCTGTCGACCTTGCGCAGTGTGGCCGCTCACGGCTTGCGCAATCCGCTGCACAGTGCCCGGCACGCGTTGAAGTTCGGCGGCCAGTTGGGTCGCGTGCTGTTGGGCGAAACCCTGCACCCGACCAACCCGCAGGACAATCGGTTTGCCGACCCCGCGTGGAGTCTCAATCCATTTTACCGCCGCAGCCTTCAGGCCTATCTCAGCTGGCAGAAGCAGGTCAAAAGCTGGATCGACGAGAGCAATATGAGCCCCGACGATCGAGCCCGCGCGCACTTCGCGTTCGCCTTGCTCAACGACGCCGTGGCACCTTCCAACTCGTTGCTCAACCCGCTGGCAATCAAGGAAATCTTCAACTCGGGTGGCAACAGCCTGGTGCGCGGAATCAGCCATCTGGTCGATGACTTGCTGCACAACGACGGCCTGCCCCGGCAAGTCACCAAACAGGCCTTCGAAGTCGGTAAAACCGTCGCGACAACCACAGGCTCCGTGGTGTTTCGCAATGAATTGCTGGAGTTGATCCAGTACCGGCCGATGAGCGAGAAACAGTATTCGAAACCCTTGCTGGTGGTGCCGCCGCAGATTAATAAGTACTACATTTTTGACCTGAGCCCCGCCAACAGCTTCGTCCAGTTCGCCCTGAAAAATGGCCTGCAGACCTTCATGATCAGCTGGCGCAACCCCGATGTACGTCACCGTGAATGGGGTCTTTCGACCTACGTTGAAGCTGTCGAGGAAGCGATGAACGTTTGCCGGGCGATCACCGGCGCGCGGGAGGTCAACCTCATGGGCGCCTGCGCCGGGGGCCTGACCATTGCCGCGCTGCAAGGTCACCTGCAGGCCAAGCGCCAGTTGCGCCGGGTCTCCAGCGCTACCTACCTGGTCAGCCTGCTGGACAGTCAGATGGACTCCCCCGCCACCCTGTTCGCCGATGAGCAGACACTGGAAGCGGCCAAGCGTCGCTCTTACCAGAAAGGTGTGCTGGACGGCCGCGACATGGCCAAGGTGTTCGCCTGGATGCGTCCCAACGACCTGATCTGGAGTTACTTCGTCAACAATTACCTGCTGGGCAAAGAACCGCCGGCCTTCGACATTCTCTATTGGAACAACGACAACACCCGTCTGCCAGCGGCGCTGCATGGCGATCTGCTGGACTTCTTCAAACACAATCCGCTGAGTCACCCCGGCGGGCTGGAGGTGTGCGGCACGCCAATCGACCTGCAGAAGGTCACGGTCGACAGCTTCAGCGTGGCCGGCATCAACGATCACATCACGCCGTGGGATGCGGTGTACCGCTCCACCTTGCTGCTTGGCGGCGACAGGCGTTTCGTGCTGTCCAACAGCGGCCACGTGCAGAGCATCCTCAACCCGCCGAGCAACCCGAAAGCCAATTTCGTCGAAGGCGCCAAACTCAGCCTCGACCCACGGGCCTGGTTTTATGACGCCAAGCAGGTCGACGGCAGCTGGTGGACCCAATGGCTGAGTTGGGTCCAGGCACGCTCAGGGGCGCAGAAAGAAACGCACATGGCCCTCGGCAATCAGAACTATCCACCGATGGAGGCTGCACCCGGCACCTATGTGCGAGTGCGCTGACGTTCAACGAACCATTAAGAAGACTGGATGAAGACCCGCGACCGGATTCTCGAATGTGCCTTGCAGTTGTTCAACCAGAAGGGCGAACCGAACGTTTCGACCATGGAAGTGGCCAACGAAATGGGCATCAGCCCGGGCAACCTCTACTACCACTTTCACGGCAAGGAGCCGCTGATACTGGGTTTGTTCGAGCGCTTTCAAAACGAACTGTCGCCGCTGCTCGACCCGCCGCCGGACGCGCATTTGGCACCGGAAGATTACTGGCTGTTCCTGCACCTGATTGTCGAGCGGCTGGCGCATTACCGTTTCCTGTTTCAGGACCTGTCCAATCTGGCAGGCCGCCTGCCCAAGCTGGCCAAGGGGATCCGCAACCTGCTCAACGCGTTGAAGCGCACGCTGGCCTCGCTGTTGGCGCGCTTGAAGGCTCAGGGGCAGCTGGTCAGCGATACCCAGGCACTTGGGCAATTGGTAGAGCAGATCACCATGACCTTGCTGTTTTCACTGGACTACCAGCGGATCCTCGATCGCGAGGGTGAGGTCCGGTTGGTGGTTTACCAGATCATGATGCTGGTGGCGCCGCACTTGTTGCCGCCGATCAAGGTGGCGACCGAGCACCTGGCGATGCAATACCTGGAAGAACACGGGTAAAAGATCACCGTCCACCACCGTAGGAGCTGCCGAGTGAAACGAGGCTGCGATCTTTTGATTTTTAAAGATCAAAAGATCGCAGCCTTCGGCAGCTCCTACAGGGATGATGCTGTGCATAAAAAAACGCCCGACCTTTGCAGGCCGGGCGTTTTTATTGAGTCCTGGAATCAGGACTGACTGGTTGGCGTCGATGGTGCTGGCGCGGCAGTCGGGGTTGCAGCCGGGGTCGGCGCGGCGGCCGAGTTCGACGTGCTGGCCGGGGCCGGGGTCGGCTTGGCGGCAGCCGTTGCGGCTGGTTTTGCTGCAGCGGCTTTCGGCGCCGCCGGCTTCTTCACTGCAGGCTTCTTCGCTGCGGCAGGTTTTGCCGCTGGCTTGGCAGCGGGTTTGGCCGCTGTGCTTTTTGCAGCAGGTTTGGCTGCAGCCGTCTTGGCCGCAGGTTTGGCTGCCGGCTTGGCGGTGGCTTTTGCAGCAGCAGATTTGACGGCTGACTTCGCTGCAGCGGGTTTCGCTGCGGCAGTCTTGGCCACCGACTTGGCGGCAGACGCGGCTTTCGCTGCAGTCTTGGCTACCGGCTTGGCGACAGCTTTGGCCAGTGGCTTGGCAGCCGGTTTGGCCGCTGCGGTTTTAGTCGCCACTGGCGCGACCTTGGCGCCGGTGAGTTTTTCGATCTGCTTGGTCAGGGTATCGACCTTGCTATGCAGTGCCTTGACTTCATTACGGCTCGGCACGCCCAGACGCGAAATGGCGCTATTCAGGCGCTTGTCAAAAGCCCCTTCGAGCTCATCCCACTTGCCCAGTGCACGATCTTTCACGCCGCTGATGCGCGACTTGGCCGACGTGGCGGAGTCTTTTGCCGCATCGACTTTATCGCCGACTGCATTCTTGGCGAGCTTCTCGGCTTTCTCGCCATCTTTTACCAAGGTATCGAAGAGCTTGCTGCCGTCAGTGTCGATCTTCGAGTACACGCCTAAACCGGCCAGCCAGATTTTGCGGGAGTAGTCTTCAACTTTCCCGATCCACGAGCTGCCTTCTTTTTCGGTGTTCTTTTTACCAGCCATCCCGTTCTCCTTAAGATTTACGCGCGACGCGTTCGAGCAATGCCGTCAGCTCATCGAGCTTAGCAGAGAGTGTCTCAACGTCATGTTTAGACGGAATGCCGATACGATTCAAGGCACTTGCAACGCGCGAGTCAAAAGCCTTCTCGACCTTGTCGAGTTGCAGTTCGACTTTGCCTTTGAAACTACTGACTTCACTCTTTGCTTCATCGATCTCGGAGTTGGCGGCTTCAAGTTTTTCCGCAACTACCTTTTTACCTTTCTTTTCAACAGTTTGACCTTCCTTGATCAACTCCTGAAAGTATTCGCTGCCTTCTTGGCCGACCTTGGTGTAGGCCCCCAGGCCTGCCAGCCAGATCTTGCGGGCATAAGATTTGACGTCGCCCAGAGCAGATGTCGAAGCGTCGATTTTTTTCTTCAAAATAACTTTGGCCATGGTGCACCTCACGCGCAGAAGGTTTGAGGAACTGCCCGCGAAAGAGTCGGGCTCAGGCACAAAGTAGTGAGAATAATTAGAAACGGCACCCTAACAACTGACATGAAACGGTGGTGCCTGAATGAAAAGATCGCAGCCCTCGGCAGCGCCTACAGGGGAATGTGGACTCTGCAGGCGCTGCCGAAGGCTGCGATCTTTTGAGCTTCAGGCCAGGGCCTTGTCCAGCGCCTTTTCAATCTCGGCTTTGATCATACCGCTCATGGCCGACATCATCAGGCCCAACTCCACGTCGACCTTGATCGAATCCTCGGCCACATGCACCGCGCCCTTCACCCCCGAGCGCTTGAGATTCAGGGTATCGCCCGCCCACTGCGGCTCCAGGCCATACTGATCGGACAGTTTCTGCGCCAGCTGGTCGGCCTTCTCGCGAGCCGCTTCCTTGCCCAGCGCGTGGGCACGTTCAACACTAATACGGGCCATCAAATGACTCCTGCTTTATGAATGCTTCCTGAAGCATCTTGACCGCCGCTGCGGCAAAACGTCCCGGTGATTGCCTATCTTACCTTTAGCCACTCCAAGACAAAGCAGGCCACCGGGATTAGAATGTCCCGCATTCTCTTCTGGTGACAGCGATATGACTGATCAGCGCAAAGGCAGCGATGCCGAACCCACCACTCACTTCGGTTTCAAAAACGTTCCGGAAAGCCAAAAAGCGGAAAAAGTCGCTGAGGTTTTCCACTCGGTAGCCGCCAAGTACGACCTGATGAACGACCTCCTGTCGGGCGGCATGCACCGGTTGTGGAAGCGTTTTGCGATCGAACTGTCGGGTGTTCGCACCGGTAACCGGGTGCTGGACATCGCTGGCGGCACCGGCGACCTGACCAAAAAATTCTCGCACCTGGTAGGCCCTACCGGCCAGGTCGTGTTGGCCGACATCAACGAATCCATGCTCAAGGTCGGTCGTGACCGCCTGCTGGACCTCGGTGTTGCCGGCAACGTCGAATTCGTCCAGGCCGATGCGGAAAAGCTGCCCTTCCCGGACAACCATTTTGATTGCGTGACCATCGCCTTCGGCCTGCGCAACGTGACGCACAAGGAAGACGCCCTGCGTTCGATGCTGCGCGTACTCAAGCCGGGTGGCCGCCTGCTGGTGCTGGAATTCTCCAAACCGACCAACGCGCTGATGTCCAAAGCCTACGACGCCTACTCGTTCGCCTTCATGCCGTTGATGGGCAAGCTGATCACCAACGACTCGGAAAGCTATCGCTACCTGGCCGAATCGATCCGCATGCACCCGAACCAGGAAACCCTGAAGTCGATGATGGTCGAGGCCGGTTTCGACCGCGTGACCTATCACAACATGACCGCAGGTATCGTTGCCCTGCACCGCGGCATCAAACCCTGATGTTGCTGGCCGGCCTGCTCGCCAGCGTTGAGCTCGGTCTTAACCGGGTGCTGCGCCTCGACAGCACGGCCTTGCCGCGCCTGGCGCATTTGAGTGGCAGAGTGATCGCCGTCGATTGCCGCAGCCCGGCATTCCAGCTGTTCATCCTGCCCAGCGACGAAGGCCTGATGCTCGCCTCCCAGTGGGAGACCGGCGCCGACTGCACCTTGCGTGCCCCGGCCTCAAGCCTGCTGAAACTGGCCATGAGCAAGGACAAGACGGCCGTGCTGCACGGCCCGGAAGTCGAGCTCGACGGCGACAGCGGCGTGCTGCTGGAACTGGCGGCGATCCTCCAGGACCTCGAGCTGGACTGGGAGTACGAACTCTCGCGCTGGCTGGGACCTGTGGCAACACAACTGGTCGGCGGTCATTTGCGCAGTCGCGCGCGCTGGTACCAGCAAGGATTTGTCAGCCTCGGCCAAAACCTGGGCGAATACCTGGCCGAAGAATCGCGCACCCTCGTCGGTCAGCGCGAAGCCGAAGCCCGTTTCAGTGAACTGGACCAGATCAAACTTGATCTGGAACGTCTCGAGGCGCGTTTCGAGCGCCTTTCCCGATCCCTCGACCCAAGCGATAACGCATGAAGCTGCTTGCCGTCCGCCGTTTGTTGCGCATCCAGCGCGTTGTGATTCGCTACCGTCTCGATGACCTGCTGTTCGCCCTGCCGCTGCCATGGTTCCTGCTGGCGCTGCGGTATGCATTGCCGTGGCGCTGGTTCCCGCGCAAAACGCTTGAGCTGAGCCGCGGCGCCCGACTGCGCCTGGCCCTGCAGGACCTGGGACCAATCTTCATCAAGTTCGGGCAGATCCTGTCCACCCGCCGCGACCTGCTGCCGGAAGACATCGCCGATGAATTGATGCTGCTGCAGGACCGTGTCCCGCCGTTCGATTCGCAAGTGTCGATCAAGCTAATTGAAGAGCAGCTGGGCAAGAAGATCAGCGAAGTGTTCAGCCGATTCGACGTCCAACCACTCGCTTCGGCTTCGGTGGCGCAGGTGCATGCCGCGCAGCTCAAGACCGGTGAAGAAGTCGTGGTCAAGGTGATCCGCCCGGGCCTCAAGCCGATCATCGCCCAGGACCTGGCATGGCTGTTCATCCTGGCTCGCGCGGCAGAAAAGCTCTCGGCCGATGCGCGCCTGCTGCATCCGGTGGACGTGGTCCAGGACTACGAGAAAACCATCTACGACGAACTCGACCTGCTGCGCGAAGCCGCCAACGCCAGCCAGCTCAAGCGCAACTTCGAAGGCTCGCCACTGCTCTACGTGCCGCAAGTCTATTGGGATTGGTGCCGGCCCAAAGTGCTGGTGATGGAGCGCATCTACGGGGTTCAGGTGACCGACCTCGCGACCCTGGCCGACCAGCGCACCGACATGAAGATGCTCGCCGAACGCGGCGTCGAAATCTTCTTTACCCAGGTGTTCCGTGACAGCTTTTTCCATGCCGACATGCACCCGGGCAACATCTTCGTCAGCACCGTCAACCCGTGGAGCCCGCAGTACATTGCGATCGACTGCGGCATCGTTGGCAGCCTGACCCCGGAAGACCAGGACTATCTGGCCCGCAACCTGTTCGCTTTCTTCAAACGCGACTATCGGCGAGTGGCCCAGCTGCATATCGATTCGGGCTGGGTACCGGCGGAAACCAAACTCAACGAATTCGAAGCGGCGATCCGCACAGTATGCGAACCGATCTTCGAAAAACCGTTAAAAGATATTTCATTCGGCCAGGTGCTGATGCGCCTGTTCCAGACCGCTCGACGCTTCAACATGGAAGTACAGCCGCAGCTTGTCCTGTTGCAGAAAACCCTGCTGAACATCGAAGGCCTGGGCCGCCAGCTGTACCCGGACCTCGATCTGTGGAACACCGCGCAACCGTTCCTCGAACGCTGGATGCGCGAGCGCGTCAGCCCCAAAGCCTTGCTGGGCAACGTGCAGAGCCAGTTTGAACAGCTACCGCACCTGGCCAACATGGCCCGCGACCTGCTCGAACGCATGTCCCAGCCTCACGCCTACGACCCGCCGCCACCCTGGCACCGGCGACGTGACGACTGGTTCCTGCGCCTGCTCGGCACCGCTCACCTGGCGGGCGGCGCGGTACTCGCGATCGGCGGCCCGCTGAACGACCTGGCCTATTGGCCAGCCGGAATCATGATGGCGGTCGGTTTGTATCTGGTCGTTCGCCGATAGCCAGTTGTGTGATCCGCTGGCACACTGTTTCAACGTTGGACTCCGCTAATGAAGTGCGGAGCCCGCTGTCGGAGTCGAAGATGAAAAACTGGCTGGACGAAATCAAGTGGGACGCCGATGGCCTGGTGCCCGCGATTGCCCAGGATCACAAGACCGGGCGCGTCCTGATGATGGCCTGGATGAACCGTGAAGCGCTGCAGCTGACTGCCGCAGAGAATCGTGCCATCTACTGGTCACGTTCCCGAGGCAAGCTGTGGCGCAAGGGTGAGGAGTCCGGGCATGTGCAGACCCTGCATGAGATGCGCCTGGACTGTGACGCCGACGTGATCATTCTGATGGTCGAGCAGATCGGCGACATCGCCTGCCATACCGGCCGCCAGAGCTGCTTCTATCGAGTCTTCGAGAACGGCGACTGGAAAACCGTCGACCCGGTACTTAAAGACCCGCACGCCATTTACTCCGCAGGACACACCCATGAGTGACACCCTGACCCGCCTGGCCGAAGTGCTGGAAGAGCGCAAAGGCGCCGCTGCCGACAGCTCGTATGTTGCCAGCCTGTACCACAAGGGCCTGAACAAGATTCTGGAAAAAGTTGGCGAAGAATCCGTCGAAACCATCATTGCCGCCAAGGACGCTGCCATCAGCGGCGACTGCAGCGATGTGATCTACGAAACTGCTGACTTGTGGTTCCACAGCATGGTCATGCTCGCCCAACTGGGGCAGCATCCACAGGCTGTACTCGATGAACTCGACCGTCGCTTCGGTCTGTCCGGACACGTCGAGAAAGCCTCGCGCCCGTCCGCCTGAACAACTATTAGAGAGGAGCAGCAACATGGGCATTTTTGACTGGAAACACTGGGTCGTCATCCTGGTCGTTGTCGTGCTGGTATTCGGCACCAAGAAACTGAAAAACCTCGGCACCGACGTCGGCGAATCGATCAAGGGCTTCCGCAAAGCCATGAACGATGACGAAAAGCCCGCTGATCCAAGCGTGACCCCGGCGCAACCGGTACCACCTGTGCAGCCACAGGCCACCCCGGTCAACCCGCCGCACACCATCGACGTGCAGGCACAAAAAGTCGAAGAGCCGATTCGCAAAGACGTGTGAGCACTGACTAATGTTTGGTATCAGCTTCTCTGAACTGCTGCTCGTCGGCCTCGTCGCCCTGCTGGTGCTGGGCCCCGAACGCCTGCCGGGTGCTGCGCGCACTGCCGGCCTGTGGGTCGGTCGTCTGAAGCGCAGCTTCAACGCGATCAAACAGGAAGTTGAACGTGAAATCGGTGCCGACGAAATTCGCCGGCAGCTGCACAACGAGCATATCCTGTCCCTGGAGCAGGAGGCGCGGAAGATCTTCACGCCGACCCAGCAGGAGCCGACTCCGGTGCAGCCTGTCGCGGAGCCGACCCTTCATGCCCCGGCGCCTAACGTCGAGCCGACTGCCGGTCCTGAACCTGAGCCTGTCGCTGCTCCTGCGGCGCAGCCTCTGGCCGAATCTGCAACACCTGCGGCTGCGCCTGTTGCGTCTGCCCCTCATGTCCCAACACTGCCGCCGCGAGCCCCATGAGCGATCTTCCTGAAAATGACCAGCACATGCCGCTGGTTTCGCACCTCACCGAGTTGCGCACCCGCCTGCTGCGCTGCGTAGCGGCGATCTTCATCGTCTTCGCCGGGTTGTTCGCCTTCACCCAGCAAATCTATACCTTCGTCTCCACGCCGCTGCGCCAGTATTTGCCGGAAGGCGCGACAATGATCGCCACCGATGTGTCGTCGCCCTTCCTGACGCCACTGAAGCTGACGATGATGGTTTCGCTGTTCCTGGCGATTCCGGTGATCCTGCATCAGATCTGGGGCTTCATCGCACCAGGCCTGTACAAGCACGAGAAGCGCATCGCCGTGCCACTGCTGATGTCCAGCATCCTGCTGTTCTATACCGGCATGGCGTTCGCCTACTACCTGGTGTTCCCGTTGATCTTCAAATTCTTCGCTGCCGCTACGCCGGCCGGTGTGGAAATGATGACCGACATCACCAGCTACCTCGATTTCGTCATGACGCTGTTCTTCGCCTTCGGCGTGGCGTTCGAAATCCCGGTGGCCGTGGTATTGCTGGTGTGGATCGGCGTGGTTGACGTCAAGTACCTGAAGAAAATCCGCCCGTACGTGATCATTGGCTGCTTCGTGGTCGGCATGATCTTGACCCCGCCGGACATTTTCTCGCAGACCCTGCTGGCCGTACCGATGTGGCTGCTGTTTGAAATCGGCATCCTGTTCGGCAGCCTGATCAGCAAGCGTGGCGAGCACCCGGACGACCAGCCGGCTGACGACTCCAACGACCAGCCGCCAGCGACCCAGCCGTGAACCTGCTGCTTCTCGAAGAGGCCGATTTCATTGCGGCCGATCGGGTGATCCTGCGTGATCGCCGCCTGACCCACATGCAGGAAGTCCACCGTTCGCAAGTCGGTGACAGCCTGCGGGTCGGCAGGATTGGCGGTCTGATGGGGTCTGCCGAGCTGCTGCGCCTGGACACCACAGAAGCCGAATTGCGCGTCACCCTTGATCAGCCCCCTCCGAGCAAGCTGCCGCTGACCATGGTATTGGCCCTGCCACGCCCGAAAATGCTGCGCCGGGTGTTTCAGACCGTTGCGGCCATGGGCGTGCCGCGAATCATCCTGGTGAACAGCTATCGCGTCGAGAAGAGCTTCTGGCAAACGCCGTTCCTGGAACCAGACGCCATTCGCGAACAATTGATCCTCGGCCTTGAACAGGCCAGGGACAGCGTGTTGCCGGAAATTATTATCGAGAAGCGCTTCAAGCCGTTCGTCGAAGACCGGCTTCCCGCGATCACCGAAGGGACTCTGGGCCTGGTCGGCCATCCGGGCAACTACCCACCCTGCCCTCGCGGCCTGAACGAGCCGGTGACCCTGGCCATCGGTCCGGAAGGCGGCTGGATCCCCTACGAGATCGACCTGCTGGCCAAAGCCGGGCTGCAACCGGTACAACTGGGCGAGCGCATCCTGCGGGTCGAAACGGCCGTCACCGCCCTGCTGGCCCGACTCTTCTAGACAACGTGAATCCCCCGTAGGAGCTGCCGCAGGCTGCGATCTTTTGATCCTGGCGTTTGTAAGGCCGCCAAAAGATCAAGATCAAAAGATCGCAGCCTTCGGCAGCTCCTACAGGTTCCGCAGAAGCTGCCGATACAACTCTCATAAAACCTACGTGTGGTTCGAGGGAGTTGCAGCATGTACCAATCGCTAGCCGATAAACTGGGGAACGTCAGCGTCAATCGCAAACTGGGAGTCGGTTTCGGATTGGTGTTGCTGCTGACCTGCCTGATCACCTTCACTGGCTGGACGGGCCTCAGCGGCGTCATGAGCCGGGGCGACAAGCTCGGTTTCATCTCCGGCCTGATCGAGCTGAGCAAAGACCTGCGCATCGCCCGCCAAGACTACGACATGCATCGCGGCGAACAGGGTCCCGGGACAGTCAACGACTTGCTCGGGCAACTGGAAACCGGCCTGAAAACCGCCCGCTCCCTGATCGAACAGCCTGCCGATGCAGCCATGGTCGACCAGCAACTGGTCGCCGTCGCTGAGTACAAGCGCGCCTTTGCCGACATGACCCAGGCAACCGCTGCTCGTGAAGACGCCCGAAGCAAACTGGGGGTAAACGCTGACAACGCCGTGGCGCAAGTCAGCACGGTCGAAAAATCCATGCTGCAGGGCGAAAGCGTTGCCGACTACAGCCAGGTGATCGAACTGAGCAAGCTGCTCCAGCAAGCGCGCTACCAGGTTCGCGGCTACACCTACAGCGGCAAGGCCGAAGCCCAGCAACCGGCACTGGACGCCATCGACACCACCCTGAAAAACCTCGGCAGCC
Source organism: Pseudomonas sp. Y24-6 (assembly GCF_020295325.1). Lineage (NCBI taxonomy): Bacteria > Pseudomonadati > Pseudomonadota > Gammaproteobacteria > Pseudomonadales > Pseudomonadaceae > Pseudomonas > Pseudomonas sp. Y24-6. Next base: position 178,389 of record NZ_JACBXG010000004.1, on the reverse strand, counting down.
TCGCGGCGAAACTGCCTGAGCAGCACCTCGCCAACCTGCAACAGGCTACCGAATCGCTGAAGGCTTACCGCGCCGCAGTCAGCCAGTTCCGCGACTCCCAGGTGGCAAACGCTACGGCGCTCACGCGCATGACCGCTCAGGGCGACATCCTGATCGACCTCAGCAAGAAGCTGACGGCCTCGCAGACCATTGTTCGCGACACCGATGCCGCGCACGCCAAGAACTTGTTGCTGCTGGCCACCCTGCTCGCCCTGGCCTTCGGGCTGCTGGCGGCCTGGGCCATTACCCGCCAGATCGTCATACCCCTGAGCCAGACCCTCAAAGTCGCCGAACGCATTGCAGCCGGCGACCTGACCCACAATCTGGTGTCTCGCCGCCAGGACGAACTGGGCCAGTTGCAGCGTGCTATCCAGAGCATGACCCAGGGCTTGCGCGAGTTGATTGGCGGCATCAGTGATGGCGTCACGCAAATCGCCAGCGCCGCCGAGGAGTTATCGGCAGTCACTGAGCAGACCAGCGCCGGTGTCAACAGCCAGAAGGTCGAGACCGATCAGGTGGCAACCGCCATGAACGAGATGACCGCTACCGTGCAAGAAGTCGCACGCAATGCGGAAGAAGCCTCGGAGGCCGCTGTGGCCGCCGACCAGCAGGCCCGTGAAGGGGACAAGGTGGTGGGTGAAGCCATCGCCCAGATCGAGCGCCTGGCGCTCGAAGTAGGCCACTCGACCGAGGCCATGGGCCATCTCAAGCGCGAGAGCGACAAGATCGGCAGCGTGCTCGACGTGATCAAGTCGGTAGCCCAGCAAACCAACCTGCTGGCCCTCAACGCCGCCATCGAAGCCGCCCGTGCCGGTGAAGCAGGCCGCGGTTTTGCCGTGGTTGCCGACGAAGTCCGCAGCCTCGCCCAGCGCACCCAGAAGTCGACCGAAGAAATCGAAGAGCTGATCGTTGGCCTGCAAGCCGGCACCCAGCAGGTAGCGACAATAATGGACAACAGCCGCAGCCTGACCGAAAGCAGCGTCGAACTGACCCGCCGCGCCGGTGGTTCGCTGGAAAGCATTACTCGCACAGTGTCAGCGATCCAGTCGATGAACCAGCAGATCGCCGCGGCGGCCGAGCAACAAAGCGCGGTGGCCGAAGAAATCAATCGCAGCGTGCTGAATGTGCGCGATGTGTCCGAGCAGACCTCGGCCGCCAGTGAAGAGACGGCGGCGTCGAGTGTCGAACTGGCACGGCTCGGTACTCATCTGCAGACGCTGGTGGGGCGGTTCAGGGTCTGAGTTGATGCGAATGCGTCGGTTCACACAGGACCAAGGTGATGCTATCGCGGGCAAGCCCGCTCCCACAGGGTTCAACGGTGTTACGCAGATTGCATGAACACTGAACATACTGTGAGAGCGGGCTTGCCCGCGATGGCGGCCGGATGGCCGCCGCGATCAGAGAACCTGGCGCAGGAACGCCTGTGCCCGAGGATCCTTCGGCGCAGCGAAAAACTCGGCCGGCGAAGCATCTTCCAACAGCTTGCCGTGATCAAAGAACAGCACCCGGTCCGCCACTTCCCGGGCAAAGCCCATTTCATGGGTGACGCAGACCATCGTCATGCCTTCCATGGCCAGGGTCTTCATCACATCCAGCACTTCACCGACCATTTCCGGATCAAGCGCCGAGGTCGGTTCATCGAACAGCATCACCTTCGGTTCCATCGCCAGCGCCCGGGCAATCGCCACGCGCTGTTGCTGACCGCCGGACAGGCGTGATGGAAACTCGTTAGCCTTCTGCGCGATACCGACCTTCTCCAGCAACGCCAGGGCCTTGGCCTCGCGCTCCTTTTTGCCGCGCTTGCGCACGACTTTTTGCGCCAGGCAGAGGTTCTCCAGTACGGTCATGTGCGGGAACAGGTTGAAATGCTGGAACACCATGCCGACTTCACGGCGGTAGGCATTCACGTCGGTTTTCGGGTCGGCCAGCTCCAGGCCGTCGATGCTCACCGAGCCCGAATCGAATTCTTCCAGGCCGTTGAGGCAGCGCAGGAACGTCGACTTGCCGGAGCCGGACGGACCGATCACCACCAGCACTTCACCCCTGGCCACTTGCGTGGTGACGTTATCCACCGCGCGCACCACCTGGCCACGGGTATCGAAGACTTTTACCAGATCGCGGACTTCAATCACTTTGCGCGAGCCTCCGCTCTAGCCGGCTGGCGATTTTCGACAGCGGCAGGTTGATCAACAGGTACAGGCCGGCGACGCAGAACAGGATTTCGAACGGCGAGAACGAGGTAGTGATGACTTCCCGGCCGCTTTTTAGCAATTCGGTAATTGCGATGACCGAGACCAGCGAAGTGTCCTTGACCAGGCTGATGAACTGCCCGGCCAGTGGCGGCAGCACGCGCTTGAATGCCTGCGGCAGGACTACATGACGCATCGACTGGCCAGCGCTCAGCCCCAGAGATCGCGCGGCTTCGTTCTGGCCGCGGGCGATCGACTGCACGCCAGAGCGAATGATTTCCGCGACATAGGCGCCGGTGAACAGCGACAGCGCGGCGATCCCGGCGAATTCCCGGGACAGGTTCATCACGGTGCCGATGAAGAAGTAGAAGATGAAGATCTGCACCAGCAGCGGCGTGCCGCGCACCAACTCGACATAAATGGTCGAGAGATCGCGCAGGGTCGGGTTGCTGGACAGCCGGCACAGGCCGGTTGCCAGGCCAATCAGCAGGCCGAGCACACCCGAGACCACCGACAGCCACAACGTCGTCCACAAGCCCCACAACAGCGGCCCTGCCGCCCAATGGCGAGTCACGCCCACAACATCGCCTTCTGCCACGTCATCGCCCTGGGCGACTTGCAGGCTGTTGTCATCGACGATCAGGTGCTGCTCGTCGCCACCGTCGTTGCGCAGGGTGACTTCAGCCTTGTCACCCTTGCGCACCAGTTCGCTGACGGTGGAAATGTCGGCAGCACGCTGGGACTCTTCGGCGTGGTAGGCGAAGTACTGCGGCACACGGTTCCAGCGCCATTCGTAGGACATCAGCGAGGTGGCGTAATACAAGGCGCCGGCCAGGCCGATCAGCACCAGCACGGTTAAAACGTGCCAGGGCCATTGGGCTTTTCTCTGTTTCATCTGTTTTACAGTTTCCGAATTCTGTGTCGCCTGGAAGGGCCCCATCGCGGGCAAGCCCGCTCCCACAGGGTTTTAGGTGTGCACAAAAAATTTGTGTTCGGCGCTAAACCTGTGGGAGCGGGCTTGCCCGCGATTGGAGCGGCGCGGTCTTACTGACCGAGCCTTATTCCATATCCTTGAGCCAGGCGGTGTCCTTGAACCACTTGTCATGGATGCGATCGTAGGTGCCGTCTTCGTGGATCTGGTGCAGGAAGTTGTTGATGAAGTTGAGGCTGTCGTAATCACCCTTCTTCAGGCCAAAGGCCAGCGGCTCGTAGGTGAACGGCTTGTCGAGGAATACCAGCTTGCCGGCGCCGACCTTGTTCACGGCAACAACGTTGTATGGCGCGTCGTAGATGAAGGCATCGGCCTTGCCGTTGACCACGTCCAGCACAGCTTCCTGCTCGTTGTCGTAGCCGTGGTACTTGGCCTTGGAAATCAGCTTCTTGGCAACCATTTCGCCCGTGGTGCCGAGCTTGGAGGTGATGCGGTAGTCGGCGGTGTTCAGGTCCTTGTAGGACTTGATGGTGCCTTCCAGCTCCTTGCGGATCAGCAGTGTCTGGCCGACGACGATGAAGGGGTCGCTGAAGTTCAGGCGCAGGTTACGCTCCTGGGTCAGGGTCATGCCGCTGCCGATCATGTCGAATTTGTCGGTCATCAGCGCCGGGATGATGCCGTCGTAGCCGGTGGACACCAGCTCCAGCTTGACGCCCATGGCCTTGGTCATGGCTTTGAGGATGTCGACTTCGAAACCGATGATCTCGCCGCGCTTGTTGGTCATTTCGAAGGGCATGTAGGTCGGGTCCATCCCGACTTTCAGCGTGCCGCGCTTGACCGCGTCATCGATGGCACCGGCCTGCGCCGTGCTGACTGCAACCAATGCCGTGACGCCGACCAGCAGCATCGAAAGATACTTCTTCATCATCAAGTCCCCAAAACCATTGCGGTGTGAGGCGCGCAAACAGCAGATTTCCCTGGGGAAACCGACAGATACGAACAGAAAGTTGTCCGGGCGCACCAATTCGGGGACGGATGCTATCTCAGCCTTGAGGGATTTGTTAGACGCAAAAGCAAAAGATCGTCCGACCGCGGACCGAGCCTGCGGCAGTTCCTAAAGGTTATCCAGTAGGAGCTGCCGCAGGCTCGGGCCGCTGTCGGACGATCTTGTAAAAGCAGGCGCTTACTTCAGTAAGCGGCGCTTTGCACTACATCAGGCCAACTGAGGCTGCGCACTCAGCGGTTTAAGCGGCAGCAACGGAGCATGTGGATCGGCTTTCACCGACTTGCGCCACGCTCCCAGCCACTCAGGATGACCTTCGTTCCAGATTTGCTCGTGCAGGCGAGCCAAGGCCACCGGATCACTGAGCAGCTGCACGCGCTCATTGTTGTTCAGGCCATCCGGCCCGACTTTCAATGCGTGCCGCACTCGCTCGATACGCAGCCATTCGATCGGCTCCGCATGACCGTGACGGGAGGTCGCCAGCGAACACGCCAGGGCGTTCTGCTGCGGGTCCACCACCGACCGGACAAAGCCGTCGTTCAGCGCGTGGTAGCGGTTTTCGTGGGTGTACTGGTCAGTCGCCAGCAACGCCTGTGGCGGATTGTATTCCTCAGGGATCAGGAACAGGCTCTCGTCACGGGATTTGAGGCCCAGGCCAACCCGGCTGGAAATCACCGACACCGGAATCGACAGCATCAACGAACCGACGATCGGCACCAGCCACCACAGGAAGCTCGGGTTCAGCCAGATCACCAGCAGCGCCCAGAGGAAGCCCAGCAGCGTTTGCGGACCGTGGCGCTTGACCGCTTCACTCCAAGGCGTCGAGTCATCGTCACGCTGGGGCGAGTTCCAGGTCGCGGCCCAGCCGAGGAACGCGGCGAGCACGAAACGCGTGTGGAAAATCATCCGCACCGGCGCCAGCAGCACGGAGAACAGCATCTCCAGCAGCATCGACAGGGTCACCTTGAACTTGCCACCGAACTCTTTCGCGCCCTTGGCCCAGATCAGGATGATGCTCAGCAGCTTCGGCAGGAACAGCAGCACGATGGTGGTCGAGAACAGCGCGACGGCCTTGTCCGGGTGCCACTGTGGCCACAACGGATACAGCTGTCGCGGCTCCATGAAGTACTGCGGTTCCATTAGCGTGTTGACCGCCAGCAGCGCCGTCGACAGCACGAGGAAGAAGAACCACAACGGGGCCGACAGGTAAGACATCACGCCAGTGAGGAATACCGCGCGGTGAACCGGGTGCATGCCCTTGACCAGGAACAGCCGGAAGTTCATCAGGTTACCGTGGCACCAGCGACGGTCACGCTTGAGTTCGTCCAGCAGGTTCGGCGGCAGTTCTTCGTAGCTGCCTGGCAAATCGTAGGCAATCCATACGCCCCAGCCGGCACGGCGCATCAGCGCAGCTTCGACGAAGTCGTGGGACAGAATCGCACCTGCAAACGCGCCTTTACCCGGCAACGGCGCCAGGGCGCAGTGCTCGATGAACGGCTTCATGCGAATGATCGCGTTGTGGCCCCAATAATGGGATTCGCCCAACTGCCAGAAGTGCAGGCCGGCGGTGAACAGCGGCCCATAGACTCGCGTGGCGAACTGCTGCATGCGTGCATACAGCGTGTCCATGCCCGATGCGCGCGGCGCAGTCTGGATGATCCCGGCGTCCGGGGTGGCTTCCATCAGGCGTACCAGGCTGGTCAGGCATTCGCCGCTCATCACGGAGTCCGCGTCGAGCACCACCATGTACTTGTAGTCACCCCCCCAGCGACGGCAGAAGTCGTCGAGGTTACCGCTCTTGCGCTTGACGCGACGACGGCGGCGGCGATAGAAAATCTTGCCGAAGCCCTTGGCTTCGCGGCAGACGTCGAGCCAGGCCTGTTGCTCGGCGACGCAGATGTCGGCATCGTTACTGTCGCTGAGCACGAAGAAGTCGAAGCGATCGAGGTCACCTGTGGCCGCTACCGATTCGAAGGTCGCCCGCAACCCGGCAAATACCCGCGGCACGTCTTCGTTGCAGATCGGCATCACCAGCGCAGTGCGCGCGTCCTTGGCGATCGGCTCATTACCCGCGCTTTTACCGGAAATACGGTACTTGTCGTGGCCGGTGAGCAGCTCGAGGAAGCCCATCAGCGCCGTCCAGAACCCGGCAGACACCCAGCAGAACAGAATCCCGAACAGAATCAGGATGCTGGTTTGCAGCGCATACGGCAGTACTTGCGTAGCCGTCTGCAGCAGCGGTTGGTGCAGGACTTCGTTGAGATCGACGAACGACCAGCCCTGATACGGCATGATGCCTTTCATGTACCAGCCGGCAACGATGGTCTGGCCGAGCATCAGCACCAGCAGGATGTAGCGACGGATCGAACCGACGGTGCGCCAGCGAGCCGCCGGCAACACGCGTTCATCCTTCGGCGGGGCCGGTGGATTGGTGCGACCGGTCAGCCGGCGCCAGCCACGCACCAGGATATTGGTACGCCATGGCTCCGGCACGACCTTGGTCCGACGGATCGGCGGGGTCGCCTTGAGGCAAACCCGACCGCTGGCGTCGAGCGCCAGCATTTCTGCGTCTTCCAGTTCTTCGGCCGTGCTCAGGGTCAGGCGCTTGCCGACCGAGGCCTGGGCGGCCTCGCTCGGCGCGTCGAACGTCGAAGACGACAGCCGCTGGTGCAGCTCGCTGAAAGACTGGCAGCCCGCGAGTTCCGCGCGCTGCTGGTCGGTCATCGGCAGATGCGCCAGATACTCGGCAAGCGTCTCTGGCTGTACTTGAGAATTACTCATCGGCAGGCAACTGGTAGCTCCAGGTCTCGGTCAGGACTTCTTCAGTCGGCGCCGATTCCGGTGTGGCTGGGGCCGCGTCGGCAGCTGCGGGCTGCTTGGCGTCTTTGTTGTCCTTGTTGGCGGTATCCGCTACTGGCTTGGCATCAGCCTGCTTGGCCTCTGCCAGCTTGGTTTCCTTGTCCGCCTTCTCCTGCTGCTTGGCGGCAACCTTGTCGGCCTTGGCCACGGAGGAGCTGGAAACAGGCAACGAAGTCTTTGCCAGGTCCTCGGGTACGATGTTCTGCACCAGTGCAGCACGCATCTCGGTGGCTTTACCCGGATCCTTGATCTTCATCCGCAGGGTCAGGCGCCAGCCTTTGGTGACAGGGTTGTAACGCACGCTGTTCTCGACCAGTTCGGCGTTGTCACCGACGCTGACCTGGCTGCGAACGTCAGTCTCAGGCGGCAGGGCTGCCAGCGACGGGCCTTCGAAGTCCACCAGGTAGGCAACGCTGCCGTCCGGCTGACGGATCAGGTTGGACTGCTTGACGTCACCGGTGGAACGCAGGGTCTGGCTGACCCATGCGCTATCGGGTGCGTGCAGCGCCGCTTCGTCGATCGTCCAGTGCAGGCGATAGGCGACATCCAGCGGCTGGCCTGGCTCAGGCAGTTTTTCCGGACTCCAGAACGCCACGATGTTGTCGTTGGTTTCATCGGCAGTCGGGATTTCCACCAGGTCGACAGAACCCTTGCCCCAATCGCCTTTTGGCTCGATCCAGGCACTTGGGCGCTTGTCGTAGCGGTCGTCCAGGTCTTCATAGTGGCTGAAGTCGCGACCACGTTGCAGCAGACCAAAACCGCGCGGGTTCTCGACGGCGAAGTTGCTGACGGACAGGTGCTTAGGGTTGTTCAGCGGGCGCCAGATCCACTCGCCGTTGCCGGCGTGGATCGCCAGGCCGCTGGAGTCGTGCAGTTCACGACGGTAGTTGAGCACCTTGGATGGCTGGTTGGCGCCGAACAGGAACATGCTGGTCAGCGGGGCGATGCCCAGCTTGGTGACCTTGTCGCGCAGGAACATCTGCGCCTTGACGTCGACGATGGTATCGCTGCCCGGACGCAGGGTCAGGCGGTAGGCACCGGTCGCACGCGGGGAATCGAGCAGCGCAAAGATCACCAGGTGCTTGTCACCCGGTTTTGGCTGTTGAATCCAGAACTCGGTGAAACGCGGGAATTCTTCGCCGGAAGGCAAAGCGGTATCGATGGCCATGCCACGCGCGGACAAACCATAGGTGTGACCCTTGCCGACGACGCGGAAGTAGCTCGCGCCCAGCATGGTCATGATTTCGTCCTGCTTGTCGGCCTTGTTGATCGGGTACAGCACGCGGAAGCCGGCATAACCCAGCTGCTCAGTGGCCTTGGGATCAAACTTGACGTCGCCGAAATCAAAACGACTTGGGTCGTATTTGATCTCCTCGACCGTATTGGCCGTGATTTCGTTGATTTTCACCGGGGTATCGAAGTGCATGCCCTGGTGATAGAACGACAGCTTGAACGGGGTTTTCTGATCGGCCCATTCGGCTTTTTCGGTGAGGAAACGAATTTTTTGATAGTCCGCGAACTTCATTTCGCGGAATTCGTTCGGCAGATTACTGCGCGGGGCTTCGTATTTCTGCCCGGCCAGCTCTTTTGCCTTGACCGACACATCATCCAGACTGAATGCCCAAAGCTGGCCGGCGCTGAGCAGGCAAAGCAGTGCAGAGCCCGCTACCAGAGCGCTTCGTAGCCGTTTGGCAGACAATTTTGGTGCAATACAGGGACTAACAATCACGAGCAACCCTCGCCGAAAACAGATCAAAAAACCAACGGCCAGCTATCTATATGCCAGGTTGGCGAGCATTGTTCCGACTCCCATGGGGCAAAATGATTCCCCAACAGGTCCAGGACAAGTCTCTACCTAAGTCAAAATGGACCAACGAACGCTGATCCCCGTAGCGCGCGATTATCTAGTAGGCCGCGTTACAACGCATCAGGGGTAACAAAGTATTTATCGCGAAAACCCCCTGTTTCCGCTCGAAATGCGCCTAAAAAGATGTTTCAAGCGCTTTCAGGCCTGTAACAGGAAGGTGACCGGGCCATCATTGACCAGATACACCTGCATATCCGCGCCGAATCTACCTGATGTCACTGTGACATGCATTTGTTTCGCTTTGCCTAATAGATAGTCAAAAAGCTCTTCGCCGAGTGCCGGAGGGGCAGCAGTCGAGAAGCTGGGGCGCAACCCGCTCTTGGTATCAGCGGCCAGGGTGAACTGAGAGACCAGCAGCAACCCACCGCACACATCCACCAAGGACAAGTTCATCTTGCCCTCGGCGTCACTGAACACCCGATAGTTAAGCAGCTTATGCAGAAGTTTGTCGGCGCTGGCCCGCGTATCGTCGGGTTCGACCGCCACCAGCACCAGCAAACCCTGGTCGATTGCACCGACCACTTCACCCTCCACCTCGACTCGCGCGCTGCTCACGCGTTGCAGCAGAGCCTTCATGCTTCTTCAGGCGACAGGTCGAGCATGCGGCGCGCCATCAGATCGGCGGCGCGCACCAGCGCATCGGTAATGCCCGGCTCGGAGGCGGCATGGCCGGCGTCACGAATCACCTGCAGTTCACTGTTCGGCCAGTTCTGGTGCAGTTCCCAGGCGTTATCCAGTGGGCAGATCACGTCGTAGCGGCCATGAACAATCACGCCGGGCAGATGGGCGATCTTGCCCATGTCGCGGATCAGTTGGTTAGGCTCGAGAAAAGCGTTGTTGGTGAAATAATGGCACTCGATCCGGGCGATCGACAAGGCTCGCTGGGGCTCCGAGAAGCGGTCGACGACCAGTGGGTTCGGGCGCAGGGTCGCAGTCCGGCCTTCCCAGGTGGACCAGGCCTTCGCCGCGTGCATCTGGGCAATCTGGTCATTGCCGGTCAGGCGCCGGTGGAACGCGCCGAGCAGATCCTCGCGTTCGTCCAGCGGGATCGGTGCAATGTAATCCTGCCAATAGTCAGGGAATAACCGGCTGGCGCCCGCCTGATAGAACCATTCGATTTCCTGCGGCCGGCAGAGAAAAATCCCGCGCAGGATCAGGCCGTGAACACGTTCCGGATGGGTCTGCGCATAGGCCAGCGCCAGGGTAGAGCCCCATGAGCCACCGAACAGCACCCATTTGTCGATGCCCAGGTGCTTGCGAATTCGCTCCAGGTCGGCGACCAGATCCCAGGTGGTGTTGTTTTCCAGGCTGGCGTGGGGCGTGGAGCGACCACAGCCACGCTGGTCGAAGGTGACAATGCGATACAGGTTCGGGTCGAAGTACCGACGGCTCTGGGCATCACACCCGGCGCCCGGGCCACCGTGGATAAACACCACAGGCAACCCTTGCGGCGAACCGCTTTCGTCGACATACAGCGTGTGGGTTCCATCGACGGCCAGATCGTGCCGGGCGTAGGGTTTGATCTGCGGGTACAAAGTCTGCATTGCGCGCTCCGTAAGGGGTCGAGGTCATCCCTGTGGGGACTTCTATTATTCTGCCGTCTGGCATCATAAACCCGAATTACGTGATTGAGCATGTCCCGGCGACAGTGGTTGTTTCCAGAAGAGGCATTTCAGCAGTCCTGATCACTCTGTAGGAGCTGTCGAGTGAAACGAGGCTGCAATCTGTTGATCTCAAAAACCAGATCAAAAGATAGTCCGAACGCGGCCCGAGCCTGCGGGATCGCGATGGGCGTTGCAGGGTTAGGCCCTTGCACCGGGTTATGCGTTGTAGTGCTTTGCGCCCCACGCCAGCAACCCTTGCAACAGTTCCTTGAGCACCACTTGCGTCGGCGCTGCCAGGTCCGGCCGATAGCGGAACGGCTCAAACTCTTCCATGTACGTGCACTGGCCCAGCTCCAGCTGCACGGCATGTATGTTTTGCGCCGGGTTGCCGTAATGCCGGGTGATGTGGCCGCCCTTGAAGCGACCATTGAGCACATGGCTGTAATCGGTGTGGCGAGCGCAGATCGCTTCCAGTTCGGTGGCCAGCTGTGGGTCGCAACTGGCGCCGTTGAAGGTGCCCAGGTTGAAGTCCGGTAACTTGCCGTCGAACAGGTGCGGGATGATCGTGCGAATCGAGTGCGCATCGAACAGCAGCGCGTAGCCGAACTCGGCCTTCAGGCGCGCCAGTTCGTTCTGCAAGGTGCGGTGATACGGCGTCCAGATCTGTTCCAGATAGGTCGCCCGCTCTGCCGCTGACGGTTCCATGCCTTTGCTGAACAACGGGATGCCGTCGAACAGCGTGGCCGGGAACAGACCGGTGGTCGCCCCGGCGTACAACGGCTTGTCGTCAGACGGTCGATTCAGGTCGATGACAAAGCGCGAGTACTCGGCCGCCAGCGTGCTGGCGCCCAATTCAGCGGCAAACTCATAGAGCCTGGGAATGTGCCAGTCGGTATCCGGCAGGCTGCGCGCGTCAGGAATCAACCCGGCCTCGACCGCGGGAGTCAGGCGCAGGCCCGCATGAGGCATGCTGATCAGCAGCGGCACACGACCTTGTTGGAAATTCAGAACCTTGTCCACAGCTGCTCTCCTATACGCTCGTTTCGACGCCGTGGCGCACGACGCGTTTTTCCAGATCGCCGCCCAGCCAGTACGACAGGTCGGCAGGACGATCGATTTGCCAGGCCACGAAGTCTGCGACCTTGCCGGCTTCCAGCGAACCATGGGTGTCGGCCATGCCCAATGCCGTAGCGGCATGGATGGTCGCGCCGGCCAGGGCTTCTTCGGGGGTCATACGCAAGCAGGTGCAGGCCATGTTGAGCATCAGGCGCAACGACAGCGCCGGCGAAGTGCCCGGGTTGAGGTCGCTGGCGATGGCGATTTTCACGCCGTGCTTGCGCAGGGCTTCCATGGGCGGCAATTGGGTTTCGCGCAGGAAGTAGAACGCGCCCGGCAGCAGCACCGCGACGGTGCCGGAAGCCGCCATGGCGATGGCGTCTTCCTCGTCCATGAACTCCAGGTGGTCGGCGGACAGCGCGTGGTAACGCGCGGCCAGGCTGGAGCCGTGCAGGGACGACAATTGCTCGGCATGCAGCTTGACTGGCAGGCCGAGCTCCTGAGCTGTAACGAACACACGCTCGACCTGCTTTGGCGAGAACGCCAGGTATTCGCAGAACGCGTCGACTGCGTCCACCAGGCCTTCTGCGGCCAGGGCCGGAAGCATTTCAGTGCAGATGTGCTCGATGTAGGCGTCGGCGCGATCGGCATATTCGGGTGGCAGGGCGTGAGCGGCCAGGCAGGTGCTGCGCACGCTGATCGGCAATTCGGCGCCCAGACGGCGGATCACCCGCAGGATCTTGCGTTCGCTGGCCAGGTCCAGGCCGTAGCCGGATTTCATCTCTACCGTAGTAACGCCGTCGCGCATCAGGCTTTTGAGTCGCTTGGCCGCGCTGGCGAACAGTTCGTCTTCACTCGCGGCACGGGTGGCGCGCACAGTGCTGGCGATGCCCCCGCCCTGGTTGGCGATTTCGGCATAGCTCACGCCTTGCAGGCGCTGTTCGAACTCGCCGCTGCGGTTACCGCCGAACACCGTATGGGTGTGGCAGTCGATCAGGCCGGGCGTCACCCAGGCCCCATTCAAATCGTTGACCGCCGGGTAGTCGCCCGCCGGCAGGTCGGCACGTGGGCCAATCCACTCTATGAGCGCACCGGACGTCACGATGGCCGCGTCCTCGATGACCGAGTAGACGCCTTGCGCCATGGTTGCGACGTGGCAGTGTTGCCAGAGCGTTTTCATCCCGAATCTCCATCAAATGCAAAATCGAATCGCTGGCAAGCCAGCTCCCACAGGAACAGTGGTGGATACATAACATGCACACCACCCAAATCCCTGTGGTACCTGGCTTGCCAGCCCCCACAGCAACGGTGGTGGATACATGACATGCACACCACACAAATCCCTGTGGGAGCTGGCTTGCCAGCGATGAGGCCCTTACAGGCTCGGCAGCAACTTCACCGAGACCAGATCATTCAAACAACGCGTCGCCAACAACTCAGTCGCCGCGTTGATGTCCGGCGCAAAGAACCGGTCCTTCTCATAAAACGCCACTTCAGCACGCAAAATGGCGCGAGCTTTTTCCAGCTTCGCCGAGGTCTTCAATCCTTCACGCAAATCCAGGCCCTGGCACGCTGCCAGCCACTCCACCGCCAGCACCCCACGGGTATTCTCGGCCATTTCCCACAGACGTTTGCCCGCAGCCGGCGCCATCGACACGTGGTCTTCCTGGTTGGCCGAAGTCGGCAGGCTGTCGACCGAATGCGGATGGGACAGCGCCTTGTTCTCGCTGGCCAGCGCCGCCGCCGTCACCTGGGCGATCATGAACCCGGAGTTGACACCGCCATTGGCCACAAGGAATGGCGGCAGTTGCGACATGTGCTTGTCCATCATCAGCGAAATGCGGCGTTCACTCAGGGAACCGATTTCAGCGATGGCCAGGGCCATGTTGTCCGCAGCCATGGCCACCGGCTCGGCGTGGAAGTTGCCGCCGGAAATCACGTCGCCTTCGGCGGCGAACACCAGCGGGTTATCCGACACCGCGTTGGCTTCGACGGCCAGCACTTCGGCAGCCTGGCGCAATTGCGTCAGGCAGGCGCCCATGACTTGCGGCTGGCAGCGCAGGGAGTATGGGTCCTGGACCTTATCGCAGTTCTGGTGCGAGTCAGACACTTCACTGCGCTCGCCGAGCAAATCGCGGTAAGCAGCAGCGGCGTCGATCTGGCCTTTTTGCCCGCGAGCGGCGTGGATGCGTGCGTCAAATGGCGAGCGCGAGCCCAGTACCGCTTCGACCGTCAGGGCCCCCAGCGCCACGGCGCCGGCGAACAGGTCCTCACCTTCAAACAGGCCGCGCAGGGCGTAGGCGGTGGACACCTGGGTACCGTTGAGCAACGCCAGGCCTTCCTTCGCCGCCAAGGTCAGCGGGGTCAGGCCGGCGACTTTCAGCGCTTCGGTCGCCTCCAGCCATTCGCCCTTGTAGCGTGCCTTGCCCTCACCCAGCAGCACCAGGGACATATGCGCCAGCGGCGCCAGGTCACCGGAAGCACCGACCGAACCTTTCAACGGAATGTGCGGGTAAACCTCGGCGTTGATCAGCGCGATCAACGCGTCGATCACCACCCGGCGAATGCCGGAAAAACCACGACTCAGGCTGTTGACCTTGAGCACCATGACCAGCCGCACCAGGGCGTCGCTGATCGGCTCGCCAACACCGGCGGCATGGGACAGCACCAGTGAGCGCTGCAGGTTCTCCAGGTCTTCGCTGGCGATGCGAGTCGAGGCCAGCAGGCCGAAACCGGTGTTGATGCCGTAGGCGGTGCGGTTCTCGGCGAGTATCTGCTCAACGCAGGCAACGCTGGCCTCGATCTGCGCAGAGGCGCTGTCGTCAAGGCTGATTTTGACCGGCTGCTGATAAACATCGCGCAGTTGGGCAAGGCTCAGTTGGCCGGGAATCAGGTTTAGCGCAGTCATTCAAATGCTCCTCATGAGAGTTTGTTATTAACTACCAGTCGCTCCGGAGCATTCCGTTATCCGTCGCCTCTCGTCTTCTGGACGATCCGCGCCTTGGCACGCTGGTGTGGGTATTGGTCAGTGCAGATTCGGTAACGCGTCGTGCAGCCGCTGCGGATCTTTCAGCACGCTGGCGGCGGCGGCAATGTCCGGAGCCAGCCAACGATCCTGATCGTAGGCCGGAACCTGTTCGCGCAGCAGGCGCCAGGCGATATCGGTGCCGACGCCAAAACGTTGCGCCTTGAGGAATTCGAACGCCTGGGCGGCCAGCAAGTACTCGATCGCCAGGATCTGCGTGCAGTTTTCCAGCGCGCGATGCAGCTTCAGCGCGGCATTGGTGCCCATGCTCAGGTGATCTTCCTGCAGACCCGAGGTGACGTAGTTGTCGAGCACCGCCGGCTGCGCCAACTGACGGTTCTCCGCGCACAGCGAAGCGGCAACGTACTGGACGATCATCATCCCGGAGTTCACCCCGGGATTGGCCACCAGGAATGCCGGAAGGCCGCTGACATGCGGATTGATCAAGCGGTCCAGGCGCCGCTCGGCGATGGAGCCGATTTCCGCCATGGCAATGGCCAGCAAATCAGCGGCCAGGGCCACGGATTGACCATGCGGGTTGGCCTGGGACATGATGCGGAAATCGTCCGGTGTGCCCAGCAGCATCGGGTTATCGGTGACCGAGTTGAGCTCGGTTTCAATCTGCTTCCTGGCGTGCTCCAGCTGATCGCGGGCGGCGCCGTGAACCTGCGGGATCGAGCGAATGCTCAGCGCATCCTGCGTGCGCACGCCCTTGCTCGACGCGATCACTTCACTGCCTTCCAGCAACGCTCGCAGGTTGAGACCAACCTGCTGCATGCCCGGATGCGGTTTAAGCGCAATGATCTCGGCATCGAACGCCGCGATCTGGCCACGCTGGGCTTCAAAGCTCATCGCACCGATCACATCAGCCCACTGCAGCAGGCGCGTGGCATCAGCAATCGCCAGGCAGCTCAGGCCGGTCATGCACGGCGTGCCGTTGACCAGGCACAGGCCATCCTTGGCACCGAGCTGGACCGGTTGCAGGCCTTCTTCGGCCAGGGCTTGCTGCGCAGAAATTATTTTCCCGCGATAGCTCACAGTGCCGACACCCAACAGCACGATGCCGATGTGCGCCATGTGGGTCAGGTAACCGACCGAACCCTGGGAGGGGACTTGCGGGGTAATGCCCCGATTGAGCAGCGCCAGCAGCGCTTCGATCACTCGACGGTGAATGCCGGATTTGCCCTGACTGAAATTACGGATCGCCGCACACATGATTGCGCGGGTCTGCTCGTCGGCCAATGGAGCGCCGACGCCACAGGCGTGGCTGAGCAACGTGTTGCGCGACAGCTGGCTGAGTTGCTCGTCTTTCAGCGAGACGTTGCACAGCGCCCCCAAGCCAGTATTGACGCCGTAGGCGCGCTCGCCGCCGGCGACGATACGCTGGACGATGGCCTGGGCGTTTTCGATCCGCGCCCAGACCTGCGCCGACAGCTCAAGCTGTGCGCCGTGACGGGCGACCGCGACCACATCCTGCCAACGCATCGGGGCGTCGGCGATAACGATTGTTTCAGCCTGGGACATCTCTACCTCATACCTGAATATTGATGCAGCATCGCCGACGCCATCGCTGGCAAGCCAGCTCCCACAGGTTCCGAGGTGTGCACACAAACCGTGGAACAAACCCCATCCCTGTAGAAGCAAGGCTTGCCCGCGATGGGGCCAGCACTTACACCGCAAATATCTTCAAACCACCGCTGCCCGCCGCTGTACGAACCGGTCGACATACTCATCCGCCGGCGAATGCAGGATCTCGCGCGGCGTCCCCACCTGGATCAACCGCCCATCCTTGAGGATCGCAATGCGGTTACCAATGCGCACCGCCTCATCCAGGTCGTGCGTGATGAACACGATGGTCTTGTGCAAAGTCTTCTGCAGCTCCAGCAACTGGTCCTGCATCTCCGCGCGGATCAGCGGGTCGAGAGCGCTGAACGCTTCGTCCATCAGGATGATGTCCGTGTCTGCGGCCAAGGCGCGGGCCAGGCCCACCCGTTGGCGCATGCCGCCCGAGAGCTGATGCGGGTATTTGTTTTCGTAGCCCTTGAGGCCCACGGTGTTGATCCAGTGCAGCGCGCGCTCGGAGCACATCTGCTTGCTCTCGCCGCGCACTTTGAGGCCGTAGGCGACGTTCTCCACCACGGTCTTGTGCGGCAGCAGGCCGAAGCTCTGGAACACCATGCTGATCTTGTGCCGGCGAAACTCGCGCAGGGCTTCCATGTCGTATTGCAGGATGTCCACACCGTCCACCAGGATCGCGCCGCTGGTCGGGTCGATCAGGCGATTGAAGTGACGCACCAGCGTCGACTTGCCCGAACCGGACAGGCCCATGATCACGAAAATCTCGCCCGTGCCGATGCTCAACGACAGGTCGTTGACCCCGACCACGCAGCCGGTGTCGGCCAGCACCTGGTCCTTGGTCTTGCCTTGGCCAACCATGGCCAGCGCCTCCTGGGCACGGTTGCCGAAAATCTTGAAGACGTTTTTGACTTCGATTTTGCTCACGGTTACGTCGTTCATTTGCTCACCTCATGCCGTGGCCGACCATACGCCTGAGTAATGCGGTCGATGACCACTGCCAGAATCACGATCGCCAGGCCGGCCTCCAGGCCTCTTCCGACGTTGAGGGTCTGAATCCCCACCAGCACGTCCTCTCCCAGGCCACGGGCACCGATCATCGAGGCGATTACCACCATCGACAGGGCCATCATGGTGGTCTGGTTGATCCCGGCCATGATGCTCGGCAGGGCCAGCGGCAGTTGCACGCCGAACAGTTGCTGCCAGCGGTTGGCACCGAAGGCGTTGATCGCTTCCATCACTTCACCGTCAACCTGGCGAATGCCCAGGTCGGTCAGACGGATCAGCGGCGGCGCGGCGTAGATCACCGTGGCGAAAATCGCCGGGACCTTGCCCAGGCCGAACAACATCAATACCGGAATCAGGTACACGAAACTGGGCATGGTCTGCATGATGTCGAGCAATGGCATCAGCACCGAACGCAGGCGATTGCTGCGCGCCGAGAGGATGCCCAGCGGTATGCCGATCAGTACCGATATCACCGTCGCGACCATCATCAGCGCGAGGGTTTGCATCAGCTTGTCCCAGAGACCGACGGCGCCGACCAGGAACAGCAAGCCAACGATAACGGCAGTGGTCACGACCTTGCGGGTCGCGTGCCAGGCAACGCCCGCCACGATCGCCAGCATCAGCCACCAGGGCGCAGCACGCAGCAGCCCCTCAAGATTGACGATGGCCCACAACAGGGTGTCGGAGATGTGCCGGAACACATCGCCGTAGTTGGTGACCAGCGAATCGACCCAACCGTTGACCCAGTCGGCGATGGAAAAGGTAAAGCTTTCGGGAAACATAAGAGACTCTCGATCAAGGGGGGTTGAGATGCAGCACCCGACTGCCGGGCTCGACAGTCGGAACGCTGGACCTACAAGGCCGCGTCGATTTTCCTGGCTGCGTCTTCGCTCACCCATGCATGCCAGACTTCAGGATGTTCCTTGAGGAAGATTTTCGCCAGTTTCGGCGAAGCAATCCGCTCCTTGGCCATGCGCCCCAGGTTCTGGTTCAGCAAGTCGATTGGCAGGTTGACTTTTTCCAGCACCGCCACCAGTTCCGGAGCTTCGTCGTGGAAGGTCTTGGACAGGCCGACCTTGATGGTCACACTCTTGTCCACGCCCGGTTTTTCTTCGAGCTTGACCAGGTCGACCTGGCCCATCAGCGGAGTTGGCGACCAGTAGTAGAACAGGATCGGCTCGCCGCGCTTGTAGCTCGACAGCACTGCCGCATCCAGCGCCGGGCCGGTGCCTGGGCGGAAGTTGGTGTAGGTGCTTTCCAGGCCGTAGCTCTTGAGCATCTCGCTGTTGTCCAGCTCGCATGTCCAGCCAGCCGGGCAGTTGTAGAAACGACCTTTGGCCGGCTCTTCCTGATCCTTGAACACTGCAGAGTACTTGGCCAGGTCGGCGATGTTCTTCAGGTCCGGGGCCTTGGGTTCCAGCTTGCGGCTGGCGTCGCCCTCGATGACGTAACGCGGCACATACCAGCCTTCTACAGCGCCGGTAACAGGAGCGCCGACACCGACGACCTTGCCGGCCTTCTCGGCCTTGTTCCAGACCTCGCTACGGCCCACCCACTCCTCGGCGAAAACCTGGATATCGTTGCTGCTCAAGGCGTTTTCCATGGTGATGGAGTTGCCCGGCAGGCTGTCGGTCTTGCAGTCGTAGCCTTTCTCCAGCACGACCTGCAGCACGTCGGTGAGCAACATGCCGCTTTCCCAGTTCAGGCCGGCAAATTTCACCGGTTTGCCCGACTCGCACCAGCCGGCTGCCTGGGTGGCGCCGGCACTGGCGAGCAGGCCCATGGAAAGTAGTGCGGTCAGCAGGGTCTTGTTCGATTTCATTGTCGTGACGCTCCTAATCATGAATGGGCTTACGGCAGTCAAGAGGCATCCAGCCCTGTCCACGTCCAATCAGGCCTGCGCCGCAGCGCGACCGGCCCCGCTGGTTTTTGGTGGTGCAACGCTGTCCTGCTCGACTGGCAGGATCAGTTGATCGGGTACGGTGCCATGCCATTTTTTGGCGCACACGTAATATAGAGCGGCTGGCAGCACCAGGCCGATGATCCAGGAAATATCCACACCGCCCATGGCTTCCACCAGCGGACCGGTATAGAACTTGGTGGCGATGAACGGCAGCTGCACCAGTACACCGAACACATAGATGCTGATACCCAGGGCGTTCCAGCGACCGTAGCGGCCATTCGGATCGGCCAGCGCCGGCACGTCATAACGCTCGCGGGTGATGCAGTAGTAGTCCACCAGGTTGATCGCGCTCCAGGGCGTGAAGAACGCCAGCAGGAACAGGATGAAGGACTTGAACGCACCGAGGAACGAGTGCTGGCCGAGCAGCGCGATCAAGGTCGCAGCACCCACGATGACCAACACGAACACCAGCCGCTGCAAGCGCGACACCTGCAGGTGACCACGAAAACCGCTGATGATGGTCGCGATGCACATGAAGCTGCCATAGGAGTTCAGCGTGGAGATGGTGACCTTGCCGAATGCGATGCTGAAGTACAGCAACGCAGCGGTGGCACCGGTACCGCCCAGGCCCACAATGTAGGCCACTTCATGGCCGGCGAACTGCCCATTGGCCGAAGCGGCGGCAAACACGCCGAGAATCATCGCCACTTGTGCGCCAATTACCGAACCCGCGCCGGCGGCGAAGAAGGTTTTCACCGAAGACGTGCTGCTTGGCAGGTAGCGAGAATAGTCAGCCACGTACGGGCCGAACGCGATCTGCCAAGACGCTGCGAGTGATACCGCCAGCAGGAAGCTGCTCCAGCTGAAGTGGCGAATTTGCAGGAGTGCGCCGACGTCTGTCTGGCTCATCAAACGGTAGAACAGGTAGACAAAGGCAATCACGCCGATGACGCTGGCGACACGGCCAATCCAGTGGATCACCCGATAACCGAGCACCGTGACCAGCACGATGACACTGGCGAAGATAAGGATGCCGACGCTGTCGCTGACCCCAAACAACTGGCCCAGCGCCTGGCCGGACAGCACGGTCCCGGTGGCGGTGAAGCCCAGGTACATCAGGCACACCAGCACGATCGGGATCGCCGCGCCATACACGCCGAACTGCACCCGGCTGGAAATCATCTGCGGCAAGCCCAGCTTGGGCCCTTGCGCCGCATGCAATGCCATCACCCCACCGCCCAGCAATTGCCCGATCAACAGACCGATCAACGACCAGAACACATCACCGCCCAGCACCACGGCCAGGGCCCCGGTGACAATCGCGGTGATTTGCAGGTTGGCACCCATCCACAGGGTGAACTGGCTCAACAGACGACCGTGTCTTTCCGCTTCCGGGATGTAATCGATCGAGCGCTTCTCGATCAAGGGTTTACTGCCTGCACGATCGTTGTTAACAGCCATGATTCAACCTCTGTGGATTGTTATTCGGTGTTGTTGTGATCTCTACAGGAGCTGCCGAGTGAAACGAGGCTGCGATCTTTTGATCTTGATCTGCGGCGTCAGTAACGACGCCAAAGATCGCAGCCTGCGGCAGCTCCTACAGGTTGGCTCAAGCCAAAGCCGACTTTATTTACCGGTAATCATCGGCAGGTTCAGCCCCTGCTCCTTGGCGCAGTCGATCGCAATCTGGTACCCCGCATCGGCGTGACGCATGACCCCGGTTGCCGGGTCGTTGTGCAGCACGCGGGCAATTCGCTCAGCCGCCTCGTCAGTACCGTCGCAGACAATCACCATGCCCGAGTGCTGGGAGAAGCCCATGCCGACGCCGCCGCCGTGGTGCAGGGAAACCCAGGTCGCGCCGCTCGCGGTGTTCAGCAGAGCGTTGAGCAGTGGCCAGTCGGACACGGCGTCGGAACCGTCCTGCATCGATTCGGTTTCGCGGTTCGGGCTGGCAACTGAGCCGGAATCCAGGTGGTCACGACCGATCACGATCGGTGCCGACAGCTCACCGCTGCGCACCATTTCGTTGAACGCCAGGCCAAGCTTGGCGCGCAGGCCCAGGCCAACCCAGCAGATACGTGCCGGCAGACCCTGGAAGCTGATGCGCTCGCGCGCCATGTCCAGCCAGTTGTGCAGGTGGGCGTCGTCCGGGATCAGCTCTTTTACTTTCGCGTCGGTCTTGTAGATGTCTTCAGCGTTACCCGACAGTGCCGCCCAACGGAACGGACCAATGCCACGGCAGAACAGCGGACGGATGTAGGCCGGTACGAAGCCAGGGAAGTCGAAGGCATTTTCCACACCCTCTTCCTGGGCCATCTGGCGGATGTTGTTGCCGTAGTCGAAGGTCGGGATGCCTTGCTTCTGGAACTCGAGCATCGCTTTGACGTGCACGGCCATCGATTGCTTGGCAGCCTTGACCACCGCAGCAGGCTCGGTCTTGGCGCGAGCGCGGTACTCTTCCCAGGTCCAGCCGGCTGGCAGGTAACCATTGAGCGGATCGTGGGCGCTGGTCTGGTCGGTGACCATGTCCGGGCGCACGCCGCGCTTGACCAGTTCCGGCAGGATCTCGGCCGCGTTACCCAGCAAGGCGATGGAAATGGCCTTGCCCTCCTTGGTGTATTTGTCGATACGCGCCAGCGCGTCGTCGAGGTCAGTGGCCTGTTCGTCGACGTAACGGCTGTTCAGGCGGAAATCGATGCTCACCTGCTGGCACTCGATGTTCAGCGAGCACGCGCCGGCCAGGGTTGCCGCCAATGGCTGGGCGCCACCCATGCCGCCCAAGCCTGCGGTCAGTACCCAACGCCCCTTGAGGTCATCGTTGTAGTGTTGGCGACCGGCTTCGACGAAGGTTTCGTAGGTGCCCTGGACGATGCCCTGGCTGCCGATGTAGATCCAGCTGCCGGCGGTCATCTGGCCGTACATGGCCAGGCCTTTGGCGTCGAGTTCGTTGAAGTGTTCCCAGCTCGCCCAGTGGGGCACCAGGTTGGAGTTGGCGATCAGTACCCGCGGTGCGTTGCTGTGGGTCTTGAACACGCCGACCGGCTTGCCGGATTGCACCAGCAGGGTCTCGTCGTCGTTCAGGTTGGTCAGGCTTTCGACGATCTTGTCGTAGCACTCCCAGTTACGTGCCGCACGCCCGATACCACCGTAAACCACCAGTTCTTTAGGGTTCTCGGCAACTTCCGGGTCGAGGTTATTCATCAACATGCGCAGCGGCGCTTCGGTCAGCCAGCTCTTGGCGGTCAGCTTGTTACCGCGGGCGGCACGGATTTCTACGTCACGAAACTTAGTGGTTTTGTTGTCAGTCACGAAAAAGACTCCTCAGCGATCAATTCAAACCAACCCTGGCAGTGGGCAAGCCAGCCTGTGCGCGTCGTTGCGCCGCAAGCGAATCAGTTGACGCTGCGAGGAGTCCTGATCGACTCATACGCATACGTCTTTACTTGTACATACAAGCATATGCAATCAAGCGGCCAACTTGCTGGATGGCTGTTCAAGAAAAATCCTGAACGGGGCGCAGAGCCTGTAGATCAAGGGCTTTGAGGAAGATGAAATTTTTCGCGAGGATTTTTCGAGAGAGGGATAGCTTGTTACTTCAACCGGGACTTGCGCCACGCTGGGGCGTTCGGTAACAAAGTGGTGCGCGATTTGGAACGTTGAAAAGCAAAAGATCGTCCGAAGGCCCGGGCCGCGATCGGACGATCTTTTAAGGATTGCGAATCAGCGTGCGATCAGCTCGATCACACAGCACGGCCCGTTACTGAAGACTTCCATTAGACCGGCATTCCCATCAAGTTGCAGGCAATCATGGCGCCCCAACTGCGCGTCACTGCTACCAACCTTCACTTGCAGCGCTTCGGCAATGCTGAACACCAGCAACGTCCCGGCCGCACTGAAAAACCGCTGTTCGCCATCCAGCCACTGCAACCGCGCGCTGTAACGCTCTGGCGCATAAATCAGGTTGAAGTCGCGGATCGGCCCGTCGAGCAACGTACAGGACACCTGGCTCTCGCCGCTAAAGGCAAACGGGTCCAGCGGTAACAATGGCCGTGTGTCCTGGCCATCAACGCGCAGGGTCATGCCCTCGCCTTGCAGCACGGTGATCACGCGCTCGTAACCGGCGAACATCGAGAAACCGCCCGACTCGGCAATATCGGCAATCGACAGGCGCCAGCCGAAACCATCCAGGCCCGTACCCGAATCCCGGGTAATTTCCTCAGTGCTGCCACCGCCGTTTTTCCACGGCATGCGTGGGTAATCTTTAGCGCGTAAAACCTTCATGTTCATTTATGGAACCGACCTTCCAGACGATGACGGGAACCGGGGTGGATCAACCGGGCGGCAGTCACCGGCTGACGCCCCGACCAGGTCCGGCGACGAATCAGCAGGCATGGCTCACCCTTTTCAATTTGCAGCAACTTGCATTCGCTGGCCTCAGCCAGTATCGCCTCGACCACGTGCTCGCCTTCGGTCAGCGGTGCGACCTGGTTCAGGTAGGCGTACGGCGTTTGCAGGGTGAAGTCCTGCTTGAGGTAATCCGGGGCCACCAGCGCGTTAACAAAACGGTCTTCGATCTGCACCGGAATATCATTCTCGAAGTGCACGATCAGCGAGTGAAATACCTTCTGGCCTTCGCGCATATCCAGCGCCAGTGCACGCTCGGAGCCGGCAGCCTCTTCTTCCAGGGTGATCACCTTGCAGGTGTGACGATGGCCGCGAGAGGCGATTTCGTCGGCGATGTTGTGCACTTCAAACAAGGCCGACTGGCTTTTCGGCTCGGCAACGAACGTACCCACACCCTGCATACGCACCAACAGGCCGTCGGCGGTCATCTCGCGCAGGGCACGGTTGATGGTCATGCGGCTGAAACCCAGCTGGCTGACCAGTTCGCTTTCCGACGGCACGCGGTAATGCGGCGGCCAGTTACCACTGTCGATTTGCTGGGTGATCATCTGTTTGACGCGGGCGTACAGGGGCGCCGGACTGTCGCCCATGTTCGCGGCCAACGGAGAGACAGCAGGCGGAGTCGGCACGGTTAATCCTTGTTCATCTGGATGAGATTGCTAGCTTGCCGGAGTTTACCGACGAGGCAAACGTCTGTATATGTATATACAAATAACACACGATGGGGTGCTGAACCATGTCCGCCTTCTTTGCCGAACGCGCGCTGCTGCCTAACGGATGGGCCAATGATGTACGTCTTGAGGTCAGCGCCGATGGCGTGCTGACCCATGTCCAGGCCAATTCTCAAGCAGATGGCGCCGAACGGATAAAGGGGCCGCTGCTGCCGGGCATGCCAAATCTGCACTCCCACGCATTCCAGCGGGCGATGGCCGGGCTGGCGGAAGTGGCAGGCAACCCGAACGACAGTTTCTGGACCTGGCGCGACCTGATGTACCGTCTCGTCGGAAAAATCAGCCCGGAGCAGCTCGGCGTCATCGCTCGTCAGCTGTACATCGAGATGCTCAAGGCGGGCTATACGTCGGTCGCCGAATTTCATTACGTGCATCACGACACCAGCGGCCAGGCCTATGCCGATCCTGCAGAACTGGCGCTGCGTATCAGCCAGGCGGCGGCGTCCGCCGGCATCGGCCTGACGTTGTTGCCCGTACTCTACAGCCATTCCGGCTTCGGCGGCCTGGCGCCGAACGAGGGTCAGCGGCGCTTTATCAACAGCACCGAGAACTACCTCAAGCTGCAGTCGCGCCTGCAGCCGATCCTGGCCGGGCAGCCGGCGCAGTCCCTGGGTTTGTGTTTCCACTCGTTACGCGCCGTCACGCCCCAGCAGATCAGCGAAGTACTGGCCGCCAGCGACACCCAATGCCCGGTGCACATTCATATTGCCGAGCAGCAGAAGGAAGTCGATGACTGCCTGGCCTGGAGCGGTCGTCGGCCACTGCAATGGCTATACGACAACACCGAAGTCGACCAACGCTGGTGCCTGGTCCACGCGACCCACGCCAACTTGGAAGAGGTCACGTTGATGGCCAGGAGTCGCGCCATTGCCGGCCTGTGCCTGACGACTGAAGCCAATCTGGGCGACGGTATTTTCCCGGCGGTGGACTTCCTTGCCCGGGGCGGGCGCCTGGGGATCGGTTCCGACAGCCACGTGTCATTGAGCGTGGTGGAGGAGTTGCGTTGGCTGGAATACGGTCAGCGTCTGCGTGACCAGCGGCGTAACCGCCTGTATGGCGCCGATCAACCGATGGTTGGCCGCACGCTATATGACGCGGCACTGGATGGCGGCGCCCAGGCCCTGGGTCAGCCAATTGGCGCACTGGAAGTCGGCAAGCGGGCGGACTGGCTGGTGCTCGATGGCAACGATCCGTACCTGGCAACAGCCAGCGGTGACGCCATTCTCAATCGCTGGCTGTTTGCCGGTGGCGATCGCCAGGTGCGCGATGTGCTGGTCAATGGCCAGTGGGTCGTGCGCGACGGGCGCCATGCCGGCGAAGAAGAAAGCAGCCGTGCGTTCACCCAAGTCCTGCGCGATCTATTGGGTTAACGCAAAACGAAATATGGGAGCGAGCCTGCTCGCGATGAGGCCGTCATATCCAACAGAGATATTGGCTGACAGACCGCTATAGCGAGCAGGCTCGCTCCCACAGTTTTGATCTTCGGTGCCCGCTAGTTCGAAGTCTTCGCCATCTGCCTGTCGGAAGCACGCCAGATCAATCGCGTGGTGTCGTACCCCTGCTGTCGTGCCTTGCTCAGCAGCTCTTCGCGCGTTACGCCGTTGACGGTGGGGCTGCGTGACAGCAACCACAGGTAACGACGGCTCGGATCGCCAACAATGGCAGTCTTGTAGTCGTCGCTGACGTACAGCACCCAGTAATTGCCCTTCGCTACACCCGGCAGCAAGCGCGAAAACCAGTTGTCGAATTCGACCCACAGCTTGTCGGTCTTGCCTGGCACTTGTGGCCAGGCGGTGCCTTTGGCCTCTTCCCATTGCCAATCCGCCGTCAGGCAGCGGTTCAGCACCAGCACATTACCGTCGGGCTTGAGGGTGTAACGGGCTTCGGATTGCGCACAGTTGCGCTGGAAGTACATCGGCAGGCGCGCCAGCTCATACCAAGTGCCTTGATATTTCTTCAGGTTGACGCTGTCGACCGTTTTCGGCGCCAGCGACTCATCGCCAGAAGTGGCGCAGCCGGCCAATACCAGGCCGGCCAAAAGAACAAATAATAACCGCTTCATTGTTTTTCTCCCGTGGGCGCGAAGCCCCGGTTTACTTCAGGCCTTGGCCAGAAAACATCAACACTTTGTCACCGGCGTACTGCACGCTGATAAAGCTGTTCTTGTCGCCCCAGGTGCAACTGGACATACCGAGCGCGCCGGAGCAATCGGTAGGCTTGCCCAGCAAGGATTCAACCTCGGCCTTAGGCATGCCCGAGGACAACTTCGAATAGTTTTCCTGATTGACCTTGCTGCATGCGGCCAACAGCACGCAGAACGAAAGCAGGGCGATAGAGCGCAGCGACATGGTGTAGCTCCTGGGGCGAAGGGGGTTGGCATGGCTGCCAAGCAGAAGCTTAGAAGAGAAAACCCCAATCTGGTTCCCCGGCCGGCAGGCTATTTGTCGAGCCACTCGTCTGCCATGTTCCGAAAAATCAGCGACTTTGCCGCGCCATTTATCATTTCGTCAATTTTGCACCAGCACGCCTAATCTTTGGCGCGGTGCGGTCGACACATCATGTAGGAGCGAGCTTGCTCGCGATGGATGCCAACGATAACGCGGTTCGATTAACGACACGCGATTATCAAACTCCCTCGCACGAGCAAATCGCGACCACACCAGTCCCTCCGCGGTAGCTCACTTAATGACCAGAAACATGAAGTTCAGCCACAAGATCCTGCTGGCTGCCGCCCTCGTGGTGGCCGTTGCATTCGCCTGTTTCATCCTGTTCAACGACTACCGCCAGCGCCAGACCCTGCGCAGCAGTACCGAAGCGTCGATGCAGGAACTGGGCAGCCTGACCACCAGTAATATCCAGACCTGGCTGGAAAGCCGCATTCAGTTGCTGCAATCGCTGTCCCAGCAGATTGCAATCGACGGCTCAGCGCCCGCCAGCCTCAAGCGCGCTATCGACCTGCCGGCCTATACCAGCAATTTCCAGCTGAGCTATTTCGGCGGCAGCGACGGCGTGATGTTCTCGGTCCCGGCCGGCAATCGCGCCGCCGACTACGATCCCCGCGCCCGCGGCTGGTACAAAGCGGCCAACAGTGCACAACAAACAGTGGTCACTGAACCCTACATCGCAGCGTCCTCAGGCAAACTGGTGATCACGGTGGCAACGCCAGTGCAACGCCAGGGCCAGATGATTGGCGTCGCCGGTGCAGACATCGACCTGTCCAGCGTCAGCGCGATCATCAACTCGCTGAACTTCGGTGGCCACGGCCATGCGTTTATCGTCAGCGCCGACGGCAAGATCCTGATCCATCCGGACAGCAACTTTGTCCTCAAGAGCCTGGCCGACGCCTACCCCAATGGGGCACCGACCGTGAGCCCGGGCCTGAAAGAGGTCGAGATCGACGGTAAAAGCCAGTTCATCTCCTTCACTCACGTCAACGGTGTGCCTTCGGCGGACTGGTACGTGGCACTGGTGCTCGACCAGGAAACCGCGTTCGCGATGCTCAGCGAATTCCGCACCTCGGCGATCATTGCCATGGTGATTGCGGTGGTGATCATCATTGCGCTGCTGGGCATGCTCATCAGCTTCCTGATGCAACCGCTGCTGACCATGGGCCGTGCCATGCACGACATCGCCGAAGGTGAAGGCGACCTGACCCGGCGCCTGACTATCCACGGTCATGACGAATTCGGCGCGCTGGGCACTTCTTTCAACCGCTTCGTGGAACGTATCCATACTTCCATCACTGAAGTGGCGTCCGCAACCGGCCAGGTCAACGAAGTCGCCCTGCGCGTAGTGGCAGCTTCGAACTCGTCGATGTTCAACTCCGACCAGCAAGCATCGCGCACCAGCAGTGTGGCTGCGGCGATCAACGAATTGGGGGCCGCCGCCCAGGAAATCGCCCAGAATGCCGCCCTCGCCTCGCAACATTCGAGCGATGCACGGGCCCTGGCCGAAGACGGCCAGCAGGTGGTCGACAGGACCATTGCCGCGATGCAACAGCTGTCGGCGAAGATCAGCGACTCCTGCGGCAACATCGAAACGCTTAACAGCAACACGGTGAACATCGGGCAGATTCTGGAAGTGATCACCAGCATCTCCCAGCAGACCAATCTGCTGGCCCTGAACGCAGCTATCGAAGCGGCACGTGCCGGTGAAGCCGGGCGTGGGTTTGCCGTGGTCGCCGATGAGGTACGTAACCTGGCGCACCGCACCCAGGACTCGGCGCAGCAGGTACAGAAGATGATCGAGGAACTGCAGGTCGGCGCCCGGGAAGCGGTGAGCACCATGACCGATAGCCAGCGTCAGAGCGAAAGCAGCGTCGGCATCGCCAACCAGGCCGGGGAGCGCCTGGGTAGCGTGACCCAGCGTATCGGTGAGATCGATGGCATGAACCAGTCGGTAGCGACGGCCACTGAGGAACAGACGGCGGTCGTGGAGTCGATCAATGTCGACATTACCGAGATCAACATGCTGAATCAGGAAGGTGTGGAAAACTTGCAGTCGACGTTGCGGGCATGCTCGGATCTGGAGCAGCAGGCGGCGCGGCTTAAACAGTTGGTGGGTAGCTTCAGGATTTAAACTGCTTTCACGGGCCCCATCGCCAGCAGGCTGGCTCCCACAGGGGATTGTGAACGACACAAACCCAATGTGGGAGCCAGCCTGCTGGCGATGACGGCATCAGCCGCAAGGAAAATCTAGAACCTTGAACCAGGCCCCGAAAGAAACGCCAACTCTTCAGCCGTCGAATCCCTTCCCAACACTGCATTGCGATGCGGAAACCGCCCAAACCGCGCAATCACCTTCTGATGCTTCTCGGCGTAATTCAGGTAATCGGTAAACAACGCCTGATCACCCTCCGGTTGTTGGTTAACCAGATCGATGTACCGCGAAACCGCCTCGTTCTGCACCGCCAGATTCTCGCAATGCTCAAACACCAGGTAGATGAATACCCGCTGAATCGGCTGCAACTGCCGATCAAAATCCGCAGCAATGCCTTGGGCCACCAAGGCTTGAGCCCTGAGGTCACCGCAAAAGGCTTTGGGAGAGTCGCGATAGATCATGCGTGGCAGCTGATCGAGCAACAGCACCAGGGCCAGCCAACCGTCGGGGCGTTGCGCCCAGTCAGTCAATCCGCCGGCCAGCGCCTGCTCGACCCAGTCCCCGAAACGCGTCTGCGCCTCGAGGTCCTGGCGGTCGTGCTTGCCGAACCATAACTTGCCCTTGTCAGCCGCTACATCGCTGGGGGCCTGGGCTGAGCCAAACCACCATTCGAGCAACGGCTGCCAAGGCGCGGTCATGTTTATTCCTTGTGGTAAGCCGTTACGCGGGCGACTTCTTCTTTCGAACCCAGGTACACCGCTACGCGCTGGTGCAGGCCTTCCGGCTGGATGTCGAGAATGCGCTGGTGACCATCGGTGGAAGCGCCGCCGGCCTGTTCCACCAGGAACGACATCGGGTTGGCTTCATACATCAGGCGCAATTTGCCCGGCTTCGACGGCTCGCGGCTGTCGCGTGGGTACATGAACAGGCCGCCACGGGTCAGGATACGGTGCACATCGGCCACCATCGCGGCAACCCAGCGCATGTTGTAGTTCTTTTTCAGCGGGCCCTCATCGCCAGCCAGCAGTTCGCCAACGTAGCGCTGTACCGGAGCTTCCCAGTGACGCTGGTTGGAGGCATTGATCGCGAATTCCTGGGTGCTTTCAGGAATCGTGATGTCTTCGTGGGTCAGGACAAAGCTGCCCATTTCACGGTCCAGGGTAAAGCCCTTGACGCCATCACCCAGGGTCAGCACCAGCATGGTTTGCGGGCCGTAGATCGCGTAACCGGCAGCAACCTGCTGGGTACCTGGCTGCAGGAAGGCCTTTTCGTTCAGGGCTTCGTTCTGGCTCAGGTATTCAGTTGGGCAACGCAGTACCGAGAAGATGGTGCCGACTGGCGCGTTGATATCGATGTTGGACGAACCGTCCAGTGGGTCGAATACCAGCAGGTAGGCGCCTTTCGGGTATTTGCCCGGGATCTGGTAGGCATTGTCCATTTCCTCGGACGCCATGCCGGCCAGGTGACCACCCCACTCGTTGGCTTCGAGCAGGATCTCGTTGGAGATCACGTCGAGTTTCTTCTGCACTTCGCCCTGGACGTTTTCAGTGCCCATGCTGCCCAGAACACCACCCAGGGCGCCTTTGGATACGGCGTGGCTGATTTCTTTACAAGCGCGCGCCACCACTTCAATCAGGAAACGCAGATCGGCAGGAGTGTTGTTGCTGCGGGTCTGCTCAATCAGATAGCGACTCAGGGTAACGCGGGACATGGAAGGCTCCGGTGGAATGGGGGGGCTGGAAACCCGCGCAGTTTAACGCGAGTCGGGGCGCATTTCCTCCTATCAGACGTGAGATGCCCAATAGAGTTCATGCGCGGGGTTTAGCGTAGTTCGAAACGGGTAAGGATGTGAGCTTGGACAGGTTGGCCGTTTAGAGAATTTCTTTGTCGGAAAGTCAGTCTTCTCAGGAATTCGCCGGCGGTTTGCGCAACAGGCTGAACGCCATCGCCGCCAGAAACACCACACTCAAGAGCAACACCGCCCACAGCCCGAATGTCTTCCAGTTGGTGGCAGCGGTGGCCGCAGTAGTCACTGTAGACGTCGGCGCCACCACCACTCCGGCATCTACGGATGCCTTGCCCAGCGCCGCCAACTTTTGCGCGCTGTAATCCGGGATCAGCGTCGACAACGGCAGGTTCGCCGCCTTCGCCGTCGCACTGCCAAGCGCCAGGGTGTAAGGCCCCTCCCCGCGTGCCAGGAACACCAGCAGCGTAGAGCGCACGGCAAATTTCAGGGTCGGCGCCTGCGCGCCCAAGCCACCGCCGCGCTCGTCGACGACCAGCTTCAACTGCTGGACGGTCTGCCCGGCCAACTGCAACTCGTTCTGCACCACATCCTGGCCATTCTGGGTCAGGCGGTACAACAAACCGCTGCCCAACGGCCGCCACGGCAGGCTGCTTTCCCGACGCCCGGACACCGTCACCGGCGCCAGGCTGTTGGCCTGATCCAACTCGACCTGGATGCGCTCCACGTTCAGCCCCGTCGGCAACTGCCAGATGTACTCACCAGCCTTGGCGCTGCTGGCGCCCATCGGCTGCGACCAGACCAACGGCAGCGGCAAGCTGCGCCCGCTGGCGCTTTCCAGTTGCGCCGAGGTCAGGACAGGCGCCGACTGCGCCGTGTTCCAGAGCAGGCGCAGGTACCGCGCCGATTGCCCCGGCAACCCCACCTCACGCTGCTCCACCCGCTCGTCGGCAAAGGTCAGCCGAGCCACCTGCCCTTCTCCCCAGGATTGCCAGTGCTGCAAGTCGTCGCTGGCCTCAATGGTGAAACGCTGGAAGCCGTCGCGCTCACTGGTCCAGTCGAGTATCAACTGCTGCAGGGGCGCCTTGATCCCGCTGGCATCCAGCAACCAGCCGCGCAGCACTTCTTCGCCCGCCTCGAGTTGACCGGCTGGTTGCACTTCCACCAGCGTACCGTCACCGCTCGACCGCACCTTCACGCTCGGAGCGCGCTCAGTGGAGTCGGCGGAGGCGTACAGCGGGAACCATTTAACGTCGGTCAGCACAGGCTTCTCGCTGGCCTGCGCCGATTCCCGAGCCAGGGCATAGGCCTGGGGCTCGCCTGCGGCATTGAACACCCGTACATCTGCGAGATCGGTCTGGCGTGCATTCAATTGCACGCTCATCGGTAGATCAAGGCGATACCACGGCCCCTCACCGCTGATCGACAACGGCACCTGGGTGCTGAAGTCTGCCGGTTTTTCCTGGGCGCCGGCCGACAGCGTCACGCCCAGCGCAACAACGCCCAACCAACCCAGGCTCAGCTTCTGACTCAAGACGAAACTCCTTCGGTTTGCGGGGCCGGTTTATCCGCCTCCGCCGCAGCTTCGGCGCGCTTGGGCGGCAGCGGGGCGAAATAGCCCACCACCAGCAGCAACACCCCGACCCCAATGAACGACACAATCCGCGCCAACCCGCCACGGTTGCTCAGCTCAACAAAGAACAACTTGGCAACCACCACACCGATCAGCGCGGCGCCGATCAACCAGACCTCGCGCCGATGACGCAGGTGACCACCAATCATCAGGCTCAGTGCCATCAAGGTCCAGACGATCGACAGCCCGGCCTGCACCCGCATGGATTCAAGCAATGCATCGAGCTGGAATGGCACGTCAGCCCAATGATGGGCGGTGCGCATCACCAGGACGGTGAAGAAGGCGAACAGCGAGACGCCTGCGATCATCTGCGCAGCCTGGTTGAAATAGTTGCTGCGCAGCGCCAGTTGCGCCACTGCACTGCGCGCCCAGATGAATACGCCGAACAGCGCAAACAACAGGCCCAACTCCAGCGGATTGATCAACGGTACATAGGGCAAAGGGTCGGCCGAACCGTCGCTGACACTGTTCGCCAGCCAGAACCAGCCAAGCATCAACAGCGCCAGTGGCGCGGCCGCATAGACCCGGTACTCGCGGGGATAGGCCGCCACCGGCCATGGCCAGCTGCGCGGCGCCGCCATCAGCACCAGGTAGACGCTCGGCAGAATCGCCCAACCCAGCCAGCGCCAGGCATTGTACTGCTCGGACAACAGCAGCAAGGCGTAGCGCAACTCCAGGGCCAGCACGCCGATCAGCAGCCAGCAGCCGAGCACGTGGGCGATGCCGAGTGCGCGCTCGGGCACCCGCGCAGCCAGTCGCCGCAGCGTGATGAAATGCACGGCGAACACCGCGATCCACACCAGCCAGCCAAAATCGGCAGCCGGATGAAAGCGGCCATGCAGCGCGTCCAGCAGCACCAGGGCGGCAGCAGGAATCAGCGTGAGACAGAGCAACCCCAGCGAGGCCCACTGCAGGCGCAGAGCGAGCACCGTCCACAGCGCGACGCTCACCGCCAGGACGGCCAGCAACAATGTCGCTTGCAGGTCCACTGCAGCGAAACGCTGGATGTCCATACCCCAGGCGATCGCCCACCAACCCGCGCCCCACACCAGCAATACGTCGGACAACCGCTTCAGGCTGAACGCACCGAACCTCGCTGCAGGGTTGCCAAACTGCAGGCACCAGGCCCCGACGAACGCTGCCAGGCCCAAAGCCATTGGCGTCCAGAACCCGGTGTGCGCCAGTGGACGCAAACCTTCGCTGGCGAACTGAGCGAAAAATCCCGCAGCCGACAGCGCGAAACCCGCGCCACCCAGCAACTGGACGGCAAATGCCGTGAACAGGAACGTGCGCGACGGCAGGCGCAGGCCGACAACCAAGGTC
Organism: Pseudomonas sp. Y24-6; assembly: GCF_020295325.1. NCBI lineage: Bacteria > Pseudomonadati > Pseudomonadota > Gammaproteobacteria > Pseudomonadales > Pseudomonadaceae > Pseudomonas > Pseudomonas sp. Y24-6. The sequence goes on along the minus strand of NZ_JACBXG010000004.1, from coordinate 144,896 downwards.
GCCAGGCCGGCCAACGCCCAACTGATCGCCGTACCCTGGGTCAGGAAAAACAGCGGCGCCAACAGATAGAGGAAGATCAGGCCCAGGCACGCGAGCACCGGCAGCCCCTTACGTTCCCAAGGTGCAGTGTGCGCAGCAGAGGCTGTGCGCAATTGGTGGAAGCTGAACAACAGCGCCGCGCCAAGCATCAACGCGCCCAGCATTGCGCCTTGGAGCAAACTGCTATCACCGAATCGCAGCTCGCTGAGAAACATCAGCGCCGAGCCCAGCTGCAAGAGCAAGGCAAAGGCGCGGGCCAATGTTCGCTGCTGACGCAGGCCAAGCCAGAGGATACCGGCCCCCTCAATAGCCCAGGCCGCAGACGTCCAGCGTGCATCCAGCCCCAGGGGAATCGCCAGGCTGGCGAAGATCACCCCGAGGGCGAGACAGGTTTCCGCCAACAACAGCGCCCGGGCCCCCATCAGCCAGCGGGCCAGGCCCATGTAGATCATGCCCAATGCCAGGGCACTGAACGCAGCGGCCAACTCCAGATGCTGGACCAGCACAAACTGCAGGCCAAAGCCCACCAGCGGCGGGCCGAAGAGCAGGGTGCCGTCGACGTAATCGCCCTTGCGCGCCGACCAGCGCAACAGCGCATCGCGACTGTCGTCCTCGGGAGTGTCGCTCATCTCCTGCAATTTGCGACGGGCGAACAGCAGGCCGATGGCCAGGTACATCAGGAAGAACAGGATCAGGAACGGCTCGGTGCTCCACAGCAGCTCCGGCGTATAGGAACGCAGGCCCCAGGTGAAGCCAATGCCGAAGGTGCCAACAAAGCCGATCACGTTGAGTAACCGCCAGGCCTTGAACCAGGCGATGGCGAGGATGCCGGCATTGAGCAGCGCGAAGTAGCTGAACAACGCGACGTGGCTGCCGGCGCCGGTCGAGGTTAGCAGTGGCGCAGCAAAACCGCCCAGTGCCGCAGCGGCGGCCAGGCCCAGGGAGTCCTGCCTGATGGCGAGGATGGCGGAAAATACTGTCACCGCCACCAGCAGGCCCAGGGCCGCGGTCGGGTCCAGCAGCGGATGCAGGCGCATCGCGGCGAACACCGTGAGGTACAGCACCGCGATCCCGGTGCCTTGGAGTATCAGCGCATAGTTACTGTTGCGCGTGCGCAACCACCAACCCAGCCCAAGCAGGCTCAACGCAGCCGCCGCCACCCCGGCGTACCGCAACTCGATCGGCACTACCATGCCTTCGGTGGCGTACCGCAGCAGGAACGCCAGCCCGAGGAACAACAGCACCACGCCGACCCGCAGCACGGTGTTGCCGCCGAATAACCAGGCACGGGCACCATCGATAGCCCGTTCGATGAAGGTGGGGCCGCGTGGAATCGCTGGCTCCAGGGGTTCGCGGGCGACCGGTTCGGCCCTCCAGGCATCGACGGGCGGCGGACGCCTCGCTTCAGAGGCTGCGACGGTAATCGGCTCGAGCTCGGGTGGAAGCTCCCAGACAAGTTCGGGCGCTTCAACAGGGATGTCGTCAAGCATGAACTCAGGAGCAGGCTCCGGTGCCTGCGGCGCCCTCGTGCCGGACGTTTCGAGCGAAGCCAGACGTTGCTGCAGCGCCAGCAGGTCGACTTGCGCCTTCTGTAGCTGCAACTGTTGCTCGGTGGCTTGCAAGGCCAGACGGCCGATACGAATGGCCTGCCCGATACCCAGGCCGAGCAACGCACCCAATAGCGCATCGCCGAACGACTCGTCGAGCACCCAGCCGAGCACCAGCCCTATGAGCATGAAAATCCATTGCATGGTCGATATCCCTAAGCGCAGTGGCCAATCCGGGAAGATTAGCGCAGCCCGACACGAAAAGATCGCAGCCTTCGGCAGCGCCTACACAGGAATACGTCCCCCTGTAGGAGCTGCCGAAGGCTGCGATCTTTCCGGCGCCATTATATCCAGCCGGGCGGCTACTTACTCCAACGCTTTCCAGATATCAGTGGCGTACTCGCGAATCGTCCGGTCGGACGAGAACCAGCCCATTCGCGAGGTGTTCAGCACTGCCGAACGCCACCATTCGTTGGAATCGTGCCAATGCGCTTCGACCCGCATCTGCGCGTCCCAGTAGGAGTCGAAATCGGCGCAGACCAGGAAGCGGTCGTAGTCGATCAGCGAATCGATAAAGCCCGCGTAACGGGATGGATCATCCGGCGAGAACACCCCGCCGCGAATCGCCTGCAGCACATCGTTGAGTCGATGGGACGCTGCAATGTCCGGCGTCGCATTGAACTCGTGGTTCTGCTTGCGCGCTTCAACCTGCTGGGCACTGAGGCCGAAGATGAACATGTGCTCGGCACCGATGCGCTCGCACATCTCCACGTTGGCACCGTCGAGGGTACCGATGGTCAGCGCGCCGTTCAGGCCGAACTTCATGTTGCTGGTACCCGACGCCTCGAAGCCCGCCGTGGAAATCTGCTCCGACAAGTCCGCCGCCGGAATAATGCTTTCCGCCAGGCTGACGTTGTAGTTGGGCAGGAACACCACCTTGAGCAGACCGCGCACGGTCGGGTCGTTGTTGACCACACGAGCGATGTCGTTGGTCAGCTTGATGATCAACTTGGCCTGGTGATAACTGGCAGCCGCCTTGCCGGCGAAAATTTTCACCCGGGGTACCCAGTCGATTTCCGGCTCGGCACGAATCGCCTGATAAAGCGCCACGGTGTGCAGCAGGTTGAGCAGCTGGCGTTTGTACTCGTGGATCCGCTTGACCTGCACGTCGAACATCGCCGCCGGGTTGACGGCGATGCCCAGGCGCTCGTGAATGATATAAGCCAGGGCCTTCTTGCTGTGCAGGCGCTGCTCGGCGAACGCCTTGCGGAAGGCGGCTTTCTCGGCGAAGGGTTCAAGCTCGAGCAAGCGCTCTTCCGGGTTGTCCAGCAGGTCCGGACCCAGGGCATTCACCAGCATTGAAGTCAGCTCGGAGTTGGCCTGGTAGAGCCAGCGGCGGAAGGTGATGCCGTTGGTCTTGTTGTTGATGCGCTCCGGGTACAGCTTGTGCAGCTCGGAGAACACGGTTTTGCGCATCAGCTGGGTGTGCAGGCCGGACACGCCATTGACGCTATGGGAACCGAGGAACGCCAGGTTGCCCATGCGCACGCGGCGGCCATTGTCTTCCTCGATCAGCGACACCGCGCGCAACACGTCGAAGTCGTGTATGCCCTTGGCCCGCAACGAGTCGATGTGCTGGGCGTTGATCAGGTAGATGATCTGCATGTGTCGCGGCAGCATGCGTTCCATCAGGCCGACCGGCCAGGTCTCCAGCGCCTCGGGCAGCAGCGTGTGGTTGGTGTACGAGAGCGTATCGACCGTCACCTGCCATGCGGCGTCCCATGCCACGTCATAGACGTCGACCAGTTGGCGCATCAGTTCGGCTACGGCGATCGATGGGTGCGTATCGTTGAGCTGGATCGCCGCGTGGTCACCCAGGGTCAGCACCGAGGTGTGCATGTTGCGGTGGCGGCGCAGCAGGTCCTGCAAGGAAGCAGCCACGAAAAAGTATTCCTGGCGTAAACGCAGTTCCTGACCGGCTTCGGTGCTGTCCGCCGGGTAAAGCACACGGGAAATACTTTCGGCCCGGGCAACCTCGGCAACGGCGCCCAGGTGGTCACCGGCGTTGAAGCGCTCCAGGTGCAGATCTTCCATGGCGCGGGCGCGCCACAACCGCAGGGTGTTGACGCTCGCCCCGCGCCAGCCGACAACCGGGGTGTCGTAGGCAATGGCGCGAACGGTTTCTGCCGGTGTCCAGACCTGCTTGGTCTTGCCGTTCTCGTCAGTGACGGTCTCGACACTGCCACCAAAGCCGATCGGGTAAACCACTTCCGGGCGCTCGAACTCCCACGGGTTGCCGAAGTCCAGCCAATGCTCGGTTTGCTCCTGCTGCCAGCCATCCACGATGGCCTGGCGGAACAAACCATGCTCGTAACGAATGCCGTAGCCATGGCCGGCGATGCCGAGCGTCGACATGCTTTCCATGAAGCACGCGGCCAGCCGCCCAAGGCCGCCGTTACCCAGCGCCGCGTCAGGCTCCAGCAGGCGGATACGTTCAAGGTCGACACCCAGCTCGGTCAGCGCTTCGCGCGCAACATCAAGCAGGCCGAGGTTGCTCAGGCTGTCATAGAGCAGACGGCCGATGAGGAATTCCAGCGAGAGGTAATAAACGCGCTTCTGGCCTTTACGGTAGATCTGCCGGGTGTGATCCATCCAGTGCTCGACCATGTGATCGCGCGCCGCCAGGGCAATGGCTTCGAACCAGTCGTGGTCGAAGGCGTGATCCGGGTCTTTGCCCACCGCGTAGGTGAGTTTGGTCAAGACGGCGTCGCGGAATGCGGCCACCTCTGCTTCGCGAACAAGTGGTTCTTGAGTCATCGATAAGACCTCGAGCGAGCGTGGAGTAGTTGAGCCTAGACGGTCTGACAGGCCGTGGAGAGTCTGGTTCGGCAGTTTTTCCCGTTAGTGCGAGATAGGTCGACATTACCTTGTCGTATGCCGGAAAGAATGCAGGGCCCGTGCCGGATTAACGAAGCCGATAAGCCGCGCAGGAAAAAAACTGGCGAAAGGTTGTTCAAAAATCCACCAGTCCCGGTATGATCGCGCGCCCTGATGCACACGCTGGTAACAACCGATGATGAAACCCAACCTGATCGCCGCTGCGGAGATCGATCGCCTCGATACCTGGGCCAAGTATTCTGCACCGATGTGCGGCTCTTGTGTGTCCAGCTGCTGCACCCTGCCGGTCGAGGTCAAGATCAAGGACCTGATCCGGATCGGCATCGTCGACGAATTCGAGCGCGGCGAGCCGGCGAAAAACATTGCCAAGCGTCTGCAGAAGGAAGGGATCGTAGAGCGTTACAGCCAGAAGACCGAGATCTTCACCCTTCAGCGCATGAGCAACAACGATTGCCTGTACCTGGATCGTAAGAGCCGTCTGTGCACTATTTATGAAAAGCGCCCGGATACTTGCCGCAATCACCCCAAGATCGGGCCGCGGCCAGGGTATTGCGCTTACAAGCCCAAGGAAGTGGTGCGCGAGACCAGCAGCTCGCGGCGTACCCTTGAGAAGTTCTGATCCAGAGTCTCGCTGACTGACCGGGCCTCATCGCTGGCAAGCCAGCTCCCACAGTAATTGCGGTGTTTGACGCTGAACACTGTGGGAGCTGGCTTGCCAGCGATGGCATCGGCCCTGACAACATCGAAATCCCAGACAAACAAAAACGCCCCCGACCTTGCGATCGGGGGCGTTTTTTTGTCTGCTAACTAAATAACTTAGTTACCGGACTTCTTGGCAGCGCGGGTACGCTCGCTTTCGCCCAGGATCTTCTTACGAAGACGGATGGACTTAGGAGTGACTTCGCACAATTCGTCTTCTTGAACGAATTCCAGAGCTTGTTCCAGGGTGAAACGGATAGGCGGAACCAGAGCGATGGTTTCGTCTTTACCCGAAGCACGCATGTTGTCGAGCTTCTTGCCTTTGGTTGGGTTGACGCCCAGGTCGTTGTCGCGGCTGTTGATGCCGACGATTTGACCTTCGTACACGTCTTCACCGTGACCCAGGAACAGTTTGCCGCGAGCTTGCAGGGTTTCCAGCGAGTAAGTCAGAGCCTTACCGGTAGCAACCGAAACCAGCACGCCGTTCTGACGGCCGGACATGTCGCCGGACTTCATCACGTCGTAACGGTCGAAGATCGAGGTCAGGATGCCTGCACCGGAGGTCAGGGTCAGGAACTCGTTACGGAAACCGATCAGGCCACGTGCCGGGATGTTGTACTCAAGGCGCACACGGCCCTTGCCATCCGGAACCATGTTGGTCAGGTCGCCTTTACGGATACCGATCTGCTCCATGATCGAACCTTGCGATTCTTCCGGCAGGTCGATGGTCACGTTTTCGTACGGTTCGTGCTTCACGCCGTCAACCATGCGGATGATCACTTCCGGACGACCAACACCCATTTCGAAGCCTTCGCGACGCATGGTTTCGATCAGTACGGACAAGTGCAGCTCACCACGGCCGGAGACCTTGAACTTGTCGGCGGTGTCGCCTTCTTCAACGCGCAGGGCAACGTTGTAGAGCAGTTCCTTGTCCAGACGTTCTTTGATGTTACGGCTGGTGACGAACTTGCCTTCACGGCCGCAGAACGGCGAGTCGTTAACCTGGAAGGTCATCGAAACGGTTGGTTCATCAACGGTCAGCGGCTTCATCGCTTCAACGTTCTGTGGGTCGCACAGGGTGTCGGAGATGAACAGCGACTCGAAGCCGCTGATGCAGACGATGTCGCCGGCAGCTGCTTCTTCAACGTCAATGCGGTGCAGACCGTGGTGACCCATCAGTTTCAGGATACGGCCGTTACGGCGCTTGCCGTCAGCGTCGATCGCAACAACCTGGGTGTTCGGCTTGACGCGACCACGAGCGATACGGCCAACGCCGATAATGCCCAGGAAGCTGTTGTAGTCCAGTGCCGAGATTTGCATCTGGAACGGGCCGTCACGGTCAACTTTCGGTGCTGGTACGTTGTCGACGATCGACTGGTACAGCGGAGTCATGTCTTCAGCCATGTCGGTGTGATCCAGACCGGCAATGCCGTTCAGGGCCGAGGCGTAGACGACTTTGAAGTCCAGCTGTTCTTCGGTGGCACCGAGGTTGTCGAACAGGTCGAAGATCTGGTCCAGAACCCAGTCCGGACGCGCGCCTGGACGGTCAACCTTGTTGATGACCACGATCGGACGCAGGCCGGCTTCGAAAGCCTTCTTGGTCACGAAACGGGTTTGCGGCATAGGGCCGTCTTGAGCGTCAACCAGCAGCAGAACGGAGTCAACCATCGACATTACGCGTTCAACTTCGCCGCCGAAGTCGGCGTGGCCCGGGGTGTCCACGATGTTGATGTGGTAGCCGTTCCAGTTGATGGCGGTGTTTTTCGCCAGAATGGTAATACCGCGCTCTTTCTCCTGGTCGTTGGAGTCCATCACGCGCTCGTCGTTGAGCTCGTTGCGCTCCAGGGTGCCGGATTGACGCAAGAGTTTGTCTACCAGGGTGGTTTTACCATGGTCAACGTGAGCAATGATGGCGATGTTGCGTAGATTTTCGATCACTTGTGTATCTCGATCAGAGGATTCGGTGTGCTGACAAGTCTTGGCAGCGATTAACAGTAGAGTCAGGCCTTGCCGTTACAGCTTGACGGCAGAGTCGGGGGGCCGGTGACGCAGGCCACAGGCAAACAGCCCCGGGCTCTTAGCTCGGTCGATAAACGCGCACATTGGCATGCCCCTCACTGAGCAAATGGTGGGCATGCAGGCGACTCATCACGCCTTTGTCGCAATACAGCAGGTACTGGCGAGTAGGGTCCAGTTCCTTGAAACGAGCGTTCAATGCATAAAACGGCATCGTTTGTACCTCAATGCCCGCGAGGTCCAGCGGCTCGTCTTCAGCGGCATCCGGATGACGGATGTCGATAACGATCTGACCTGCCAGTGCTTCGCCGACTTCTTCGATTTGCAAGTCCTGGCCCAATTCGTCGATCACGCGATCGATCGGTACCAGCTTGGCGTTCTCAAGCGCACGCTCGAGAACCGCCATGTCGAATTCTTTCTCTTCGTGCTCCACGCGCGGACGCTTGGCGTGGGTCTTGGGGTTCACCGAGATGACCCCGCAATATTCCGGCATGTGCTTGGCAAAATCGGCCGTACCGATTTCGTTGGCCAGATCGATGATGTCCTGCTTGTGGCTGGCGATCAGCGGTCGCAAGACCAGCTTGTCAGTCACGCAGTCGATCACGGACAGGTTCGGCAGCGTCTGGCTCGACACCTGGGAAATCGCTTCACCGGTGACCAGCGCCTCGATCTCCAGCCGATCGGCAATACGGGAAGCAGCGCGCAACATCATACGCTTCAAAACTACGCCCATATGACTGTTATCGACTTTCCCGAGAATTTCTCCCAGTACTTCCTCGAACGGCACACTGACAAATAACACGCGTTGGGAGCTGCCGTACTTCTTCCAGATGAAGTGCGCGACCTCCATCACCCCCAATTCATGGGCCCGCCCGCCCAGGTTGAAGAAGCAGAAATGGCTCATCAGCCCGCGGCGCATGATCTGGTAGGCGGCCACCGTTGAATCGAAGCCACCGGACATCAGCACAAGCGTCTGCTCCAGGGCACCCAGCGGATAACCGCCGATGCTGTTGTGCTGGTTGTGAATCACGAACAACCGTTTGTCGCGAATTTCGATACGAACTTCGATTTGCGGCTCTTTCAGCGAGATTCCGGCGGCGCCGCACTGACGACGCAGCTGGCTGCCGACGTATTTCTCGACATCCATGGAGCTGAATTCATGCTTGCCGGCGCGCTTGCAGCGCACCGAAAAAATCTTCCCGGCCAGGGCATCACCAAAGTGCAGCTTGCACTTGGCGACGATGTCGTCGAAGTCACCCAATGGGTACTCGTCGACCTGCAGGAAATGCGCAATGCCCGGCATGCAGCTCAGGCGCTCGGTCATCTCCTTCAGGGCCTTGGGCTCGCTCACGCGGGTTTCCAGCTCGAGATTGTCCCACACACCGTTCACCACCACGGCCGGGTCCAGGTCGCGGAGCACGGTGCGGATGTTCTTGGCCAACTGGCGGATGAAACGCATCCGTACCGGGCGGCTCTTGATGGTGATCTCGGGGAAGACTTTTACGATTAGTTTCATGAAAACAGCGCGCGCTGGGCCAGCCGAAAAAGGGGGGCGCGGATTATAGCGGAAATTGCTCAAGGTTTAACCAGTTAATATGCAGAACCTTTGCCGCGCACCAAAACGGGTCATTTGTGTGATTATGCGCCACATAAAGGGGCGAGTTTTGCCGCTTATGAACGCCATACATCTATATAAGCGTGAATATGGGGCGAAAAACCCATGCTGGGGCACTGGCATGCAATTTGCTCCCTTGTGAGGCAGGTTGCCTTGGCAGAGTATTCGCGCCGGCATCACCCACATTCCAAGGGCCATCCACTACCAAAGCCCGAAGCCACCCGGAGGACACTATGTCGAAGTCGGTTCAACTCATCAAAGATCATGACGTCAAGTGGATTGATCTGCGCTTCACAGACACCAAAGGCACTCAGCACCACGTGACCATGCCGGCTCGCGACGCGCTGGATGAAGCTTTCTTCGAAGAAGGCAAAATGTTCGACGGTTCCTCCATCGCTGGCTGGAAAGGCATCGAAGCCTCCGACATGATCCTGCTGCCAGACGACAGCACGGCCGTTCTCGACCCGTTCACCGAAGACCCAACGCTGATCCTGGTCTGCAACGTGATCGACCCGTCGACCATGCAAGGCTATGACCGCGACCCGCGCGCCATCGCCCACCGCGCCGAGGAATACCTGAAGTCGACCGGTATCGGCGACACCGTATTCGTTGGCCCGGAGCCAGAATTCTTCATCTTCGACCAAGTGAAGTTCAAGTCCGACATCTCCGGCTCGATGTTCAAGATTTACTCCGAACAAGGTTCGTGGATGTCCGACCAGGACATCGAAGGCGGCAACCATGGCCACCGTCCAGGTATCAAAGGCGGCTACTTCCCGGTTCCACCGTTCGACCATGACCACGAAATCCGTACCTCCATGTGCAACGCCATGGAAGAAATGGGCCTGACCATCGAAGTTCACCACCACGAAGTGGCGACTGCCGGCCAGAACGAAATCGGTGTGAAGTTCAACACCCTGGTAGCCAAGGCTGACGAAGTTCAGACCCTGAAATACTGCGTACACAACGTTGCTGTCGCCTACGGCCGCACCGCGACCTTCATGCCTAAGCCACTGTACGGCGATAACGGCTCGGGTATGCACGTTCACCTGTCCATCGCCAAAGATGGCAAGAACACCTTCGCAGGTGAAGGCTATGCCGGCCTGTCCGACACCGCCCTGTACTTCATCGGCGGCATCATCAAGCACGGTAAGGCCCTGAACGGCTTCACCAACCCGTCGACCAACTCCTACAAGCGTCTGGTCCCAGGTTTCGAAGCACCGGTCATGCTGGCCTACTCGGCTCGCAACCGTTCCGCTTCGATCCGTATTCCTTACGTGTCGAGCCCGCGCGCTCGCCGTATCGAAGCCCGCTTCCCGGATCCAGCAGCCAACCCGTACCTGGGCTTCGCTGCACTGCTGATGGCTGGCCTGGACGGCATCCAGAACAAGATCCACCCTGGCGACGCAGCTGACAAAAACCTGTACGACCTGCCGCCTGAAGAGGCCAAAGAGATCCCACAAGTTTGCGGCAGCCTGAAAGAAGCCCTGGAAGAGCTGGACAAAGGTCGCGCGTTCCTGACCAAAGGCGGCGTGTTCTCCGACGACTTCATCGACGCTTACATCGCTTTGAAAAGCGAAGAAGAAATCAAGGTCCGCACCTTCGTACACCCACTGGAATACGAGCTGTACTACAGCTGCTGATCCGGTAGCGCCAGCACTCGCGGCGTGACAAAAAGAGGCCTCCTTCGGGAGGCCTTTTTTATGCGTACAAGATCAAAAGATCGCAGCCTTCGGCAGCGCCCACAGGCGCGTAGGAGCTGCCGAAGGCTGCGATCTTTGCTCCTGCTTTTTCATACCGAAATATTAACGAGTTGGGTCAAGCGCCAGCCCTGACCTATGCTGCACCCCAACGCCTTCGCTTCTGGTCGATTTTATGGGTCGTGTTTTTTTACTGTTGTGGCTGCTGATTGCCCTGCCCGCCGCAGCGCAGATCTACAAGTACACCGACGCCAATGGCAACGCCGCCTACAGCAACCAACCGCCCGATGGCGTCGTGGCGCAGCCGGTCGAGCTACCTCCGCTAAACAGCGTCGAATCACAACCACCTGCTGCGCCGCCTGTTGACGCCGTCACTGACGAACAGCCGCGCAGCGCATACGAAGTGCTGGAATTGACCAACCTGCCCACGAGCGAAGCGTTACGCGCCAATAACGGCACCTTCACCGTGAGCGTGTTGATCAAACCACGCCTGCAGGGCCCGCATCTGTTCCGGCTGCTGCTGGATGACCAGCCCTACGGCCAGCCTGGCAACGTGCCAGTCCTGCAGTTGGTAAACATCGATCGTGGCACCCACAGCCTCGCGGTACAGGTGATCAGCGGGGAAAACGTCGTGCAGCAAAGCCCGACCGTGACCTTCACCGTGCAGCGAGTTCACAAGCCTTGAAAGGGTGGCTGTTGGCCGGACTGCTGATTGCGCTGCCCGCGTCGGCCGAAATATTTACCTACGTCGATGCCCAGGGCAATCGGGTCTTCACCGATCAGCCCGGCTCCGGCAACGCGAAGCGCGTACCGCTGGTGCCGGGTAATCGCATGTCCGCCAATCCGGGCAACGCCAAACCGGCGACACCCAGACAACAAGCCGAAGCGCCCTCCCTTTTTCGCTACGACCTGCTGAGGGTGCTGGTACCCGAACCTGACGCCACGCTGCGCAGCAGCGCCGGTGAACTGATCGTCAGCGTGACAAGCGAGCCCGGCCTGCAACGGGGTCACCGCTACCGCCTGCTGCTGGACGGCAAACCCACCGCCGAACCCGGCCTCAGCCCGGTTTTTGCCCTGACCAACGTCGATCGCGGCAGTCACAACCTGTCCGTTGAAATCCTCGACCAGCAAGGACGCACCGTAGAGCGCACCGCCAACCAGCCCTTTCATATGCTGCGAATTTCCCTTGCCCAAAAACGCCAGGTCAAACCCTGCGCCCTTACCGACTTCGGCCAGCGCCCGGAGTGCCCGCTCAAGGACAAACCCGAAGAGGAGAAAAATCCCTTTCTGAAGTTCTTTTAGCCCTCAGCCTGCTTGCGCACTATATTGGTGCGCGCAGAGGCGCAGTACCCACTTCTCATCCCATTTTGGTTCGAAACTACCCGTTGAAGCTGGCAAAACGCCACGCAAAAGAGCGTCAAACGCCTGTTTCAGGCGATCGACGCTTCTTTTCAGAGCCTTGGTTTGTTTTTTGCATTTTCCAGTCACAAACGCTTTTTTCTTGCGCACGCCCTGCTCCAAAAGAGGTCCTGATGACCATTAGCGACGCACTGCACCGCTTGCTGCTCGACAACCTGACTACCGCCACCATCCTGCTCGACGCACAACTGCGCCTGGAGTACATGAACCCGGCGGCAGAAATGCTCCTGGCAATCAGCGGGCAGCGCAGTCACGGGCAATTCATCAGTGAATTGTTCACCGAGTCCACCGAAGCGCTGAATTCCCTGCGCCAGGCTGTTGAACAGGCTCACCCATTCACCAAGCGCGAAGCGATGCTCACCGCCCTCACCGGCCAGACCCTGACCGTCGATTACGCAGTGACGCCGATCCTCTCCAACGGCGATACCATGCTGCTGCTCGAGGTCCACCCGCGGGATCGCCTGTTGCGCATCACCAAGGAAGAGGCGCAACTGTCGAAACAGGAGACCAGCAAGATGCTGGTGCGTGGCCTGGCGCACGAGATCAAGAACCCGCTGGGCGGGATTCGTGGCGCAGCGCAACTGCTGGCCCGTGAACTGCCCGAGGAAAGCCTGCGCGACTACACCAACGTGATCATCGAAGAAGCCGATCGCTTGCGCAACCTGGTGGATCGCATGCTCGGCTCGAACAAGCTGCCATCGCTGGCCATGTGCAACATTCACGAAGTGCTCGAGCGCGTCTGCCATCTGGTGGAAGCCGAAAGCCAGGGTTGCATCAACCTGGTGCGCGACTATGACCCAAGCATTCCCGATGTCCTGATCGATCGTGAGCAGATGATTCAGGCGGTATTGAACATCGTGCGCAATGCGATGCAGGCCATCAGCAGCCAGAATGAGCTGCGCCTTGGCCGCATCAGCCTGCGTACCCGGGCCATGCGCCAGTTCACCATCGGCCACGTGCGTCACCGCCTGGTCACCAAGATCGAGATCATCGACAACGGTCCCGGCATACCGGCGGAACTTCAGGAAACCATCTTCTTTCCCATGGTCAGCGGCCGCCCGGACGGTACCGGGCTGGGCCTGGCCATTACCCAGAACATCATCAGCCAGCACCAGGGCCTGATCGAGTGTGACAGCCACCCAGGCCACACCACCTTCTCGATCTTTCTGCCACTGGAACAAGGAGCCACATCGACATGAGCCGTAGTGAAACCGTGTGGATCGTCGATGACGACCGTTCTATCCGTTGGGTCCTGGAAAAAGCCTTGCAGCAGGAAGGCATGACCACGCAAAGCTTCGACAGCGCCGATGGCGTGATGAGCCGCCTGGCGCGCCAGCAGCCGGACGTGATCATCTCTGACATTCGCATGCCCGGCGCCAGCGGTCTGGACCTTCTGGCGCGGATTCGCGAACAGCACCCACGGCTGCCAGTGATCATCATGACCGCTCACTCCGATCTGGACAGCGCTGTCGCGTCCTATCAGGGCGGCGCGTTCGAGTACCTGCCAAAACCGTTCGACGTCGACGAAGCCGTATCGCTGGTCAAGCGGGCGAACCAGCACGCCCAGGAGCAGCAAGGTCTTGAAGTCGTTCCGACCCTGACCCGCACTCCGGAAATCATCGGTGAAGCGCCGGCGATGCAGGAAGTGTTTCGCGCCATCGGACGCTTGAGCCACTCCAACATCACCGTGCTGATCAACGGCGAATCCGGCACCGGCAAGGAACTGGTCGCCCACGCCCTGCATCGCCACAGCCCACGGGCAGCCTCGCCGTTCATCGCGCTGAACATGGCGGCAATCCCCAAGGATTTGATGGAATCGGAGTTGTTCGGCCATGAGAAAGGCGCCTTCACCGGCGCCGCCAATCTGCGCCGCGGGCGTTTCGAACAGGCAGATGGCGGCACGCTGTTCCTCGATGAAATCGGGGACATGCCGGCGGATACCCAGACCCGTTTGCTGCGGGTTCTGGCCGACGGCGAGTTTTATCGGGTAGGGGGGCACACGCCGGTCAAGGTGGATGTACGCATCATCGCCGCGACTCACCAGAATCTGGAAACCCTGGTGCACGCGGGTAAATTCCGCGAAGACTTGTTCCACCGCCTCAACGTCATCCGCATCCACATTCCACGACTGTCGGACCGCCGCGAAGACATCCCGACCCTGGCCAAGCACTTCCTCGCCCGCGCTGCCCAGGAACTGGCAGTGGAGCCCAAGCTGCTCAAGAGCGAGACCGAGGAGTACCTGAAGAACCTGCCGTGGGGCGGCAACGTGCGTCAGCTGGAGAACACCTGCCGCTGGATTACGGTGATGGCTTCCGGTCGCGAAGTGCACATCAGCGACCTGCCGCCGGAACTGTTGAACCTGCCTCAGGATTCGGCCCCGGTGACCAACTGGGAGCAGGCGCTGCGCCAGTGGGCAGACCAGGCACTGGCCCGTGGCCAGTCGAGCCTGCTCGACAGCGCGGTGCCGGCGTTTGAACGGATCATGATCGAGACCGCCCTCAAGCACACGGCTGGCCGCCGGCGTGATGCCGCGGTATTGCTGGGCTGGGGGCGCAACACCCTGACTCGCAAGATCAAGGAATTGGGGATGAAGGTTGATGGTGGGGATGATGATGAGGGGGAAGAGGGCTAAGTACCCTGTAAATCAACGTCGCTGCATAGATCCATTCGCGGGCAAGCCCGCTCCCACAGAGAACCCGGTGTTTTCACGATTGCGTGAACAACACTGGCCCCTGTGGGAGCGGGCTTGCCCGCGATGCTTTTGGCCCCACCGTGCACCGACTGAATGCACCGTGAACCGCAATCGCGCACGAATGCTGATTTAAAACCTCGCCTGCTTTCGCAATCGAACCCTGACCGAAAAAACACGAAAGCCCCGGAATACGGGGCTTTCGACGTTTCAACTCGGCTTTCTGTTTCAACTTGTTAAAAACTGGCACGCCCCCTGCAATAGTCCATTCAGTGAATCAGTTCACTACCCAGTTTCGGGGACCTTGGTACAGGCAGGCCGGGGATTCCCCTCTTTACACCGGGCTCACACCGCACAAGCGACGAGCCCAAACAGTTTTGGGGCCCTTGATACAGGCAGGTCAGGGGTTCCTTCTTTACACCGGGCTCTCTTCGCCACGCGTGAGCCCTGCCGTTTTGGGAACCTTGGTACAGGCAGGCCGGGGATTCCTTCTTTACACCGGGCTCACGTCGCCATGCGCGAGCCCTGCCGTTTCGGGAACCTTGGTACAGGCAGGCCGGGGATTCCCTCTTTTATTGCTCCCGGAGATGGATCTCCAGCCGCCAGCGGTCATCGACCTCGCTACCGACCCACTCGCCCTGCAGTGGCCGGGCAGCCACCAAGGTCAGCAACAATCCCCCATCACTCAAACGCACTCGCCAGTTCACGCTTTTATCATTGAGCTTGAGCTGCCCTTTCTGCGCCTTGCCTTCGGCCGCGAACAGCAGCGCAAGGCTGCCGTCGACGATCTCGCCATGGGTCTTGGGTTCGTTGCTGAACCACACGACCAATCCGTCACTCGTCACCTCGACCTGCTGCAGTTCACTGGGGTCGGGTGTGGTCAGGCGGCCAATCATCAGCCCGACCATGACACCGACTATCGCCAAGGAACCCATCACGCGCGGGAATAGTTTCGAACGCCGATCCTCGGGCGGCGTAGAATGCCGGTCATCTTTATCTTCGGAGCCGTGCATGTTTCACGTCATCCTCTTCCAACCAGAAATTCCGCCGAATACCGGCAACGTTATCAGGCTGTGCGCCAACAGTGGCTGCCACCTGCATTTGATCGAGCCGCTGGGCTTCGAGATGGACGACAAGCGTCTGCGCAGGGCGGGCCTCGACTACCACGAGTATGCCACCCTGCAACGTCACGCCGACCTCGCCAGCTGCCTGGAAAGCCTCGGTCACCCGCGCCTGTTCGCCTTCACCACCAAGGGCTCGCGACCGTTCCACGATGCCAGCTTCGCCGAGGGCGACGCCTTCCTGTTCGGTCCGGAGAGCCGGGGCCTGCCGGCCGAGGTGCTGGACGCCCTGCCCGGCGAGCAACGCCTTCGGTTACCGATGCGCGAAGGCTGCCGCAGCCTGAACCTGTCGAACACCGTGGCGGTGGCCGTGTACGAAGGCTGGCGCCAGCTCGGCTTCAAGTAACCCGAAGATTATTTTCGCCTGACAGAAACAATCGCGGGCAAGCCCGCTCCCACAGGTTTTGCTCAATCCTGTGGGAGCGGGCTTGCCCGCGATTTGCAGCAGCGCCGCTTATTGAACGGTCGGAGTCTCGCCAGCTGCCTGCATGCGCTGCAGCTCTTGCGCGTACAGCGCATCGAAGTTCACCGGAGCCAGCATCAGGGCCGGGAACGAGCCGCGGGTTACCAGGCTGTCCAGGGTTTCGCGAGCGTACGGGAACAGGATGTTCGGGCAGAACGCACCCAGGGTGTGGCTCATCGAAGCGTCGTCCAGGTTCTTGATCAGGAAGATCCCGGCCTGTTGCACTTCAGCGATAAAGGCGACTTCGCCGCTCTCACCGTTCTTCACGGTCACCGACAAGGTCAGCACGACTTCGTGGAAGTCACCTTCCAGGGCCTTCTGGCGAGTGTTCAGATCCAGACCGACGCTCGGCTCCCACTGCTGGCGGAAGATCGCCGGGCTTTTCGGGGCTTCGAAGGACAAGTCACGTACATAGATGCGCTGCAAGGAGAATTGCGGTGCGGTTTCTTCTTCGCTAGCTGCAGTGTTCTGTTGGTCAGTCATCTCAGATCCTTTCTGATCTTGGGTCTTATAGGGAAGGCGTCAGGCCTTGAGCAGGGCGTCGAGCTTGCCAGCGCGCTCAAGGGCAAATAAATCATCACAGCCACCGATGTGGCGCTCGCCGATCCAGATCTGCGGGACGGAGGTCCGTCCGGCTTTCTGGGCCATGGCGGCGCGAACCTGCGGCTTGCCATCGACCTTGATCTCTTCGAAGGCCACGCCTTTGTTCTCGAGCAGGTACTTGGCGCGCGAGCAGTAAGGGCAGTAATCGCTGGAATAGACGACGACGTTGCTCATATCACTTCACCAGCGGCAGGTTGTCGCCTTTCCAGCTGGAGATCCCGCCGGACAGCTTGGCGGCGGTGAAGCCGGATTTCATCAGTTCGCGGGCGTGAGTGCCAGCGGTCTGACCCATGGCGTCGACCAGGATGATGGTCTTGGCCTTGTGCTTTTCCAGTTCGCCGACACGAGCAGTCAGTTTGTCGTGAGGAATATTCAGCGCGCCGACAATGTGACCGGCGGCGAAGTCCTTGGCCGGACGAATGTCGATCACCACGCCTGCGTCCTTGTTGACCAGCCCGGTCAGTTCACCGGTGCTCAGGCTACGACCGCCGCCCTTCATTTCATGGGCGATCAGCAGAGCCAGCAGAACGGCGAAGATACCGACAAGCAGATAGTGAGTGGTGGCAAATGCAATCAGGTGATCAACCATTGAAGGAGGTTCCAGGGCGTTAAAATGTCGGCCAGTATACACAGCCCCTATGGTGGGCCAAACCCCGTCCGGCGGTGACGCAGCAGGAACTTACCTTTAAACTGCCACTCCCTTTTCCATTGCCCTCTTTTAACTCAGCCACGAGTGGAATCCATGACTACCACGCCTAAACCTTTGGTCCTGATCATCCTCGACGGCTTCGGTCACAGTGAGAGCCCTGAATCCAACGCCGTATTCGCCGCGAAGAAGCCTGTGCTGGACCGCCTGACGGCCTCCGTACCCAACGGCCTGATCTCCGGCAGCGGCATGGACGTCGGCTTGCCGGATGGCCAGATGGGCAACTCCGAAGTCGGTCACATGAACCTGGGTGCTGGCCGCGTTGTGTATCAGGACTTCACTCGCGTGACCAAATCGATTCGGGACGGCGAGTTCTTTGAAAACCCGACCATCTGCGCTGCCGTGGATAAAGCCGTTGCTGCCGGCAAGGCCGTGCACTTCATGGGCCTGCTGTCTGACGGCGGCGTTCACAGCCACCAGGACCACCTGGTGGCCATGGCCGAACTGGCCTACAAGCGCGGCGCCGAGAAAATCTACCTGCATGCCTTCCTCGACGGCCGCGACACCCCGCCGAAAAGTGCCCAGTCGTCCATCGAATTGCTCGATGCCAGCTTCCAGGCCCTCGGTAAAGGCCGCATCGCCAGCATCATCGGCCGTTATTTCGCCATGGACCGCGACAATCGCTGGGACCGCGTAGCCCAGGCTTACAACCTGATCGTCGATGGCAACGGCGAGTTCAATGCCGCCACTGCCCAGGAAGGTCTGCAAGCCGCCTACGACCGTGGCGAGAGCGACGAATTCGTCAAGGCCACCTCCATCGGTGAGCCGGTCAAGGTCGAAGACGGCGATGCCGTGGTGTTCATGAACTTCCGCGCCGACCGCGCCCGGGAACTGACCCGAGTGTTCGTCGAGGACGATTTCAAGGAATTTGCCCGCGCCCGCCAGCCGAAACTGTCCGGTTTTGTCATGCTGACCCAATATGCCGCCAGCATCCCTGCCCCATCGGCTTTCGCCGCAGGCAGCCTGGACAACGTACTGGGCGATTACCTGGCGAAAAACGGCAAGACCCAGCTGCGCATCGCCGAAACCGAGAAATATGCTCACGTGACCTTCTTCTTCTCCGGCGGGCGCGAAGAACCGTTCCCGGGCGAAGAGCGCATCCTGATCCCGTCGCCCAAAGTCGCCACCTACGACCTGCAGCCGGAAATGAGCGCACCGGAAGTCACAGACCGGATCGTCGACGCCATTGAAAACCAGCGTTATGACGTGATCGTGGTCAACTACGCCAACGGCGACATGGTCGGCCATAGCGGCGTATTCGATGCAGCAGTCAAGGCGGTTGAGTGCCTGGACCTGTGCGTGGGCCGCATCGTGGACGCGCTGGAAAAAGTGGGCGGCGAAGCGCTGATCACCGCCGACCACGGCAACGTCGAGAAAATGGCCGACGAAGAAACCCACCAGGCTCACACGGCGCACACCACCGAGCCGGTGCCGTTCATTTATGTCGGCAAACGTGACTTCAAGGTACGTGATGGCGGCGTACTGGCGGATGTGGCGCCAACCATGTTGATGCTGATGGGCCTGGAAAAACCGGCCGAAATGACCGGCACATCGATACTGGTGTAATCCGTCCGCACAAACACCGCAAAACCCTGTGGGAGCTGGCTTGCCAGCGGTAGCGATCTGACACCAACCTCAATGTTGAATGTTCAGACGCCATCGCCGGCAAGCCAGCTCCCACAGTGGCTTATGGCGTTTTCGCAACGGAATCTGGCCTGTTGCTTGTCCCGGTTATCACACAGCCCCAATTGGGCATTTTTTTTGCCGCGCTTGGCGGGCATACTAGGCCGTCCCTTTCCCTGGTGTCGCCCGCCTTTATGCTTCGCGTCCTGATAGCCCTTGCCCTGACTTGCCTGCTCCAACCGGCCTTCGCTGACGAGCGCGCGCAAACCCAACAGCAGTTGGACGCCACGCGTCAGGACATTGCCGAGCTGAAGAAACTGCTGGGCAAGCTCCAGCAGGAAAAATCCGGCGTGCAAAAGGACCTCAAAGGCACCGAGACGGAAATGGGCAAGCTCGAAAAGCAGGTCGATGCCCTGCAAAAAGAGCTGAAGAAAAGCGAATCCGAGCTGCAGCGACTCGATGCCGAGAAAAAAAAACTCCAGAGCGCGCGCATTGAACAGCAACGACTGATTGCCATCCAGGCCCGAGCGGCCTATCAGAACGGGCGCCAGGAGTACCTCAAGCTGCTGCTTAACCAGCAGAACCCGGAAAGATTCGCCCGCACCCTCACCTATTACGACTACCTGAGCCAGGCCCGCCTGGAGCAGTTGAAAAACTTCAACGAAACCTTGCGCCAGCTGGCCAATGTCGAAAAAGACATCGACATGCAGCAGGCTCAACTGCTGGTGCAAAAAAGTAGCCTGGACAGCCAGCGAGACGAGCTCGAAAAGGTTCGCCAGGAGCGCCAGCAAGTGCTCGCCAAGCTCAACCTCGACGTCAAGGCCCGCGACCAGAAGCTGGCGGCACGGGAGCAGGATCAGGCAGACCTGTCTAAAGTCCTTAAAACCATCGAAGAAACCCTGGCCCGTCAGGCCCGAGAGGCAGAAGAAGCGCGGCAAAAAGCGCTGATCGCCCAGCAGGAAGCCGAAAAAAAGCGTTTACGTGAGGCCCAGGCAGCAGCAGAAGACAACACTGACGCCCCACGCAAACAGGTCAAATCAACACCCGGCGCGCTGGTCTCAAGCTCAGGCGAAACCTTCGGTGGTGCTTTTGCTTCCACTCGGGGAAAACTTCCATGGCCTGTTGATGGTCGATTGCTGGCACGCTTTGGCGAATCCCGTGGTGATGACGCTCGAACCAAGTGGGACGGCGTAATGATCAGTGCTTCCGCCGGCAGCCAGGTGCATGCCGTGCACGGTGGTCGTGTGGTGTTTGCCGATTGGCTGCGCGGTGCCGGACTGCTGGTTATCCTAGATCACGGCAACGGTTTCCTGAGTCTTTATGGTCACAACCAGACGCTGTTGAAGTCTGCAGGTGACGTGGTTAAAGCCGGTGAGTCCATCTCCACTGTCGGTAGCAGTGGCGGGCAGGACACTCCGGCGTTGTATTTCGCTATTCGTCAGCAGGGTCACCCGAGTGATCCCGCGCAATGGTGCCGCGCGCAAGGATAAGCACGCCATCTACTTCAGGAGTTCGTTCGACATGCTGCATCTGTCCCGCCTTACCTCGCTGGCCCTGACGATCGCCCTGGTGATCGGCGCGCCTCTGGCGTTTGCCGCTCAACCGGCCCCGGTAGTCGCGCCTGCGGGCACTGCTGCGACCACCAAGGCGCCTTTGCCGCTGGAAGAGTTGCGCACCTTTGCCGAGGTCATGGACCGGATCAAGGCCGCCTATGTCGAACCTGTTGACGACAAGACCCTGCTGGAAAATGCCATCAAGGGCATGCTCAGCAACCTTGACCCGCACTCCGCCTACCTGGGCCCGGAAGATTTTGCCGAGCTGCAGGAAAGCACCAGCGGCGAATTTGGCGGCCTGGGTATCGAAGTCGGCGCCGAGGACGGTTTCATCAAGGTGGTTTCGCCGATCGATGACACCCCTGCGTCCAAGGCCGGCATCCAGGCTGGCGACTTCATCGTCAAAATCAACGGCCAGCCCACCCGCGGCCAGAGCATGACAGAAGCCGTGGATCTGATGCGCGGCAAAATCGGCCAGAAAATCACCCTGACCCTGGTGCGCGACGGCGGCACGCCGTTCGACGTGACCCTTGCCCGCGCCATCATCCAGGTCAAGAGCGTCAAGGCACAGCTGCTGGAGTCGGGCTACGGCTATATCCGCATTACCCAGTTCCAGGTCAAGACCGGCGAAGAGGTCTCCAAGGCCCTGGCCAAGCTGCGCAAGGACAACGGCAAGAAACTCAAGGGCGTCATTCTCGACCTGCGCAACAACCCGGGCGGCGTACTGCAATCGGCGGTGGAAGTGGTCGACCACTTCATCACCAAAGGCCTGATCGTCTACACCAAGGGCCGCATCGCCAACTCCGAGCTGCGCTTCTCGGCCACTGGCAAGGATGAAAGCGAAGCCGTGCCAATGGTCGTGCTGATCAACGGCGGCAGCGCCTCGGCCTCGGAGATTGTCGCCGGCGCCCTGCAGGATCAGAAACGTGCAGTCATCATGGGCACCACCAGTTTCGGCAAAGGCTCGGTGCAAACCGTGCTGCCGCTGAACAACGATCGCGCCCTGAAGATCACCACGGCGCTGTACTACACGCCGAACGGCCGCTCGATCCAGGCCCAGGGCATCGTCCCGGACATCGAAGTGCGCAAGGCGAAGATCACCAGCGAGCAGGACGGCGACTACTTCAAAGAAGCCGATCTGCAAGGTCACCTGGGCAACGGCAATGGCGGCGAAGACAAGCCGACCGGCTCCGGCGGCAAAGCCAAGGCGATGCCGCAGGATGATGATTACCAGCTGGCCCAGGCGCTCAGCCTGCTCAAGGGTTTGAGCATCACTTCTGGCCGCTGAGATGTGCGTGCGGTTGCTGCTCGCCCTGTTGTGCTGCCTGGCGGGTGTTGCTCACGCGACGCCCGCCACTACCACGGCGCATAAGGCCTACATCAGCCTGATCATTGACGACCTGGGGCAGAACCTGCCCCGGGACCGTCGAGTGCTTGCCCTGCCCGGCCCCGTGACGGCGGCGATCATGCCCGACACGCCCCACGCCACCGAGTTTGCCCGTGAAGCCCACCGCGCCGGCAAGATCGTGATCCTGCACATGCCCATGGACCCGGCCACAGGCCCGTTCGCCTGGCATCCCGAGCTGCCCATCGAAGAACTTGAGAAACGCCTCAATGCGGCGCTCAAGGTCGTGCCTTATACCGCCGGCATCAACAACCATATGGGCAGCCGCATGACCGCTCAGCGACCGGCCATGGCCTGGTTGATGGCGCACTTGCAGCGCCGGCACAAGCTGTTCGTCGACAGCCGCACCAGCGCGCAGACGGTTGCGGCGGCCGAGGCGCAGAAGATTGGGTTGGCGAGCGTTTCGCGGGATGTGTTTCTGGACGATGAGCGCACTGAAGCGGCTATTTTCACCCAGCTACAGACGGCGATCAGCCTGGCGCGCAAGCAGGGTTCGGCGGTGATGATCGGGCATCCGTATCCGCAGACGCTGGCGGTACTGGAGCGGGAATTGCCGAAACTCAAGGCTCAGGGGATTGAGTGGATCGACATCAAGCAGATGATCAGCGTGCGCGGCAATCGCGCGACGGCGGCTCACGGCAATGATGGCGTGTACCGCTAAAAGATCGCAGCCTTCGGCAGCTCCTACACGTCGGGGCGTTCGGCAGCTCCTAAACGGGGTGCGTTCGGCAACTCCTACACGTGGGTGCGCTCGGCAGCTCCTACACGTGGGTGCGCTCGGCCGCACCTGCAGGGTGGTGCGTTCGGCGTAGGAGCTGCCGAAGGCTGCGATCTTTTGATTTACCTAGAGATAACGAGCCATGATCTCATCCACCACGCCTTCCTTGCGCAACTGATCCAGCGCGGCCTGCAGTTTGGCAACGGTGGTATCCGGAACGTCTTTGTTCAACGCCAGATAGAGCTCGGCACTGTTGAAGCGCAGTACTGTCTTGAGCCCGTTCACACCCTCCTGACGTGCCAGATAACGCCCGGCCGGGTCACCCGTGGCCCACAGGTCGATCTGGCCATTGACCAGCTTCTTCGCGTTGTCCTGATCGCGCAGCACCACGATTGGCTTTAGGCCCTGCTTGGTCAGCGTCTCGGCAATCGCATCGCCCTTGTAGGCACCGATCCGGTATTTGCTGGCCTGTTCCAGCGTCTCCAGGCTGATCTTGCTGTCTGCCTTGGCGAGCATGATCCAGTCGTCCGGACCAATGGGGCCAACCCACTTGAAGAGATTTTCGCGATCAGGCAGTCGCGCCATCACGAACACGCCGTAACCTGGTTTTTCGAGGGCGAGTTTATACACGCGCTCCCAGGGGAAACGCAGCGTCAGGCTGTAGGTGATATCAGCACGCTTGAACATCTCGCGAACGATGTCGGTGGCGATGCCATTGATGTTTTCGTCCTGGGCGAAATTCTTGCCGTTCTTCGCCATGTTGTAGGGCGGGAAGTTTTCAGTCAGCAGCACCAGGTCGGTGGCGGGACTTTCTGCGGCAGGCACGTTGTTGGAGAGCAATACGGCTGCGCTGGCGAGGACAAGAAGAAAGCGTTTCAGCATGTCTGGCTACCGAGATCCATGGCGTACCCAAGAGTGCCTTGAGCCCGCCATGATGTCCACTGGCCTGTACCGTTTGTTCAGCGCATCACGATGCCGCGATGAGCCATGTAGGCCTTGGCTTCCTGCACGGTGTATTCGCCGAAGTGGAAGATACTCGCCGCCAGCACGGCACTGGCGTGACCTTCGATGATGCCATCGGCCAGATGCTGCAGGTTGCCGACGCCACCCGAGGCGATCACCGGGATCCCCAGTGCATCGCTGATGGCGCGGGTCACGCCCAGGTCGAAGCCGCTTTTCATGCCGTCCTGGTCCATGCTGGTCAGCAGGATTTCACCGGCGCCCAGGCCTTCCATCTTCTTCGCCCACTCCACCGCGTCGAGGCCGGTAGGTTTGCGCCCGCCGTGGGTGAAGATTTCCCAGCGCGGGGTTTCGCCCGGGCCGGAGACTTTCTTCGCGTCAATGGCGACAACGATGCACTGCGAACCAAAATGCTGGGCAGCTTCGCCGACGAACTCCGGGTTGAACACGGCTGCGGTATTGATCGAGACCTTGTCCGCGCCGGCATTGAGCAAGTTGCGAATGTCCTGCACGGTACGCACGCCGCCGCCCACGGTCAGCGGGATGAATACCTGGCTGGCCATGCGCTCGACGGTATGCAGCGTGGTGTCGCGGCCATCGACGCTGGCGGTGATGTCGAGAAAGGTAATCTCGTCGGCACCCTGCTCGTCGTAACGACGGGCGATTTCCACCGGATCACCGGCGTCGCGGATGTTCTCGAACTTCACACCCTTGACGACCCGGCCGTTGTCCACGTCCAGGCAAGGGATGATGCGTTTGGCCAGCGCCATAGTCAGTCCTCAGCCTTTATACGAATCGCAGAAAGCTTGCGCTTCGGCGACGTCGAGGGTGCCTTCGTAGATCGCCCGGCCGGTGATGGCGCCGATGATGCCTGGCGCCTTGGCGTCGAGCAGCGACTTGATGTCACCCAGGTTGTGGATGCCGCCGGAAGCGATCACCGGAATGCGCGTGGCAGCCGCCAGCGCAGCGGTGTACGAAACGTTGCAGCCCTGCATCATGCCGTCTTTGGCAATGTCGGTATAAACGATGGCAGACACACCGTCGGATTCGAATTGCTTGGCCAGGTCGATGACGTTCACGGTGCTGATCTCAGCCCAGCCATCGGTGGCGACGAAGCCGTCCTTGGCATCCAGGCCAACGATTACCTTGCCAGGGAATGCGCGGCAGGCTTCGGCGACAAACGCGGGGTCTTTCACGGCCTTGGTACCGATGATCACGTAGCTCACGCCGGCTTTCACGTAGTGCTCGATGGTTTCCAGCGAACGGATACCGCCGCCGATCTGGATCGGCAGATTGGGGTAGCGCCTGGCGATCGCAGTGACAACCTCGCCATTGACCGGCTGGCCTTCAAAAGCACCGTTCAGGTCGACCAGATGCAGACGGCGGCAACCGCCCTCCACCCACTTGGCGGCCATGCTCACCGGGTCATCGGAGAACACCGTGGAATCTTCCATGCGGCCCTGGCGCAGACGAACACAGGCACCGTCTTTGAGATCGATAGCGGGGATAATCAGCATCTGGCAAACCTTCAAATTCGATTGTTCAGCTTCGCTCGGAAATCAGTTTTTCTCGAGCGCCCACAAGTCGCTTTCGATGCTCTCGAACCTTTCTTTAAGGTGCGCCTGCACATCGAAAATCGCCCTGTTGTAATAGTGCGGAGCAATTTCGCGGGTAAACAGCTCAAGGATTTCGGCCGCTTCGAACGAACCCAGGTCCAGTTCGAAGCGATCCTCCATGAAGCGCTTGATCTTGTGATTGGCCTCATTCTCCTGTTCGGGAGTGAGGGTCAGGATCGGCGGCTTTTTCCTGGCCATCTACCAGCGACCATCCCACGCAGCGAAGTTCTGCAACAATTGCAGGCCATGGGTATGGCTCTTCTCCGGGTGGAACTGCACGGCGAAACGCGAGCCATCGGCCAGCGCCGCGGCGAAATCGACACCGTAGTGACCGCCACCCACCACCTGCCGCGCGTTGCCGGCAGCAATGTAGTAGCTGTGCACGAAGTAGAAACGCGCCAGGTCCGGAATGTTGTGCCACAGCGGATGCGAGATCGTCTGCTTCACTTCGTTCCAGCCCATGTGCGGGACCTTCAGGTGCTCGCCATCTTCATGCAGGTCCTTGCCGAAGAACTTCACCGCGCCGGGAAACAGGCCAATGCAGTCAACGCCGTCGTTCTCTTCACTGCTATCGAGCAGGGCTTGCATGCCGACGCAGATGCCGAGGAACGGACGGTCCTGGCTGACTTCGCGAACCAGCGAATCGAAGCCCAGGCGCCGGATCTCGGCCATGCAGTCGCGAATCGCGCCGACGCCGGGAAAAACCACCCGGTCAGCTTCGCGAATCACATTGGCATCGCTGGTGATCAGGACCTTGCCGGCACCGACGTGCTCGAGGGCCTTGGCCACCGAGTGCAGGTTGCCCATGCCGTAATCGATTACCGCGACCGTCTGCATTACAGAACGCCCTTGGTCGACGGCATTTGGCCGGCCATGCGGTCATCGAGCTCGACGGCCATGCGCAGGGCGCGGCCGAATGCCTTGAACACGGTTTCGATCTGGTGGTGGGTGTTGGTGCCACGCAGATTGTCGATGTGCAGGCTGACCAGTGCGTGGTTGACGAAGCCCTGGAAGAATTCCTGGAACAGGTCAACATCGAAACCGCCAACGGTGGCGCGGGTATAGGGAACATGCATCTGCAGGCCAGGACGGCCGGAGAAGTCGATGACTACCCGCGACAGTGCTTCATCCAGCGGGACATAGGCGTGGCCGTAGCGACGGATGCCTTTTTTGTCACCAATGGCTTTGGCAAAAGCCTGGCCCAGGGTGATGCCGACGTCTTCCACGGTGTGGTGGTCGTCGATATGCAGGTCGCCCTTGCTGACGATATCCAGGTCGATCAGCCCGTGACGGGCGATCTGGTCCAGCATGTGCTCAAGAAAAGGTACACCGATATCAAATCGGGCCTTTCCGGTGCCATCCAGGTTGATCGAGGCTTTAATCTGGGTTTCCAGAGTGTCGCGCTCGACTGACGCCATACGTTCGGCCATCACCAGCTCCGCAAATCATTGGGCGAAAAAGGCAACCATTATAGGGGCGCGGGCGGGAAACAGAAACACGAGAGGTGATATCACTGACGGAGTGAATTCAGGGGTGAGGCGGGTAGACATGTGCATACAAGCGATATTTGGAGACACATGAATCAAGTGTGGGAGTGAGCCTGCTCGCAATAGGGCCCGCACATTCGACATTTCTGCCGACTGCCAGGCCGCAATCGCGGGCAAGCCCGCTCCCACAGGGTTGGGTGTTGGCCTGAAATTCAGGCCTGTCCCTTAGTGAAACAGCACCGCCGTTTTCTGCAGGGTCACCCAGACACCCCACGCCAACGGAATACCCACCACCAGCCAGGCGGCAATCGCCAGCGGCTTGGTACCCGGGGCAGCTTTCCACTCCA
Organism: Pseudomonas sp. Y24-6; assembly: GCF_020295325.1. Taxonomy (NCBI): domain Bacteria; kingdom Pseudomonadati; phylum Pseudomonadota; class Gammaproteobacteria; order Pseudomonadales; family Pseudomonadaceae; genus Pseudomonas; species Pseudomonas sp. Y24-6. The sequence continues at coordinate 117,675 of NZ_JACBXG010000004.1, read as the reverse complement.
GCACGGTAGTGCTGTCAGCGCCCTTGTCGTGCCCCAGCGCCTGTTCGGCGGCCAGTTCGGCATCGGTCATGAAGTACTTGTCGGCCACCGGCCGCACCAGCAGGTTGCACAGGAAGCCCAACACCAGCAGGCCCGCCAGGATGTACAAGGTGATGTCATACGCTGCCGCGCGCTCCACCCCAATGCTCAGCTGATACTCACGCAGGTAGTTCACCAGCACCGGCCCCAACACACCCGCCGCTGCCCATGCGGTCAGCAGGCGACCGTGAATCGCCCCCACCATCTGGGTGCCGAACAGGTCCGCCAGGTAAGCCGGCACCGTCGCAAAACCACCGCCGTACATCGACAGGATGATGCAAAACGCCGCCACGAACAGCGCGACATTGCCCAGGTGACCCAGGTTCGGGATCAGCGCGTACAGTGCGAAACCCAGGGCAAAGAACACGAAATAAGTGTTTTTGCGGCCCAGGTAATCCGAGAACGACGCCCAGAAGAAACGACCGCCGATGTTGAACAGGCTCAGCAATCCGGTAAAACCTGCCGCGATCGCAGCGATGGAAGCCAGTTGCCCGGCGTCCAGTTGGCCAAATGGCAGGTCGACACCGATCAGTCTGCCGCCAAACACTTCCTGCAACAGCGGCGACGCCATGCCCAGGATGCCGATACCGGCAGACACGTTGAGGCACAGAACCAGCCACACCAGGCGGAATTGCGGGGTTTTCCACGCCACATTCACGTGCACATGGCGATGGGTGATCATCGCATTCGCAGCTTTCCTGGCCGGAGCAGTCCAGCCTTCAGGCTTCCAGCCCGTTGGCGGAACGCGGTAGGACAGTGCGCCGCCGATCATGAACACGAAGTAGATCGCGGCCATTACCAGGAAGCTTTGCCACACCCCGACGCTGGTCGGCGAAGCAAAATGCCCCATCAGCGCGGCAGCGAGCGGAGCCCCCACCATTGCGCCACCACCGAAGCCCATGATCGCCATGCCAGTGGCCATGCCGCGTTTGTCCGGGAACCACTTGATCAGGGTCGAGACCGGCGAAATGTAGCCCAAACCAAGGCCGATACCGCCAATGACCCCGGAACCGATCCACATCAGCCAGATCTGGTGGGTATAAATCCCCAGCGCCGATATCAGCAGACCACCACACCAGCACAGTGCCGACACTACGCCGGCCTTGCGCGGCCCGGCGTGTTCCAGCCAGCCACCCCAGATCGCCGCCGAGCAGCCGAGGAAAATGAAGAACAGGGTGTAGATCCAGCCGAGCATCGAGATCGGCCAGTCGCACTGGGAGGAGAAGATTTGCGAGATAAAACTCATGTCCGGCGCGCAAGCCACAGGTGCGGTCACACCCAGGGCTTTGGACAACGGCAGCCAGAACACCGAAAAGCCGTAGGCCATGCCGATGCACAGGTGGATCGCAAGTGCGGCTGGCGGTACCAGCCAACGGTTGAAACCGGGCTTGGCGATGATGCGTTCCTTGGACAGGAACGCAGGCTGTCCGGCGAAGCCGTCAGCCGTGATGCTCGTGGTCATTGTGTATCCCCCAATTATTAGTATTGTTCGCCAGCCACTGCTCATCCCCAGCCTTTATGCACGCAGGCATGACTGTCTTGTCAGATGAAGCTCCATTTTGATGCGACATCAAGTCGCAGAAGGACGGACGTACCAGCAGAGGTTACCATCTGCGCGTGGCAGAAAAATCAATCTGACATCACCTTTTGCACGTCATCTGATCTCTTTCCCGCTGGAGCCGCCATGCCGATCGTTGTCGAGTCGCTCAAAGAAGCCAACTATCAGGATCAGCAAGACCTGCAGAAGATCTATCGGGATGCCCCGCCGTGGCTCTTCGCACCCTTTGCCTCGCAGCAGCAGTTGATCGAAGCCTGCCTGGGCGATGGCTCGCTGATCGCCGGGCGCTTCAATGACCGCTTGCTGGGTGCCGCCCGCCTGCAACGGCACCAGAACGTCTGGCACCTGTCCCAATTGTGCGTGCGCAAGATCACCCGTCGACGCGGCGTCGCCGAGCGCCTGGTGGACGAGGCGCGGAAAATGGCCCGCGACGCCGGCGCCACCTTGCACCTGCTGGCCCCCGCCGGCCATCTTGAAGCCCAGGCGCTCGCCGCCAAGCTGAAAGTATCGCTGGATGAACTGACAACGTGATCGCCGACCGATCGTCGTCCCCGGGGCGCTATACTCCCCGGCTGTATTTCGAATTTGACTAACTACAAGGACTCGCCCATGAAAGCGTTCGGCAAAATCCTGGGTCTGGTACTTCTCGGGCTATTGCTGATCATTGTGGCCCTGGGTTTTGCCCTGACCCACCTCTTTGATCCCAATGACTATAAAGACGAGATTCGCCAGATAGCCCGCGACAAGGCTCACATCGAGCTGACGCTCAATGGCGACATCGGCTGGAGCCTGTTCCCGTGGCTGGGCCTGGAATTGCACGAAGCCAGTGTCGCGACCCTGGCCAAACCCGCCGAACCCTTCGCCGACCTGCAAATGCTCGGCCTGTCCGTTCGCGTGCTGCCCCTGCTGCGCCGCGAAGTCCAAATGAGCGATGTGCGGGTCGAAGGCCTGAACCTGCGCCTGAACCGCGACAAGGACGGCCACGGCAACTGGGAAGACATCGGCAAGGTGCCTGCCACTCAGGCCACGCCACCTGCCACCCCCGGTGAGCCTGCCAGCGAGACCACGGCCCAGGCGGAAAAACCCGCCCAGCCCATTCGCCTGGACATCGACAGCCTGACCGTCAATAACGCCCGGGTTGAATACAGCGACGAAAAGACCGGCAAGCAGTTCAGCGCCGAAAGCATCCAGCTCAGCACCGGCGCCGTGCATGACTCGACCAATATTCCGGTCAAACTCACGGCGTTCCTTGGCACCAATCAGCCAGTCCTGCGGGTTCGCACTGAACTGAACGGCGAACTGCGTTTCGAACGCGCCCTGCAGCGCTACAAGTTCGAAGACATGAAACTGACCGGGGAAGTGGCTGGCGATCCGCTGCAAGGCAAGACCATGACCTTCGCCGCCCAGGGCCAGCTGTTGCTGGATAAAGCGGCGAACGTCGCCGAATGGACCGGCATCAAGATTTCCGCCAACCAGCTTCGCGCACTCGGCGAGCTGAAGGTCAACGACCTCGACAAGACACCTCAGGTTAACGGCGCGCTATCGATCGCCCAGTTCGACCTGGCCAAGTTCGTCGACAGCATCGGCCAGACCCTGCCGGCCATGGCCGAAGGCAGCCTGAGCAAGGTCGAGCTGGTCAGTCGCGTCAGCGCAACGCCCACCAGCGTGGCCTTCGACAACATCAACCTGAAAGTCGACGACAGCACCTTCAGCGGTCGCATCGCCGTCGAAGACTTCGCCAGGCAATCGCTGCGTGCGGTGCTCAAGGCTGACACCTTCAACGTCGACCGTTACCTGAAACCAAAATCTGCCGAAGCCAATAGCGCAACTCAGGTGCGCCAGGCCGAAGTGGCCAGCACCGAAGCCAATGCCATGGCCGGCGCAGGCAGCACGCCGTTGCCGGATGCGCCGACCAAGACAGCCTGGAGCAACGATCGGCTGTTGCCCGTGGAGCGCCTGAGCAAACTCGATCTCGACGCCGACCTGACGTTCGGCCAACTCACCCTCGACAAACTGCCGATCCGCAACGCGGCCCTCAAGGCCACTGGCCAAAATGGCCTGCTGACCCTGGAAAACCTGCGCGGCGAATTGTACGAAGGTAACTTCGAAGCCAAAGGCACCCTCGATGTGCGCCAGCAGGTCCCGTCGCTGAACCTGCAGACCCAGATCAACAAAGTGCCGGTGGAAAAAATCCTTGAAAGCCAGGGTAAAAACCCGCCGGTCAAAGGCCTGGTGACCCTCAACAGCAACCTGACCGGCAGCGGTAACAGCCAGAAAGCCCTGGTCGATACCCTCAACGGCACCGCCAGTTTCGCGATCAATAATGGCGTGCTGCTCAATGCCAACCTTGAACAGCAGCTGTGCAAAGGCATCGCCACGCTCAACCGCAAGACCCTCAGTGGCGAGCCGCGCGGCAAGGACACGCCCTTCCAGGAGCTCAAGGGCAACCTGACCTTTCGTAACGGCGTGGCCAGCAACCCGGACCTGAAAGTGCGCATCCCCGGGATGACCGTCAATGGCGACGGCGATGTCGACCTGCGCGTGCTGGGCATGGATTACCGCGTCGGCATCATCGTCGAAGGCGACAAGAGCGACATGCCGGACCCGGCCTGTCAGGTCGGCGAGAAGTTCGTCGGCATCGAGTGGCCATTGCGCTGCCGCGGCCCACTGGAACTGGGTGCCAAGGCTTGCCGCCTCGATAACGAACGCATGGGCCAGGTCGCGACCCGGCTCGCGGGAGACAAGCTCAGTGAAAAAATCGACGAAAAACTCGGCGACAAAGTCAGTCCTGAACTGAAAAACGCACTCAAAGGGCTGTTCAAGCGATGAGATCCGAGCAGTTTTCGGCAGCAGTGCTGGATTGGTACGACCGCCACGGCCGCCACGATTTGCCTTGGCAGCAGGGCATCACGCCGTATCGGGTGTGGGTCTCGGAGATCATGCTGCAGCAGACCCAGGTCAGCACAGTGCTGAACTACTTCGACCGCTTCATGGCCTCGTTGCCGACGGTCGAAGCCCTGGCTGCCGCGCCGGAAGACGAAGTGCTGCACCTGTGGACCGGCCTGGGCTACTACACCCGGGCGCGCAATCTGCAGAAAACCGCGAAAATCATTGTGGCCGACTACGCCGGTGAATTTCCGCGGGACGTCGACAAGCTGGTCGAGTTGCCAGGTATCGGCCTGTCTACCGCCGGCGCCATCGCCAGCCTGAGCATGGGCATGCGTGCGCCGATCCTCGATGGCAACGTCAAACGCGTCCTGGCGCGCTTTACGGCCCAGGAGGGCTATCCCGGCGAGCCGAAGGTGGCCAAACAGCTGTGGGCCACCGCAGAGCGCTTCACGCCCCATGACCGGGTCAACGCCTACACCCAGGCCATGATGGACCTGGGCGCCACGCTTTGTACTCGCAGCAAGCCCAGTTGCCTGCTGTGTCCGCTGGAAAAAGGCTGTGAAGCGCACATGCTTGGCCTGGAAACCCGCTACCCGATCCCCAAGCCGCGCAAAGCCGTGCCCCAGAAGCGCACGCTGATGCCGATGCTGGCCAATGGCGAAGGCGCGATTCTGCTCTACCGTCGGCCTTCGACGGGCTTGTGGGGCGGCTTGTGGAGCCTTCCGGAGCTCGATGACCTGGACGACCTGCAACACCTGGCCACTCAACACTCACTGGAGCTGGGCCAGCAACAAGCCTTGCCGAGCCTGGTGCACACTTTCAGCCACTTCCAGTTATCCATCGAACCCTGGCTGGTCCAGGTCCAGGAGGCGGCCCATCACGTGGCCGAGGCCGACTGGCTCTGGTATAACCTCGCCACCCCGCCGCGCCTGGGCCTTGCCGCCCCGGTCAAGACCTTGCTCGAACGCGCGGCCGCCGTATTGAACGCAGGAGAGTCGTCATGACCCGCACCATCATGTGCCGCAAGTACAAAGAAGAATTGCCTGCCCTGGAGCGCGCTCCATTCCCGGGCGCCAAAGGCCAGGACATTTTTGACCACGTCTCGGCCAAGGCCTGGGCCGACTGGCAGAAACACCAGACCCTGCTCATCAACGAAAAACGCCTGAACATGATGAACGCCGAAGACCGCAAATATCTTCAGGGCGAGATGGACAAGTACTTCTCCGGCGAGGAATACGCCAAGGCTGACGGCTACGTTCCGCCGGCTGAATAATCCCGATTTCCCGGGGGTCGGATCGTAAGCGACGGTAATAATTAAATATTTTTTGAAAACTTGCTTGACGACCCCCTGAAAAACCAGTTTAATGCGCCCCGTTGCCCAGATAGCTCAGTCGGTAGAGCAGGGGATTGAAAATCCCCGTGTCGGCGGTTCGATTCCGTCTCTGGGCACCAAATACCGAAAACCCTGAATCGCAAGATTCAGGGTTTTTTTATGCCTGGGATTTGACCGGCGCAGCCGTGATGTACTTTCCCGCACACCCCGGCCTCGGCCTGGATTGTCCAAGTGCCGCCCGAAGACTATCGTTGTCAGCTACCCGCACTGGTAAGACGCCGATGAATCTGCAGGACATGCCGTCACTGGCACCCAGCCAAATCGAGTTGCCGCTGCCCGCGTTCGCGCCCGGCGAACCGTTCAAGGAACCCGCCGCCGACGGTTTTATCCTCGGCGGCTTTACGTGGCGCCATGCCTCCCATGACAGCGCGCGCCCGATTGTGATCATCAACGCCGCCACTTCCGTGCGCTGCCGCCACTACGCGCGGTTTGCCGACTATCTGCATGCCAATGGTTTCGACGTCATCACCTACGATTACCGCGGCATCGGAGAATCGCGCCCCGCTTCGATGAAAGGCCTGAGGGCGTCATGGTCCGACTGGGGCACCCTGGACTTCGAGGCGATGCTCAAGCGCGCCCAGCGCGAATTCCCTGGCCAACCCATCGATGTGGTGGCTCACAGCTTTGGCGGCTGTGCAGCGGGCCTGGGAGCGTCGGGGCCGGTGATTCGTCGCCTGGTGACGGTAGGGGCGCAATTCGCTTACTGGCGCGACTACGCGCCCGCCCATCGCTGGCGCATGTTGGGCAAGTGGCACCTGGTGATGCCGTTGCTGACGATGCTGTACGGTTATTTTCCCGGCAAGCGCCTGGGCTGGCTGGAAGACACCCCTGCCGGCGTCGTCCGAGACTGGAGCACACCCACCGCCCGTTACGAAAAGCGCCCCAGCGGCCGCGACCTGCATGTGAAAACCTTTGCGGCAGTCAAGGCGCAAGTCCTGGCCATCAGCATCAGCGACGACCCCTATGGCACAATTCCCGCCATAGAACGCCTGCTCGGCTACTTCACCCACAGCCGCAAAACCCACTTGCGCATCGCGCCTGAAGACATTGATCAGACAGACGTGGGACATTTCGCCTTTTTTCGCAGCGCATACCAAGCCACACTATGGCCCATTGCATTGTCCTGGCTGCAAAGCGGCGAACTGGCCCCCGGCACTCCGGGGCGGCTGGTACCCCGCAGCTGACTGATGCGCCCACTCAACGCAATACGGAACGACGCCCATGGCCTCCGCCAACAAGCAGCAAAAACGCGCCACCCGCGCCAAAGCCAAGGCCAAGCAGAACCGCACCCAGCGAGCGGCTGCGCCGGTCGAGCTGGACCCGAACGACGATCGCATCGATTTTGACTCGGTGGACCTGACCGAACTGTTCAAGGAAATGCTCGACGCGCAGAAAATCAGCCAGCAAGCGATGTGCACGGCCTTCCTCGAACACCCGCTGCTCGCACTGGTGCTGGAACAGGAAGGCGAGGAAATCGCCACTGACTTCATCATCGGCGCGCTGATCGAGTACCGCCAGTGGTCCACCGAAACCGACGAAGCCGGCGCCCTGGCGTGGATCGAATCCCCCGCCTTCCAGGTCGATTACGTGGCAGCCTCCGAAGCCATCGCCGCCCAAAACCCACAGACACCCAACTGAGTTCCCATGGCCTCCCTGAACAAGCAGCAGAAACGCGCCAAGCGCGCAAAAATCAAAGCCAAGCAAATCAACATCCACGGCCGCAAACCCGCAGCGCTGGATGATGACCTGGGCGAACCGGGCGAGCCGATCCCGGAATACACCCTGGCGATGTTCAGCAAAATGCACGACGCCGAAGCAGTCGGCCGCAACGACATGCTGCAGGTACTGCTGTCGGAGCTCGCGGTTATCATCTCGGACCATCCCGAGCTGCTCGACATGGAAAACGCCGACAACGAAGCCATGGCCGCCACCCACCTGGCCGCCGACATGCTGATCGACTACCGCATGTGGGCCGACGGCATGGACCGCGAAACCGCCCAGGCCTGGCTCACCGAGCCGCAGTTCATCACCGACTTCGGTCATGCACTGGACCAATACCGCCAGGCGCTGGATGCGCAGGAAGAAAAGGCCGAGTAACGCTCTGCCCCCCCCCTGAAACAAAAACGGCCGCCTGTCATTCCTGACAGCGGCCGTTTTGCTAAAAATCCACAGCGTGTCCTTCCCCTTACCCCACACTCTCAGTTACGTATATCCCGTTGACATATCCCGACAAGGATTTATCCTTGGGTTTATCAACGAAAGCCAAAGCTGAGGAGGCCAATATGGAACAGACCACTCTTTTCATGAGCAATCGAAGCCAAGCCGTTCGTCTTCCGAAAGCCGTCGCAATGCCAAGTGATGTGAAGCGAGTCGACGTAGTTGCTATTGGAAGGTCCCGAATCATTACTCCTGCAGGTGAAACCTGGGACAGCTGGTTTGATGGAGACGATGTGAGTAACGATTTCATGGCAAACCGCGCTCAACCAGCCGATCAGGAGCGCGAGTCGTTCTGATGCTTAAGTTCATGCTCGATACCAACATTTGTATCTTTACGATCAAGAACAAGCCACAAATCGTACGAGAAGCTTTCAACCTTCATAACGGCCAGCTGTGCATTAGTGCTGTTACTTTGATGGAGCTGATCTATGGGGCTGAAAAGTCAGCAGCCCCCGAGAAAAATCTTGCGGTAGTCGAGGGTTTAGCGGCCCGTCTTGAAGTCTTACCTTTCGATAAAGACGCGGCGGCGCACACCGGAATGATTCGCTCAGAGCTGGCAAAGGCAGGCACGCCTATTGGCCCGTACGATCAAATGATTGCAGGGCACGCGCGTTCGCGAGGATTCATTGTGGTGACCAACAATCTGAGGGAGTTCGAAAGAGTACCTGGACTGCGCGTAGAAGACTGGGTGACCGCCGACTGAACGCCGATGACCGCACAAAAAAAAACGGCCGCCTGTCATCCCTGACAGCGGCCGTTTTGCGTTACCCGCTACCTATCAGTTCAGCACTGCAGCGCCCAGCTTCTGCTGCTTGCGACGGCGCGCCACGAACAGCCCGGCGGCCACCACCAGCACGCTGAGCAAGCCGGTCGCGAGGATCTCCACGCGATGGGCTTCCTGGAACAGCATGATCGTCAGCACGCCAACGATGAACACGATGACCGCGTAGGTCAGGCCCGGGAACAGCCACATGCGGAAGGCGATTTTCTCGCCGGCGATGGCGCGCTGCTTGCGCATGCGCAGTTGCGACACCGCGATGACCAGGTACACCAGCAAGGCGATTGCACCGGAGCTGGCCAGCAGGAATTCGAACACCGCAGCAGGCGCTACGTAGTTGGCGAATACCGCAAGGAACGCAGCAGCCGTCGACAGCATCACGGCCCAGTACGGCGTGCCGCTGCCGTTGGTGCGCTTGGACACCGCCGGCGCATCGCCGCGCTTGCCCAAGGAGAACATCATGCGCGAGGCGGTGTACAGCGCCGAGTTCAGGCAACTGGTCACCGCAACCAGGACCACGATATCGACGATCATCTTGGCGTTTGGAATGCCCATGCGCTCAAGGACGGTCTGGTAGGAACCCACGCTGGCCAGGACTGGATCGTTCCATGGCACCAGGGATACCACGATGAAGATCGACACCAGGTAGAACAAGCCGATCCGCCAGATCACCGAATTGGTGGCCTTGGAGATTTGCTGGCCCGGGTTCTTCGATTCTGCGGCGGCAATGGTGACGATCTCGGTGCCCATGAAGGAGAACATGGTGGTCAGAATAGCCGCCAGTACTGCGCCCATACCGTTAGGCATGAAGCCCTGGGTGTCGAACAGGTGGGACACACCACTGACCTGACTGGTCGGCAGGAAGCCGAAAATCGCCAGGATACCCAGGACCACGAAACCGACAATCGCAATGACCTTGATCAGCGCGAACCAGAATTCGAACTCACCGTAATTCTTCACACTGAACAGGTTGGTCGCTGTCAGCAACAGCGTAATGATCAGCGTAAACGCCCAGATCGCTATATTCGGGAACCAGGCGTGCAGGATGGTCGCGGCGGCGTTGGCCTCCAGCGGTATCACCAGCACCCAGAACCACCAGTACAGCCAGCCGATGGTGAAGCCGGCCCAGTGACCGATCGCCCGATCGGCATAGGTCGAAAATGAACCGGTGTCCGGTGAAGCAACCGCCATCTCACCCAGCATGCGCATCACCAGCACCACCAGGGTACCGGCGGCGGCGTAGGCCAGCAGCACGGCCGGGCCTGCTGCAGCAATGGCATGACCGGAACCGACGAACAGCCCGGCACCGATAACCCCGGCGATCGACAGCATGGTCACATGACGCGGTTTGAGCCCCTGTTCGAGGCCATTGGAACTTGGGGTACTGCTCATTGAAACTACCTTTGTAAGGAAAAGCGAAAGCATTGAGCTCGCCGTTTGTTCTCTCTCGTAAAAAGAAACCAACGGGGCGTTCCTTATTCTGCACGCAATAATTGCGCCAAAATGTTACAAACTCCCAAGGCCCGGGGCTCTCCGCCTGACCGGACAGTCATCGCAAGTGCTTGAGATTAATGGCAATTTGCCAGAGCGTTACCCTGCGACTCACTTTCAGGACGATTTGCCGCACCAGAAACACAACAAAAAATGCCCGTTGCACAATAAAAGTGCAGATCAGGAACGTTTGTCCGGTTAACGCTTCCAACCCCCCGGCAAAGCTGGCAACATCGCGCCTTTTTTTACGGCAGGACGTCGTTTTTCCATCGCCGGGCAGGTTCAAACACCTGTTCGTTTGATAGCAGCGCGACAGTCTGCTGTGACGATGCGACAACCTGCCACATGACATCCGTTTACTGCCCGTAGCGCTGTTGGCTGCCATTCAGACGCTATGCTAGCTTGGCCGCCTCGCCAGGAAGGCCGCCAACAGCAGGAGCAACACACTATGAGGAACGCACATGGCTGAGGCCACGCCCGCGCTTGAAATCCGCAACCTGCATAAACGCTACGGTTCGCTGGAGGTGCTCAAAGGCATCTCGCTGACCGCCCGCGACGGCGATGTGATCTCGATCCTGGGCTCCTCCGGTTCCGGCAAATCCACGTTCCTTCGTTGCATCAACCTGCTGGAAAACCCGCACCAGGGCCAGATCCTGGTGGCCGGTGAAGAACTCAAGCTCAAGGCCGCCAAGAACGGCGAACTGGTCGCTGCCGATGGCAAGCAGATCAATCGCCTGCGCAGCGAGATTGGTTTTGTGTTTCAAAACTTTAATCTGTGGCCGCACATGAGTGTGCTCGACAACATCATCGAAGCGCCGCGCCGGGTGCTCGGGCAAAGCAAGGCCGAAGCCATCGAAGTCGCCGAAGCCTTGCTGGCCAAGGTCGGCATCGCGGACAAGCGCCACGCCTACCCCGCCGAACTGTCCGGCGGCCAGCAGCAACGCGCGGCCATCGCCCGCACGCTGGCGATGCAGCCCAAGGTGATTCTGTTCGACGAGCCCACCTCCGCCCTTGACCCGGAAATGGTCCAGGAAGTACTTAATGTCATCCGCGCATTGGCCGAGGAAGGCCGTACCATGCTGCTGGTCACCCACGAAATGGGCTTTGCCCGCCAGGTGTCCAGCGAAGTGGTGTTCCTTCACCAAGGCCTGGTAGAAGAGCAAGGATCGCCACAGCAGGTGTTCGAAAACCCGCTTTCGGCGCGCTGCAAACAATTCATGTCCAGCAACCGCTAACGGAGCTACAGCATGCAGAACTACAAAAAGGTCTTCCTGGCTGCCGCCGTCACCCTGGCGTTCAGCGCCGGTGCCATGGCCGAAACCTTGAAGATGGGCATCGAAGCGGCCTACCCGCCGTTCAACAACAAGGATGCCAGCGGTAATGTCGTCGGCTTCGACAAGGAAATCGGCGACGCCCTGTGCGCCAAGATGAAAGTCGAGTGCACCGTGGTGACCTCCGACTGGGACGGGATCATTCCGGCCCTGAACGCCAAGAAATTCGATTTCCTGATCTCCTCGATGTCGATCACCGACGAGCGCAAACAGGCGGTGGACTTCACCGACCCGTACTACAGCAACAAGCTGCAATTCATCGCCCCGAAAGACAAAGACTTCAAGACCGACAAGGCTTCCCTGCAAGGCAAAGTGATCGGCGCACAACGTGCGACCCTCGCCGGCACCTGGATGGAAGACAACATGGAAGGCGTTGAAGTCAAACTCTACGACACCCAGGAAAACGCCTACCTGGACCTGACCTCCGGTCGTCTGGACGGCATCCTGGCGGACAAGTACGTCAACTACGAGTGGCTCAAAAGCGACGCCGGCCGTTCTTACGAGTTCAAGGGTGACCCGGTGGAAGAAAGCGACAAGATCGGTATCGCTGTACGTAAAGGCGACCCGGTCCGCGAGAAGCTGAACGCCGCACTGAAAGAGATCGTTGCCGACGGCACCTACAAGAAGATCAACGACAAGTACTTCCCTTTCAGCATCTATTGATTCTGACTTGCCTGGCAGGCGCCGTTCGCTAAAGGCGCCCGCCCCTGGCATTGCCTGCCGCGATTTGAAAAGAAATCCATGACTATCGATCTCTACGGATTCGGCCCGGCGCTTGCCGCTGGTGCGCTGATGACTGTGAAACTGGCACTCTCGGCCCTGTGCCTGGGGCTGGTGCTCGGTCTGCTCGGCGCCTTGGCCAAGACTTCCCCGTACAAGCCGTTGCAATGGCTTGGCGGCACTTATTCGACCCTGGTGCGTGGCATTCCGGAATTGCTCTGGGTGCTGTTGATCTACTTCGGTACGGTCAACCTGATGCGCGAACTGGGCGAGTTCTTCGGCAAACCCGACCTGGAACTCAACGCCTTCGCCGCTGGCGTGATTGCCCTTGGCCTGTGCTTCGGCGCCTACGCCACGGAAGTGTTCCGCGGCGCGATCCTGGCCATCCCCAAAGGCCACCGTGAAGCGGGCGTGGCCCTGGGCCTGTCGAAATTTCGCATCTTCACCAAGCTGATCATGCCGCAGATGTGGCGCATCGCCCTGCCGGGCCTTGGCAACCTGTTCATGATCCTGATGAAAGACACGGCGCTGGTGTCCGTGATCGGCCTGGAAGAAATCATGCGTCATGCGCAAATCGGCGTCACCGTCTCCAAGCAACCGTTCACCTTCTATATGGTGGCCGCGTTCATGTACCTGGGCCTGACGATTCTCGCCATGACCGGCATGCACTTCATGGAAAAACGCGCCGGTCGCGGGTTCGCAAGGAGCACCCAATGAACTGGGAAGTCATCATCAAGTGGCTGCCGAAGCTCGCCCAGGGCGCAACCCTGACGCTGGAGCTGGTGGCCATCGCCGTGATCGCCGGGTTGTTGCTGGCCATTCCGCTGGGCATCGCCCGTTCATCGCGCCTGTGGTACGTGCGCGCATTCCCCTACGCCTACATCTTCTTTTTCCGTGGCACGCCGCTGCTGGTCCAGCTGTTCCTGGTCTATTACGGCCTGGCGCAGTTCGATGCGGTGCGTAACAGCTCGATGTGGCCCTACCTGCGCGATCCGTTCTGGTGCGCCACCGCCACCATGACCCTGCACACCGCCGCCTACATCGCGGAAATCCTGCGCGGTTCGATCCAGGCGATTCCCAAGGGCGAAATCGAAGCGGCCCGGGCGCTGGGCATGTCACGGGCCAAGGCGATGTTCTACATCATCCTGCCCCGCGCCGCGCGCATCGGCCTGCCGGCCTACAGCAACGAAGTCATCCTGATGCTCAAGGCCAGCGCCCTGGCCAGCACCGTGACCTTGCTCGAACTCACCGGCATGGCCCGCACCATCATTGCCCGGACCTACCTGCCGGTGGAGATCTTCTTCGCGGCGGGCATGTTCTACCTGCTGATGGCCTTCGTTCTGGTGCGCGGCTTCAAGCTGCTGGAGCGCTGGCTGCGCGTCGATGCCTGCCAAGGGCGTTGAGGGGCACGTGCTGACGGGCGAGGCGCTGCTCGCCCGCTTCGCCGCGCTGGATGCTTTTCTGATCGAGCATCAAGCGCTGTGGAAGCCGCGACCGTTCACCCATCTGCAACTTCCCTGGGAAGCGTCCTGCCCGGAGCTGGCGCAGTGGCTGCGCGGCCGCTCCCTGGAAGAGGCCGAACTCGCCCACAACCACCCCGCCCTGCTGCACGCGCCCGAGCCTTTCGCGTCGCTGGCCGCGCAGTCACTGCATCTCAGCGCCATCGGCGAACTGCCGGCCCATGCGCTGGAAGAGGCCGGGCACCGCCTGAATGTCGATGTGCCGGGGCGCAAATGGCAGCAGATCGAAGCGTTCGCCAGCCGCCTGGAATTCACCCAGCCGGCAAAACACTGGCTCGACTGGTGTGCCGGCAAAGGACACCTGGGCCGACGCCTGTTGCAGGCCGGCCAGCAACTCACCTGCCTGGAATACGACCCGGCACTGGTCGCCAGCGGTCAGGCACTCAGCCAGCGCCATCACCTGCACGCCCTGCATGTTGAACAGGATGTGCTCGCCGCCGACGCCGCCACTCTGCTAAACGGCGGCCATACCCCGGTCGCGCTGCACGCTTGCGGAGACCTGCACGTCAGGCTGATCCAGCTCGCCAGCGCCGCAGGCTGCAAGCAGCTGGCTGTCGCCCCCTGCTGCTACAACCGGATCAGTCTCACAGCCCATCAGGCGCTTTCCTCACCGGGCCAGCAATCCGCCCTGCAGCTGTCCCTGGATGACCTGGCGCTGCCTGCCAGCGAAACCGTCACCGCCGGCGCCCGGGTCCGCCATCAGCGCGACACTTCCATGGCCCGCCGCCTGGGCTTTGACCTGCTGCAAAGGCAACTGCGCGGAGTCGATCAATACCTGCCCACGCCGTCACTTCCCAGCGCCTGGCTGGATAAACCCTTCGCCGAATACTGCCATCATCTGGCCGCGCTCAAGGACTTATCCACAATCGGGCCGCAGAACTGGCCCGCCCTGGAAGCCGCCGGCTGGCAACGCCTGGCACAGGTGCGCAACCTTGAGCTGCTGCGCGGACTGTTCCGGCGTCCGCTGGAGCTTTGGCTGGTGCTCGACAGGGCCATTTTCCTCTTCGAGCAGGATTACACCGTTCGCCTCGGAACCTTCTGCGAAAGCCCCCTCACTCCGCGTAATCTGCTGATCCTGGGTGAGCGCTGCTGAAGCACCCAGCCTGTGGATAACTCTGTTGATGGAATTATCCTGGATCCAATGTATACAGCTGTTTCCTCCCTGAAACACCAGTGTTCATTTTTCGTACACATGGATAAAAAACCATAAAAACAGGCATTTGCGGACTAATGAGAACGGGTCCACAAAATCGGTAATGAGTAGTAACGGCCATCACGCCCGTTGTGCATAAGCAATTCGCGAAAAGGACATAACCGCCGAATACGGGACCACGCCCGCAGGCATTTGCACCCCGACCGCGACCCTTGCTATACAGGCAAACAAAGCGCCGACACTGCGGCCGTAACAATAAAAACAAAACACAGGACTCGACTCGTGACGTTCATTTCCTACGCACAGAACTTCGAAGACATCCGCCTGTGGCGCGCCCTCAGAAACGTCGAAAATGGCTTCTACATCGATGTAGGCGCCAACGACCCCGTCCACGACTCGGTCACCAAGGCTTTTTATGACCACGGCTGGACCGGCATCAACGTCGAGCCCGTCGCCAATTACCACCAGGCCCTGTGCGACCAACGCCCCAAAGACACCAACCTGCAATGCGTCGCCGGCGAAAACGCCCAGGACCTGACGTTCTACAGCATCGCCGACACCGGCCTGTCGACACTGGAACCCACCGTAGCCCAACAGCGCAAAGACGCCGGCATGGACGTGCGCAGCCACACCGTGCAATCGCGCACCCTGACCGCCATCTGCGAACAACACGCCCAAGGCAAGCCCATCCACTTCCTGAAAATCGACGTCGAAGGCCACGAAGAAACCGTGCTGCGCGGCATGGACTTCAGCCAGTGGCGCCCCTGGATCATCCTCATCGAGACCCCGTGGGAGCGCAACCAGACCTGGGAAACCCTGCTCATCGACGCCGGCTACCAGTCCATCCTCTTCGACGGCCTCAACACCTACTACCTCGCCGAAGAACACCTGAACCTCAAACCCGCCTTCGACATCCCGCCCTGCAACCTGGACAACTTCCAGCTCTGCCGCGGCCACACATTCAGCCACCCCCTCAGCGACGCCGACCAACACCTCGCCGCCGCTCTACAACGCGCCGAACAGGCCGAAGCGCAACTGCACGCCATCCAAAACAGCCGCACCTGGAAAGCCCTGCACAAACTCCGAACAGCACTGCGCCGCGCCTGACCCAAGGCCCGCGCAAAAATAGTCTGAATTCAGGGGTTTACAGAACCATTCCAATCGCTATAATCGTCGCCCAACACGCCGGTATAGCTCAGTTGGTAGAGCAACTGACTTGTAATCAGTAGGTCCCGGGTTCGACTCCTGGTGCCGGCACCATATCAAGCTCCATCGCGTTCCACTGAATGCCTTGGAAGCCCCTAAAACCCGCCCTTTGGCGGGTTTTTTCGTTCCGGGACCCTCCGTCGGGATCCAACAAAATACCCCATCCCCGGGGGTATTTTTAGGGTACAGCGTCTTGCCTGCATGGAGAACGTACCCTTATGCCACGTCTAGCCGTTCCTCTCAGCGACCTCAAATGCCGTACGGCGAAACCTCGCGAACGCGCCTACAAGCTGTTCGACGGTGGCGGCATGTACCTCTTCGTGAAACCCAATGGCGTGAAACGTGGCGATTACGCTACTTCAAGCCCAGCTGCAAGGAAGGCACGCTGATCATCGGCAACTACCCCGTCATCTCCCTGGCCGTCGCGAGGACCAAGCGCGATGAAGCCAAGGCCCTGTTGATCGACAACCTAGACCCGATGGAAGAGAAGAAGAAAGCGAAGCTAGCTGCTCAACGAGCTTCCCTGCTTTTCGAAACCGTCGCCCTGGAGTGGCACGCCGAAATGTCTCGGCGCTGGACGGAGGGACACGCCAAGACCGTCATGAGTCGATTGCGCACCCACGTCTTCCCCTTGATAGGCCAACGCCCCATCGCTGAACTCGATACTCATGATCTGCTCGAGGTCACTCTGCGTATCAAAGAACGCGGCACCATGGACGTTGCTCTGCGCGTACAAAATTATCTCTCCACGATCATGCGGGGCGCGAAGCGGGCGCGGCATATCAGCCAAAATCCGGCGCTCGATCTGGCAGGGTCGATTCATGCCCCGCGTACCGTGCACCGCCCTGCCCTCTGACTCAACCGCCTCCCCGAACTACTAGACCGGATCGACAACTACAATGGCCGTGAGCTAACCAAGCTGGCTGTACTGCTGACGCTGAACGTGTTCGTGCGCTCCAGCGAACTGCGCTTTGCGCGCTGGGATGAGTTCGACCTGCAAAGGGCGATGTGGGAAATTCCTGACACCCGCAAGCCCATCGACGGCGTACGCAATTCCACCCGTGGCACCAAGATGAGCGGAGACATACAGATGGTGCCGCTCTCTCCCCAAGTCATTGCGATCCTTGAACGGCTGCGCGGCTTGAGTCGCTTCTCCGAACTGGTGTTGCCCGGTGACCACAAGTACTGGAAGCCAATGTCAGAGAACACGGTTAATCAGGTACTGCGCAACGTCGGCTACGACACATCCAAGGAAGTATGCGGGCATGGATTCAGGACCATGGCCTGTAGCGCCTTGCTGGAATCAGGGCTGTGGACAGACGCGGCTATTGAGCGGCAGATGAGCCACAAGGAACGCAATCGCGTGCGCGCCGCCTATATCCACAAGGCCGAATTTCTGGAGCAGCGTCGGCTGATCATGGCGTGGTGGAGCAATTACATCGATGCCAACAGATCGGGGCATGTCACACCACATGAGTTCGCCCATCCAGCTGGCGACAACATCACCCCCTTGCCAAGTGGGCGTGGCGCATTCAATCGTCGGTGAACCCTCCAGAACACCGTTGGCCGCTCTTTAATTTGGGTCCATCCAAACAGGGCTGCAAAGCCGCCCTGTTTGGATGGACCTCGCTTTGCAAAGCTAAAAGCCGACACAAATCCTTTGGATACCAATGATTTCCACCGGTGGATAATTTCATGCACAGCTCCAGAGGCCACGAGGAATGGGGCGTTGACCAAAATTATCCACAGGCGTAGAACTGTTGTTGCAAATGCTGTCGTTGACAGCACCCTAGGTGACCCGAGCCTTCAAGGTCACGCCGCTCCCGCGGTGGTTCTCCCCAAGGGCGATTCGCATCCGGCAGCTCACCCGGTCACTACCCATGTGATGGATGCTCTTACACATACGGCGCTCGTGCGCCAATACACCGTACCCAGCTGCCCTGCAGCAACCTATCCGCTTGGCCGACTATTGCGCCAACCTGTGCCCGTCTCTTTCTGTGGAAAGAGACGGGCACTTCTACCACTGCTGCAGCCCTTATCGCACATGGCTTTGCGGCAATCCCCCTCGTGACAATCGGCGTGACAAACGCCGATGTCACCAGCAACAGCCATGTAGATGATGGTGCCGCAGACCAGGGAATGGACTGCACCTGACTGACAGTCAGGCATGCCCCGGTCATCGCATTGCTGCGTTCACCCGGCTCAGGATCTTCAGGCGCTGGTTTAGTCAGCCAGCGCTGCCTCCACCCGCCCACCGGCAACGGTGTTAAGGAGGCTAGATCATGAGATGCCCTTGCTCCCGGACGTAAGGAGCCGCCAGTCCCGCGTAGTGGACATTCCCCACAGGTCGCAGGGGCCTTGATCCCTGATAACACTCAACATTCTTGGCGGGATGACGTGGGGCGAGGATCGTAGAACGGTAGATGAGGTGACCGACTTGGCATTGGTGGGTAGACGCGACGGCCGTAATTTCGGCTACGGCAGGCAATTGAGCTATGCAGGGCCGCAGGCACTGAAAGACATGTTCGGCGGTGGCCACTACGGTACGGTCAAGGCGCACAGTGGTCGATGGCAGGCATTCGTGAAGTGGTGCCGCTCAGAACAGGGGCCGGGTATCAATGATGCGCGGCAGATTGATCGGAAGGTGTTGGCGGACTATGCGGCGTACCTACGCGACGTGGTTAGCCGCGGTGACCTTGCTGTCAGCACCGCACAAAACCGCCTATCCAGCGTTAACAGGACCATGGCAGCGCTTCGCGGTGATCAGTACGTGACATTGCCCAGT
The DNA here is from genome assembly GCF_020295325.1 of Pseudomonas sp. Y24-6. NCBI lineage: Bacteria > Pseudomonadati > Pseudomonadota > Gammaproteobacteria > Pseudomonadales > Pseudomonadaceae > Pseudomonas > Pseudomonas sp. Y24-6. Next base: position 98,556 of record NZ_JACBXG010000004.1, on the reverse strand, counting down.
CCGAGCAAGGCGTTGGGTATGCAGCGCACCGGGGTTCGACAGTCGGTGCCGCAGGGCCAAGACCGCGAACAGGTTAGCAGATCGTCGATGTGCTTTGCCGCCATCATCAACTGCGGGCCGCCACGATCGTTCTGTTGGCGCGAGCCACCGGCATGCGCTTGCGTGAGGCCATCCTAGCCGACTTGCCACGGCTGAGCCTTGAGGCTAACGGCCTAGGCAGGATCAACATCCAGGATGGCACCAAAGGCGGCCGAGCTGGCGCCTCAGCGCCACGATGGATTGCGGTGGACCACCATATTCAAGACGCACTTGGGTTTGCACGGCAGGTGTCGCCTAGTGGTAGCCGTAGCCTGATTGCGCCAGACGAAAGCTATCTGAATGTTCTGCAGGAAATCATCCGCCCAGCACGGGACATCCTGCATGCGCACAACCTCAAAGGCTTTCATGAGCTAAGGGCGGCGTACGCATGTGAACGCTATGAGCAAATCACCCAACACCCCGCGCCTATCAACGGCGGCCAATGTTGCCAGGTAGATGGGAAACTTGATCATGAAGCTCGGAGGCAGATCAGCTATGAGCTGGGGCACGGGCGTATCGATGTGGTCGCGGCCTACATTGGAGGACGCATATGAGTAAGCCATTCGATATGGAACTGTTCTTGGCTGCGGTACTGACGGGATCGTAAGCAACGCGGCAGCGCCATTTACGGCAAGCAAAGCTCATCCAAGCGGAGATATCTGAACGCTGGCAGCTAGAAACACCTTGGGGTTGGAAGAAAAAGCATGTTGTTTGGTTTCTCAACCATCGACTAGCGAGACGATGCAAGGCGACTCGATATTACTACTTGCTAACAGTGCGGCTGCTGGCTCGTCGTTTAGAAAGAGCATGGGTCTTCAAGTGCTAAGAAGATCTGACTTTAACGACCGACCGCAACCGACCCAGGCTGTGTGAAAACTCCCGCAATTGTCTAATCTTCTGATCGTCGAGATCGTAGCGGGGGCGATCATGAAGCGATTTACTGAAGGTGAGGCTCGGACGCAAGTCACCTTGCTGCCGGAGTGTCTGGACGATTACGTAGCCGAAGAAAATCCAGTGCGCGTGGTCGATGTTTTCGTCGATGAACTCGACCTGGGCGCACTTGGTTTTGAGGGCGTCGATCCTGCCGCAACTGGTCGTCCGGCCTATCACCCAGCGGTGTTGCTGAAGATCTATATCTACGGCTGTCTCAATCGGATTCAGTCCAGCCGCCGGCTTGAGCGTGAGGCCGAGCGCAACGTCGAGTTGATGTGGCTAACGGGGCGTTTGGCTCCGGACTTCAAAACCATTGCCGACTTTCGCAAAGACAACGGCAAAGCCATTCGCAGCGTATGCCGCCAGTTCGTAGTTCTTTGCCGCAACCTCAATCTCTTCTCTCAGTCGATCATCGCCATCGACGGCAGCAAATTCAAAGCCGTCAATAATCGCGACCGCAACTTCACTCAGGGCAAGGTGAAGGCACGCATGCAGCAGATCGAGCAGAGCATTGATCGCTATCTGGCGGCGATGGATTCGGCGGATCGGGCAACGCCCGAAGTGGCCGAGGCCAAAGCAGAGCGGCTTAAAGAAAAGATAGAAACACTGAAAAAGCAGATGCAGAAACTCAAGGACATCGAGGTGCAGCTCCACGGAAGTCCAGACCAGCAGATCTCCCTCACAGACCCAGATGCACGCTCAATGGCCACGAGCGGCCGAGGCACCGGAACGGTTGGCTACAACGTACAAACAGCTGTCGACGACAAACACCATCTGATCATTGCCCATGAGGTGACCAACGTTGGTAATGATCGTGGGCAACTGAGCAATATGGCGAACCAGGCGCGTGAAGAAATCGAGGCTGAATCGCTAACGGTGGTAGCCGACCGAGGCTATTACAAAGGTCTGGAAATCCTTGCTTGCGAGCAAGCCGGCCTCACTACCTACGTACCGAAACCCCTCACATCTGGCAGCAAAGCCGAAGGCAGATTCGGCAAGCAGGATTTCATCTATCTTATTGCGTCGGACGAGTATCGATGCCCTGCGGGGCAGTTACTGACCCGGCGGCATTCGTCGATGGAAGACGGCATGTTATTGCATTGTTGCTACTTCTCGGGCTGCCAGTCCTGCTCAATGCAAAAGCAATGTACGACGGGAAAGGAGCGCCGTCTGAAGCGCTGGGAACATGAAGCTGTAGTCGACGCGATGCAGGTTCGGCTAGAACATGATCCAGCGATGATGAGGGTTCGTCGACAGACCGTTGAACATCCTTTTGGAACGCTCAAGTACTGGATGGGAAGTACCCACTTCCTGACCAAAACCCTGCCGAGGGTGAGCACTGAGATGAGCCTTCATGTGCTCGCCTACAACCTCAAACGAATGATGAGCATCTTCGGCATCGCAGGACTGCTTGAGGCGATCAGGGCGTGAATCCAGCCGTTTGGCTCGCCAGTTAGTAGCCGTTTGGGCCGCTGACGCGGCCCAAACGGCATTACGAACGTCTATGTCACTGACTAAGCTAATTCGCGCTTCCGCCCGCTGATTCCACAGGCAACCCTCGCAACTTTCAGTTTTCGACGTATTTAGTGCGTTTTCACACAGCCTGGACCCATAGCGGACATTAACGGGAGGATCTCTATACCTAGCGACGGCGGGCATATCGACCATCATCTCTGATGACTGGGCCATTGCTCAACAACGTTTTTCGCGATCCAACCGTTCATCAATCACTCGATCGTCAAGCGCGATAGCTTAGAAAAGCGCACGAAGGATGTCGGCGTCGACAACGCGACGCTCTATCGGTGGATCGACCGGTTTCGTAATTGGCATGAGGTGCTAGCGCTGATTCCCCGTGAAAGCTGGTACCGCTGATCTCGACCCAAGTGCGTGAGCAGGACGATCAATCTGAAAACAATGTTTTATTGTTATGTCATAACATATTTATCATGTGACGCCGCCTGAATCTATGGAGCTTGCCCTCCAGTGGTTGCATAGCCCTAGCGTCAAATCGACCCTTGCTTACCACAGATCAGTACCGCCGCAGGCCATAGCTTGCGGACATTAGAAGCTTTTATGAAAACCGCTTCAACCTCATTCGCTTTTCTCACAGCCCTGGCCGCCCCGACCTTTCGGCTTCACAACCTGGGAACTCGACCATCGCCCTAGGCGAATTGAGCGCTTCAGGTCAGGCCGGCGTAGCACTTCACACCGAGAATGTACTGACATCCGTCGATGTGCTGGGCGAGGATCAGGTTGAGGGAAAAAACGTGATGAATAGCTGGCAGTTGCTGGGCCAGATGCCTGGTATCCAACTAGCGGAGACAGGCCGGGGGGCCGAGTCGGGTACCCCCAAGCTTGCGAGCAGTGCCTTGCTTAGCTCAGCAAGCACGCAAAGCAAGGCTTGCCAAAAATACTGTATGCACAAACAGTAAATACCCATGACGTGGATGACCCGCGAGAGGGCCCGGCAGCCCACTTCCGCAAACCTGGAGGAAAGCGTAAAACCGCTGGATGGCATTTTGCTTCCACCCGTGTAGCTGTATAATTTTCACCACCGCCACAGAATCACCGGCGATCGAGAAGTTCAAATTATTCCAAATAATCTGAACCTCAAGGAAATTATATAACTGCTTTAATATTTAAGTGATACCTCCAATGCCGATGCGGAAAAGGATTGCCCAGCTACTCAAAGGAAACCCAGGGCTGAAAGCTCGCGATATTGCGAAAGCTCTGGAGTGCGACCGGAAAGAGGTAACTAAATGCTTATACGACCATCTAGATGTTTTTGTCCAGGATGATAATTTCGTATGGCAGCTAAAGAAGGATGCAAGTTTTGTTTTGGAGTTTACCTCTACAGGGACATGGATAACCCAAGAACACTTTGAGAAGTCACTCTTAAAGTCCGGATCACCGCTAGATGCTATTCATGGGCATGTAGTATTAAAAATTCAGAAGGAACGAAAAGTCCTTCTTTGTGCAGCCGCGCGAATCCTAGCGCTTGCCAATCAACTGATTTTTTCAAAAAAAACAGTTGAGATTGATTTCACAGAGAACAAATCGACGCTCTCTTACTTGAATCGGTCGGGCTTTATCGATCGGCTGGATCGGGCGGTTAAAGTTCTTCCTCGCCGACCGCCTACCTCGGCAGCCCAACAGTACAAAGCCAATAATGCTGGATTGGTAGAGCTGCTAGAGATCAAGCCTAGCAACAGCGATAACCCAGCGAATGAGAGCGTACCTGAGAGTATCAAGCACAGCTTCGTCGAGGCGTTTGGCGAGCAACATGCCAATAAGCTGTTTACCCTCGTCAGCGAGTTTGTGGGCAATGTAGAGGAACACTCAGACACCCAAATACCTGGGTTTGCTGGGCTACAAAGCTACAGACGTAACGGTTCAACGTGCCTGGTGGCGGTGATTTCGGATTCAGGCAAAGGTATCTGCGCGACACTACGCCCTGCGCTTGATGTGCATTTTCCTGAGATAGCCAACCAGTTCCCAGGCTCGCAAAAAATCTCAGACCCTATGTTGATTATTCATGCGATGAGATATAGAGGGCTGAGCAGACTGGGCAAAGGCAGGGGTGCCGGCTTGAATGCTAGCCAATATCAAGCGGAGAAGTTGAATGCTACGATTAAAATTAGGCAGCAAAATTTTTCTGTAGCGCTTACTTTCAAAAATCATAGCCTTTATGGTCATGAGTGGTCCTTAGACTTACCGAAACTTTCGGGAACACATGTTGTCTTTGAATTCACCCTTGACATTTAAATTCACTCTTGACATTTAAGATATTTCTGGTTAAACTGAAGATATGAACGAGAATATTAGCATTATAGACCTTCGGGATTTCACGGACGGAAGCAACCCCTACGGCACAGCTAGGGGTAGGAAGGCTCATGCTGAATTAATTGATTTTATTGATTCAAAGATAAAATCAAAAACAATTGGTATATCCCTCAAGAGAATTGAAGGCGCTGATGTTTCCTTTCTCCGTGAATGTTTAATCTACACTTTTAAACGATACGCTAAACAGATAGCGTTTTTCGTTAGAGATATTGCAGATGAAGACATAATCGATAATCTAAATGGTGCAGCTTTATCAGGTGACTACATAGTTACGTGCTGGACCAGCAACAAATGCTTCTTCGTCGGCCCTAAGCCATCCGAGTCCAGCAGAGCCCTTCTGGACGCCGTTACCCAAAAGCGATCAGCGACCACTGTCCAAATCGCCCAAGCTCTAGATATGAGTGTTCAGAACGCTAGCACCCGCCTCAAACGCCTATCCGAGGACGGCTTCTTGGTGAGAGCTGAGATGACCGCTGAAAGCGGCGGGAAAGAGTTCGTCTACCACGTGATTGGCAATTCTGCTTAAATGGGTTGCTTTATCGAGAAAAGGAGGTATGCTCTTGGCATGTCTCCTTTTTTTTGGATTCTGGTTAAACCTGATCATTGATCGAGACGGGTACGGTGACCAGGAGGACCCCGCATGAAAGCGCACTACGAGATTCACGAGTCGAAAAATGGCGAAATGCGCTTTCAGCTCAAAGACGCCAAAGGAATGGTGATCCTCTCCAGCACCGTGTACACCAGTCGGGCCAGCTGCGGTAAGGGAATTGAGTCCTGTCGTGAGCACTCTCCATTCGACCGGTTCTACAGCAGGAGCGAGACAGGGGAGCATTCATTTAGCTTGAGGTCGTCCAACAACAGGATCATCGGCCACGGAGGCAAGCAAGCCACCGCTAATGATCGGGACGCAGTGATTTCAGCAGTTAAGAAATATGCGCCGACAGCGCAAATCGTCAACTACAGCGAAGAAGGAGAGGAAAAATGTAAAGCCACCTGACCGAAGAAAAACTTCGTAGATGAGATACCGGAAAGCGAGTGCAATCGCCGTACGGTGGAGTGGAATGCTTCAAGCGAACAACAGTATTCCCATGTTCCGCACATCAGTCAAGCATCGACTGCAGAACTTCTCAGCTACGGCAATGAACTGGATCGCCCCTCGGCGACCCGAAGCCGCTATGCGCGGAATTCAAAGGAAATACTGAAATATGAACACTGAAAATCAGCATCATCAACACCATATCACCGTTCAAATTGCTGGCGATGACCTGCAGTTCCGTCCGGTTCATCTGGAAGATCGCACTCCCACTGGAGCGCAAATTGCGGCGGCGGCAGGCTTCACGCCTGATCAATTGCCGGTCATCCTCCAACTGCTGCCCTCGGGGGCTCTCGAAGACATTCGCCCGGACGAGATCGCCAAGATCACTGATGGCCTGAACCGTTTCATCGTGGTCGAGTCGGATCGGAAATACCTTCTGACCGTGGATGGCGCCCGATTTGAATGGCCATGTCACCATATCTCCGGTCAAACCATCCGCATCCTGGCAGACATCGCAGACAACAAGCGGCTGCTGCTCGAACGTGAAGACGAAGCTGACAAAGATATCGAGAACAACGAGTTCGTTGACTTGGACGAGCCGGGGGTCGAGCGCTTCATCACCCGTAAAGCCATCTGGAAGCTGAATGTCCAGGGTGTGGTTTACGAGTTCGAGACGCACACGGTGAGCGTTCGTGAGGCCATGATCAAAGCCAAACTCGACACGAACCAAGCCTGGCAGATCTTCCTCATGGTCAGTGACCAGCCGAAGAAGGAGCTCACCATCAATGACGTGATCGATCTGCGCGCCCCAGGTATCGAAAAGCTTCGGTTGACTCAAAAGGACGTGAGTAACGGCGAGGTCCCGCAGGTACCACGCCGTGAGTTCAGTCTGCTGCCACAGGACGAGCAGTATCTAAACGCGGCGGGCCATCAATGGGAAACCCGCTTGAACACTGACGGTGGTCGCTGGCTGGTGATCAACGACTACCAACTTCCTCCTGGTTACTCCCACGCAGTGGTTCAGCTGGCACTGAACGTGCCGGCTGGCTATCCAGCCGCCATGCTCGACATGTTCTACGTCCATCCAGCAGTGCGACTGGCGAACGGGGCAGAGATCGCTCAGACCCAAGTGGTGGGCCACATCGATGGCGTCACGTTCCAAGGCTGGTCGCGTCACCGGGCTTGGAATCCGGCAACGGACAACATCACCACCCAACTCGCGATGGCAGACGGTTGCATCATGAAGGAGGTAGGCCTGTGAAAGCCCATTCTCGTCTGGTGCTGACGGACGAGATCCATACCTCGCTTCGGGAACACCTGTTCCCGGGCGACGGTAAGGAAGCCGCAGCCATCCTCATTTGCACTCGCTCGCCTGGCAGCAACCTGAAACTTCTCAGCCAAGAGCTGATTTTGGTACCGCACAAGGAGTGCTCAGTCCGTACTCCTGACTCACTCACCTGGCCAGGCAAGTACCTAGAGGACGCCATCGATAGAGCGCTCGTGGGGGCGCGCTCAATCATTTTGATCCACTCCCATCCTGGCGGTTTGTACGAGTTTTCTTGGGTCGACGATGCGAGCGATGCCGGCACTATGGTTTCGCTAGCTCAGGGGGTGGAGTCCATTCACGGCTCGGCCATCATGGTGCCGTGCGGAGCTATGCGCGCGCGCATTTATCATCCTGACCAAACGTGCGAAGGCATTGAGCTGGTCACGGTCCCCGGAGACACGATCCTTTTCTGGTCGATCGACGCGGAAGAGCACCTGACGCCTCCTATGGCATTTACTTCGCAGATGACCCACGCACTCCAGCGACTGACGGTCGCGGTGATTGGGGTCTCAGGCACCGGCTCGATCGTCGCGGAGCAAGTGACCCGCTTGGGGTTTGGCAAAGTCATCCTGGTTGATCATGACCATGTTGAAGAGAAAAACCTCAATCGTATCCTCAACTCGACTATCGCCGATGCCCAGTCAAAACGCCCTAAAGTTGAGATGTTTGCAGAGGCCATCGAGCGGATCCGTGGCCCCAACGTCGCCGAGCCAATTAACAACTCGGTGCTCTCGCGCGAAGCTGTTTTAGCGGTTGCTAACGCTGATGTCATTTTTTGCTGCGTCGATACGCACCAAGGCCGGATGATCTGTGATCTGATGGCATCAAGCTTCCTAACGCCATTGTTCGACGTAGGGGTAAAAATTCCTACCCGTCCCACCGAGTCAGATGGAAGAGCAATTCACGACGTTCAGGGGCGAATTGACTACGTCAAGCCAGGCGGCGCCACACTGGCCGACCGTAAAATCTACACCCCAGACTCGCTCTACGCTGAGGCACTGCGGAGCACTAACCCCGACGCACATCGTGATCAAGTGGAGCATGGCTACATCTCCGGTGTTCAGGAGGAAGCCCCTTCTGTGATCACGCTGAACATGCGAGCAGCCAGTGCTTGCGTGAACGAGTTCATTGCCCGGGCGTTCCCGTTTCGCGAAGAACACAACTCCAAATATGCCCAAACAAATTTCACGCTGTCTGGGTGCCTGGAGGACTTCGAACACGAGGACTCATTCAGAAAAGCGCCTAACCCTAAACTGGCGCAAGGAGGGAAAGAACCCCTTCTGGGGCTGCCTGACCTCGGAGTACGGCCATGACCTTCTTCCGAAATCTGCTAGCCAACACACTGCTCTGGCTTGAGCCATACCTCCCTCCTCGAAGACTGATCGTCGTCAAGGGAGATTCTCTTCCGGTCAAGATGCCAATTCGCTCGCTCGTACTTGCCAGGGACGGCAGAGAAGACTGGTGCATCGGTTTTCGATGCCCATGTGGCTGCGGCCGAACCATTGAACTGCTTGTGATTGAGGAGGCCAATCCTCGCTGGAGTTACACGTTGAATCCAGCTGGCCAGCCGTCCCTTCATCCGTCCGTATGGTTGAACAATGGTTGCCGGTCTCATTTCTGGGTCAAAGACGGCCGCATCAAATGGGTGTGATCGCCCTCACGAGTAAAAACTAACGAATGGACGAGGTTAGACCATGACCATACACATGAGCGGCTTGGAAAAACTGGGTAAAAGCATGCAAGCCCAAAACCTGGACATCCAAAAATTCAGGTTCAAAACCGGGGCAGTGGAGTTTGACTGCTTATTTTCCATGCGAGGAGACTACGAGCTTTCACTGACGACACGTGGCGCGAATCCGAGTTTTTTCCTGTTCCCCATCACGAAAACATTTCAGATGGCGACCTATCTCAAAGGAGAAAATTCGAACTTGGTAAATGTGCTGCGCGCACATGGCCTCTCAATGAAGGGCTTCAGCAGCACACAGTTTTTCAAGGACTTGGACAAAATCGTCCCAAGCGTCGCCCATACGAACAATGTACCGACGACATCCGAAATCCTTCAGTTGCGACATGACATGGAGGAGCGGGATCGGCCATTCTTTGACACGTGGATACCTTGGACAACTGGAGGCCCATCCGCTAAGAACAAGAAAAAAACGTTACTGCTGCTGGGTCCTGCTGCCCTCATCTATAGCGAGAAAAACAGCGCATCGTCGAGATGGAGCTCCGTCGAGCCTGATCGGTAGTGCCAATAGACAACGCTATAGACACGAAGGCTGCCGACAAGATCATTTTCAGCGGAGACGCTCTGTGAAAAGCCACACTGCGGGCCCTCATGAAGCACTGTCATAGTTACGGCGACGACTCTGACGGTCATCATAAAGCCCCTTTCGCTTGGGGCTTTACCACTTGGCATCCGCTAACTTAACCCTGATCAGTACCGTAATTCTGAGGTATCGAGAGTGGGAAGGGCAGCTTCGAGACACTTTGTGCCCCTCCCCAGCTATTATTCGAAAGCGGTGATCTCACTGAAGCGTTCAAAATGTCTTCAGCAGCAGACGTCCTCTTGCATAGCAGCAATCGATAGGGCCCCAATATTCCCGATTCGATTCCACAGAAGGCCATAGCTAGCTGATTTTTTTATAGATACCCTTTGAGGTACGTCGAAAAATCCACCAAATTCCAGTCCCGCCAAAATCGGGGCCTCACAGCAAACAACCGTTCGTCTGATGCCGCACCAGACAAAACAAAGCCCCTGCAGAAATGCAGGGGCTTTGTTGTTTCTGGGTCGCTTACTTTTAGCCTACACCTGAAACCTCAGGGGCTTGGCTGCTCGGGACTATCCTATGTATGAGGAGATTATCGCACACAGGGAACTGACAGGAGCTGCAGCCGTAAGGCATCCACATACGATGTTTTTTGTAGCTGATCGAACCCGCTTTCGCGGGAGAAAAACATAGCATTAACCAATTCTCAAATGGCGTTATTATTAGCTACAACCTTCAGATTTACGCTTATAACATCACAAAATCAAGGTCGACAAGTCTGCTTTGACCGAGGCAACATTGTTTAAATGTTAAATTTTGAACAAGCTTATAGAAAGACTAGCTCTTACAAAAAGGCATACAAATATAAAATTCTCATAACGCACTAAAAAATCTGGTTTTTCCCAAGGAACTTTTATATATTCATCGCGGGCTTCGGCTCAACACCGCCAACCCACGATTGTGGCGAGGCAAAACCCAAAAGCTTTGGATTATATGCCATGAGCGCAATAATGCTAGAACGGAGACTTTTCTATGAGCACAGCGGTAAAAAAGAAAGAAAGCGATGTACCTAATCAAGCAGCAGAGACGCTGACCAAATACCCTGAGTTGGTACGGGAAATAGCCTCCGATGTGATACTACATCGTAAGCAACCTTCCGAGCACGATGACAGCCCCGTTTACTATAATCCTGATTCAGATACGCGTTATTCTGACCCAGAGAAAAAAGTCGGGGTCATGTATTTGGGCTTCAGTAAGGAAGTTGCGCTTGCCGAGTCCTTCCAGGCCGGCCAAGGCGTAGACGATCAGCCAGTAACCCTCTCCGCACTGGAGAGCAGTTCACTGCATCAGCTGAAGCCAGCTCGTATTTTGAACGTAGTGGACGTAGCCGGTCTGGCAAACCGTGCGACGCACCACAAGCTTCGGGATATCGTTCAGGCTAAGGGACAAGGTAAAGAGGGGTATGCACTAACCCAGGAATTCAGCGGGGCGTGCATGCAGTTGGGTATGAAGATTGATGGGATCCTCTACCCGTCTGCGGTCTACTCTGTTACCGGAACTATGGACGGATGCAATCTTGTTCTCTTCGCAGGACGAGGCACCCAAGTTGAACCTATCGACCATATACCTGTGACAAAGGTTGTGTTGTCGAATGGCGAAACAGCCATAGAGTTTTTGGATAGCCTAGGTGTTGCCCTAGAGTGATGTAAAACCGGGCCTCCAATTGGAGGCTCGGTTCACTGCCCTGACTCAAACGCGTTTATAAAGTCACGTTTGATAATTTCAATGGCTGCGCTGTTATCTAGAAGCTCATAACGAGGTACCACATTCTCAGTCTCGCCAGGATTGGAGTAATCCATTTTGCTGACCAGATGCTGAACCAAAAAGTTCATGGCCTCCGTATTGGCAGGATCAATATTGAGTTCGTTGATTAGTTTTGCAATCACCGGCTTCGTCTTGTTATCAGAAAACTGAAACGACGGGTAGTATTTCCGGCGATTGCTTGTGTTTGTATACGCCAAGACTAATTTAGCTTTAGTCTTTTGACTCAACGCTTGCTTGGATATACCGAGAATATCGTGAGCTTCTTGGGCTGTAAGCAATTCACATCGACTGCTAACTCGCTCAAATGCGCGTGCGCGCATATTAGCCACGGCCTTTTGATTGCGCGTTTCGATGCTCAGATTCTTATCAGAGTCCACTTTAGAGACTGCGGTAAAGGCTTTTTCATCCGGGAGGGCAACAGCCTTCAACACAACGGATTCCGGAGCAGAATCGAGTCTTATCTCAAAGCGCCTGCGCAATTCTGCCTTGGCCGCTTCGACGGTGAACTGAGTTATCTCGTGGGTTGCTACTGACATGGTCTCTCCTGGTCTTTCGGTCTTTCGGTCTTTCGGTCTTTCGGTCTTTCGGTCTTTCGGTCTTTCGGTCTTTCGGTCTTTCAGGTCTTGCTCGTGTGCGGTGATTCTGGTGTGCGGTGTATTTGAGGATCAGGCTACCAGGAGGCGCCACTCTTGTCAATCTGTCAATTTGTCCGATCGTCTACTTGTCTACTTGTCGACTCATATGCCGGTACGAAAGGCAGTGTCTTTCAGTCATAGGTAATCCGAATAGCTACTGATCCCAACGATAGAGACTCAGGGACTACAGTTGTAGTAGGTAAGAGACTGCAACTCTCAGCAATACCGTCCTTAAGACCGACATGGGTGGAGAACGGAAATGCGCATTTTGCTGATTGATGACATGGCATTTTGAGAGCGGGTGTCCGCAGCCTCATTCAGGGTGGGGGTTCATCCAGGTGCCGCGGTGTTTGAAGCCTCTTGCAAGGAGGAAGTACTTGATCATGTTCGCGCAAAAATTTTCGACGTGATCTTTCTGGACTTGTGCATCCCCACATCCAGCTACAGCGATGAGTTGAGTGCTGAGCATGGATTGAGCTTGCTGTCCTTGTTCAAAGGCAGCCGAGAAGAGCCGCAGGACGACGACCTGGCCAAAAGGATTACCGCACCCGTGATAGTGATGTATGGGGAGTCAGAACGACGCTTTGTCGATGATGTGATGCGCCGCAGCGCCTCGTCCTTTGTGCCCAAAAGCGCGTCGCACGAGGTCATGCTTGAAGCAATACAGCGAGCGCTTCACGGTGGGGTCTACCTACCCAGCGCCACGATCGGAAAGGGAGGGATCGACCCTGATCCTGTCATAGACCTGCGCCCAGCAGATGTTGCCGCGATTTCTCATAAAGACCTGGGCATTACGCAGAGAGAATTTGTCGTTCTGCGCTTAGCCCTACAGGGCAACGCACCGTGGAAAATCGCTGCAATCCTAGAAATCAATCCAGTCAATGTAAGGCAGTATTCGAGCAAGCTGTATGGAAAATTTGGTGTCGTTGACCTCTCTATCGCCTGCAAGGGGTGATGCGAAGCGCTGCATAGCGCGGTTGAAGAAGAACCAGGGTTAAGTAGCGCATCTGGGTTGCTGCACAAATTACGTCTTAGTAGCTGGGGAATCTACTGATCGCCTCCGGCCGAGAACTACGTTTCGCCAATCTCGGTTTTGGGATCTTAGCGGTCTTATCAAGGCCATCGATGAGCCAAAAGGAGCGCAGATGACCTTATCCAGCGGATTTCAGAAGTCAGTCCAAAGTTGTCGGTGGTTGCAGGGGGAGGAACGCTCGCGATACCCTGACGCCGTCGCTGCCAATTCAGCGACCGGGCTTGGTAACCCGAGGTAAATCACTGCGCAACAGTGCTATGCGTTCGCAGGCGCTTTTTTTTCGCCTGCGACATGCGTTATGGCGGCTGTGCGTGGGACGTCTTCGGACGTGCCGGTTTCCTTGATTTCCCGGTTTACCAACCTGCGCACAGCTGTCACCCATTCGCTTGGTAACGAATTGTGGCAGCTCTTCAAATTAAGGAGCTTCACTATGCGCAGCAAAAATCCGTTCGAAACTTGGCTTTCCCCTTTACGCGGCTCCCGGTTGCGTGACGTCCCACCATATGCCCTCCTCCACTGCATCTCCATCAACGGAGGTGGCAAATGACCGACAATCCCGAACTCAAAACCATCGGCTTCACCCCCGCGATCTACCTCGGTAATCAAGCGATGTTTCACGTCATTGGTGGTGTGCCCATTACCGATGCGTTATCGATGGCTTCGGATTTTCTTTGCCTTGCCAAGTCGCTGACTGAGGATGCGGCTTATGCGAAGGACAATGGGCGGCATGCTTGGGCTGCGCATTATCTGGTGGCTATGGGTAAGGCGTTGGTTGATGATTCGGTGAAGGTTTTGATGCGAGAGCGAGGGGGTTCTGGGGGTTAGTCGAAGGTGGGCTTGCGATGGTGCTGGGTCATTTGGGTTTGTAGTGGATGATCTGGCGCTATCGCGGGCAAGCCTTGCTCCCACAGGGGTAGTTCTCACAGAGTAATTTCCCACAGGAGGTCTTCCACAGGGGGTCATCCAAATCGGGCCTTCTGCAGCGGGGCTCCTGCTGATTCGGGGTCGATCGCGAATGATGCCTGGACCGATCGTTTTCGGGGAATTGCACCCGCTCAGAGCAGATGCTCGCTCAGGCGATTTAAAGTGAACAGGCCATCGAAGTTCGCTTTTGGCCGACTGATGCCCTGGGCGATGGGCAGTAAACAGCCAAAAGCGAACGGTGCGTAAATAATGTCTGCGGCGCTCGGCTTAAAACGCAAAGCATATCCCCGGGGTCTACCAAAACAGCCCCTCGCCGACGATTAGTGGATCCCCAAAAGACAAAAATCCAATCCGACCGATAATCGAACACTTTCAATAACAAGATAAAGTATTGATTTAAAAAAGTTTTATTCGTAGTTTAAAAATTTACAGATAACATTTTTCTGAAACCCACTTCTCAATGGATCCATAAATTGATTGACTGCCACCACACGGTGTCAGGTACCCCACCTGCCCGCCCATAAAAATAACAAGGGTGTCTGTCGTGATGAGTGACTTCTCAATCTGGCTCAAGCCTTGGCTTGCAGCCCCTTACGTCTGCTATTCCAGCCTTACCTGTGCACAGCCTCGTTTCGAGGGCCGACCATGACCGTCGATCTCAAGAGAGTGGTGGACGAGCGCCCCATGGCGCCATTCCAGTGGCTGGCCGTGGGCATCTGTATTGTCCTGAACATGATTGATGGCTTCGACGTGCTGGTCATGGCCTTCACGGCCTCTTCGGTGTCTGCCGAATGGGGCCTGAACGGTGCGCAGATCGGCCTGTTGTTGAGCGCCGGGCTGTTTGGCATGGCGGCAGGCTCTTTGTTCATTGCCCCGTGGGCGGATCGCTTTGGTCGTCGCCCTTTGATTCTGTTTTGTCTGCTGCTCTCGGGTGTCGGCATGCTGTTGTCAGCGCTGACCCAGACGCCCTTGCAACTCGCGCTAATGCGCGGGCTGACCGGCCTGGGTATTGGCGGGATCCTGGCCAGCAGTAATGTGATTGCCAGTGAGTACGCCAACAAGCGCTGGCGAGGATTGGCGGTGAGCCTGCAGTCCACCGGTTATGCCTTGGGCGCGACGCTTGGCGGCTTGTTGTCGGTGTGGCTGCTGACGCACTTTGGCTGGCGCTCGGTGTTTATCTTCGGTGGCGTGGTGACCCTGGCGGTGATTCCACTGGTGCTGCTGTATTTGCCTGAGTCGCTGGATTTTCTGATCGCCCGCCGTCCCGTCAATGCCTTGGCCCGGATCAATCGTCTGGCCACCCGCCTCGGCCAGCCGGCGCTGGGCGCCCTGCCCCTCGCCATGACAGCGCCAACTTCAGGCCGCGGACGCCTGGCGCAGTTGCTCTCCCCGGCATCGCGGCGCACCACGCTGCTGATCTGGTTGCTGTTCTTCCTGGTGATGTTCGGCTTCTACTTCGTGATGAGCTGGACGCCGAAGCTGCTGGTCGCCGCAGGGCTGTCGGCACAACAAGGTATCAGCGGCGGGGTGTTGCTGAGTGTTGGCGGTATTTTTGGCGCGGCATTGATTGGCGCCATGGCCTCGCGCTGGCGGCTGACTCGGGTGCTGTCGCTGTTCATGTTGGTGACCGCAGGCTTGCTGGTGTTGTTCGTCGGCTCGGCTTCATCGGTGTCAATGGCGCTAGGCCTGGGGCTGTTGATCGGCCTGTTTGCCAACGGCTGTGTGGCGGGCCTGTATGCGTTGTCGCCGATTGTCTATGACGCTTCGGTGCGCGCGACGGGGGTGGGTTGGGGCATCGGTATCGGCCGCATTGGCGCGATTCTTTCGCCTACGGTGGCCGGCCTGTTGCTGGACGGCGGCTGGCAACCCCTGCACCTGTATGGGGTGTTTGCCGTGGTTTTCGTCATCGCCGCTGCTGTGCTTTTGGCACTGCGGCCTGCCGCACAACCACAGCCTGGCACCCAGCTCAGCCAGGCCTGACACCCGTGCAAAGAGGTAGCGGGGTCGGTCCCCGCTACTGACTACATCCTTCAGGAAAACAACAATAATGACGTACCTCTCCTTCCCTCCCCGGGCGCTGCTCGGCGGTGCAATAGCGCTTGCCCTGATTCCTTCGGCGCTGGCTGAAAGCAGCGGTTTTTTCGAGGACTCGAAGACCAGCCTGACGCTGCGAAATTACTATTTCAATCGGGATTTCAACGATCCCGGCGCCAGCAAGAGCAAGATCGAGGAATGGGCCCAGGGCGCGATCCTCAAGTTCAGTTCCGGTTATACCCCGGGTGTGGTCGGCTTTGGCCTGGACGGTATAGCGATGTTTGGCGTCAAGCTCGACAGCGGCCCTCAACGCTCCGGATCGGAGCTGCTGCCGGTGCACGACGATGGTCACGCCGCCGACGACTATGGGCGCGCGGGGGTGGCGGCAAAAATGCGTGTGTCCGACACTGAACTGATGCTCGGCGAGCTCATGCCGGATATTCCGCTGCTGCGCTACGATGACGGGCGCCTGCTGCCACAGACCTTCCAGGGCACCACGCTGGTGTCCCGAGAGCTCCCTGGCCTGAGCCTGCAGGCAGGCCAATACACCGCCGTGAGCCTGCGTAACTCCTCGGACATGCAAGACCTCTCGGCCTGGGCGGCTCCCACCGTCATGTCGGACAGTTTCAACTACGCGGGCGCCGAATACCGTTTCAACGAACAACAAACGCTGATTGGCGCCTGGCACTCGCAACTCGAAGACATCTATCAGCAAAGCTATCTGAACCTGCTGCATAAACAGAAGTTCGGTGACTGGACCTTCGGCGCGAACCTGGGCTACTTCATCGACAAGGACGACGGCAGCGCGCGTATCGGCAACGTGCAAAGCCATACCGCCTACGGGCTGTTCTCGGCCAACCTGGGGGGCCATACCCTGTATCTGGGGCTGCAGAAAGTCAGCGGCGATACCGGCTGGATGTCCGTGTATGGCAGCAGTGGGCGCACCCTGGGCAATGACATGTTCAACGGCAACTTCAGCAACGCCGATGAACGTTCCTGGCAGGCTCGTTATGACTACAACTTCGTCGCCGTGGGTATTCCCGGCCTGCAGCTGATGACCCGCTATGGTCATGGCGACAACGCGACGACCAAGGCTGGCAGCAATGGCAAGGAATGGGAGCGCGACACCGAGCTCAGCTATACCCTGCAAAGTGGCCCGCTGAAGAACCTCAGCCTGCGGGTCAACAACGCCACCAACCGCCGCAGTTTCAACAGTGACTTCGATCAGACCCGTGTGATCGTCAGCTACCCACTGTCACTCTGACCTGCGCCCAGGGGCGCCTGGCGCCCCTGCATCTCCCCCTCTCCTTGCGTTACTATGGCGACCCCTCACTGGAAGTCGCCTGCATGAGCAAACCAGGTCAAATGGTGCTGGTCGCACTGCGCAAAATGATCGCCTCGGGCGAGCTGGCGGCCGGCGAACGGCTGATGGAGATTCCGACGGCGGAACGCTTCGGCGTCTCGCGCATGCCGGTGCGCATGGCCTTTTTGACCCTGGAACAGGAAGGCTTGCTGGTGCGCCATGGCGGGCGGGGCTATCAGGTACGCTCGGTGAGCGCCGACGATATCGCCGGCGCCGTGGAGGTACGCGGGGTGCTGGAGGGGCTGGCGGCGCGGCAGAGCGCCGAGCGCGGGTTGAGTGAACAGGCGCAGGCGGCGCTGCTCGAATGCCTGGTGCAGGGCGATGCACTGTTCGACAAAGGCTTTGTGACCGAAGAAGACCTTGAGGTATTCCATGACCTCAATATGCGTTTTCATCAGGTGATCGTCGCCAGCAGCGCCAACCCGGCCATTGCCGAAGCCCTGTCGCGCAACGACCATCGCCCTTTCGCCTCCGTGTCAGCGCTGGCGATCGATCGTGAA
Source organism: Pseudomonas sp. Y24-6 (assembly GCF_020295325.1). Classification (NCBI taxonomy): domain Bacteria; kingdom Pseudomonadati; phylum Pseudomonadota; class Gammaproteobacteria; order Pseudomonadales; family Pseudomonadaceae; genus Pseudomonas; species Pseudomonas sp. Y24-6. The sequence goes on along the minus strand of NZ_JACBXG010000004.1, from coordinate 80,759 downwards.
GACATGGCGCGTGAATACCGGCGCTTCAACTTCGCGCACATGCAACACCACTCGGTCTACGACGCGCTGGTCAGCCGCCAGGGCGCACGCGCTGAAGCCATCATGCGTGAACACGCCAACGCCACGCTGCGCTACGCCGAAGTGTTCGGAGCAATCGGCAATGGCGAGCGGGTAAAAGTCATCGCGCGCGGCGAATGACCGGCTCGTTCAGAGATCCAGCACCAATAACGCGGATTTGGCCCTCGAACAGCAGGGCGTGAACTGATCATTGGCCGCTTGCTCGTCTTCGGTGAGGAACAGGTCACGGTGATCCGGCACCCCCTCCAGCACACGGGTCAGGCAGGTTCCGCAGACGCCCTGCTCACAGGAAATGGCAATCTCGACACCGTGGCTTTCCAGCACCTGGACCACCGTCTTGTCGGCAGGAATGTCGAACACCTGCCCGCTGCTGCCTAGCTTGACCTGGAACGTCCCGTCGCCGGCGGTATCCACCGGCGCCGCGGCGAAGTATTCACGGTGCAACTGCCCATCGCTCCAGCCCTGAGCCTTCGCGCTGTCGAGTACATGCTGCATGAAGCCTGAGGGGCCGCAGACATACAGGTGCACGTCAGCCTGCGGGTTGGCCAGAACCCCGGCGGCGTCCAGGCGAGAATCGGCTTGTTCATCGAAGTGCAGGTGCACACGATCGGCAAAGGATGCCCCTTTGAGTCGCTCGACAAACGCCGCACGTTCACTGGAGCGAGCACAGTAATGCAGCTCGAAATCGGCGCCGCTCTGGGCCAGTTGCTCGGCCATGCACAGAATCGGGGTGATGCCGATGCCGCCGGCGAACAACAGGCTGCGTCGTCCCTCGGCCACCAGCGGGAACAGATTGCGCGGCTCACTGATCATCAGCCGATCGCCACTGTTGATCTGCTCATGCAGGCTCTGGGAACCACCGCGCGAGGCGGCGTCCCTGAGTACGCCAATCACGTAGCGATGACGCTCTTGCGGGTGATTGCACAGCGAGTACTGGCGGATCAGTCCGCCGGGCAGGTGCACGTCGATATGGGCCCCGGCACTGAACTCGGGCAATGCCCCGCCTTGGGCACAGGTCAACTCGTAGCTGCAGATATCCAACGCTTCGTTGTTGCGGGATGACACGACGACTTCAATCATGGCGCACCTTCAAGACCGGCCACCGCAGTGGCCGCGAACAGGATCTTTGGGAGGGGACTGGCGTAGCGCTAAAGGGCAATGCCCTTGGCTATTTGGCCGCCGCAATCAGCTCGACCGCCGGTGCTCGTTCAAGGGCGATGAGACGTTCCAGCACGCGCCTGGACTGCACGCCCCCAGCATCGATGTTGAGCTTGAGCAAGTTACGTTCGGGATGGGCCAGCAGGTTTTTCTGCTGCTGCTCGAGCATGTCGAGGTCTTCGCTGAAAATCTTGCCCTGGCCCTCACGAATGCTGGCGGTCAGGGCTTCGTCGCCGGGATTGAAATTGCGTGCCATGCCCCAGAAGTACCAGATCGACGTTTCGGTCTCCGGGGTGATGAAGTCGACCACGATGCTCGCGGCCTTGTGTTGCGGCTCGGCGTGGTAACCGCCCTTGCCGGCGTGGGCCACGCCCACCTCGATCAACACGTGGCTGGGCGGGCTGAAGCGGCAGATCTGCCAACGGTCTACCGGCACGTCGTCAGCTAGATTGTTGCCACGCAGGGCCATTCGCCAGAACGGCGGCGCCATGATGTTTTCCATGTGCCGCTCGGTGACCACCTCGTTGCCCTGGACAGTGGTGACCGGCGCCGCTTCATCGATCTCTTTCTGGCCGATGCTCGAGGCGTGTACGTAGGTTTCGTGGGTGAGATCCATCAAGTTATCGATCATCAGTCGATAGTCGCAATTGATATGGAACAGCCCACCGCCGTAGGCCCACTCATCACTCACAGCCCATTCCAGGTGGTGGATCAGTGCAGGATCAGCCTTGTCCTGCTCCCCGGGCCAGACCCAGATGAAGCCGTAACGCTCTTCAACCGCGTAAGTCTTGTTGCACGGAAAGCCCCGTACGCGCTGACCCGGCATTTCGACGGTCTTGCCGTCGCAGCCCATGACCAGGCCATGGTATCCACACACCAGGTTGCCGTTGTCGACATAACCAAGCGAGAGGGGAGCGCCGCGATGAGGACAAAAATCCTCGACAGCGGCAACGCGCCCCTCAAGGCCTCGATAGAAAACGATTTTCTCACCGCATATTTGCCGCCCCAGAGGCTTGGAAGCGATCTCGTCAGGGGTGCAGGCGACATACCAGGTGTTTTTCGGATACATGAAGATCTCCAGCGCAGGCTTGTTTTTATGGATCCATTAAATATGAGTATTCTCAAATCAGTCAAGCATTAAGCCTGATACAGACATCAATGGATCCATTGAGTACTGGAAAGCTCTGCAGTAAAGCGTTGTCCGAGTTCGAAATACCAAGGCCGCATTCTCGGATCGCAATACACACTGAGCACCGAATAACGCGTTCGAAGCTGTGAGCGTGAAGCGTTATCGGAGCAAGTGCAGGCCCGACTGGCGCAGGGGTCCGAGACCTGGGCGTTAGGTATGTTCGCTGGAAGCTACGATCGTCAGAGGTACGGCCTGGATATCCAGTCCACCCCCCGCACCCCTTCCACGATGTACACCATCAACCCGACAGTCGATATCCAAACCCTCCTGGGCTCCGTCAGCGAATCCCTGGCATCCGCCAGCGTCATCACCATGGACATCGCCGACCGCGAAAACGGGCCGAGCCGCAACGCCCTGCTGGGCGTTCACCAGATTCTCATGCTGGCAGAGCTCTCGGTGAACCGGGCTCTGGATCAACTCGATCCGGTCGCCTAAGCGTTCCGTTGCGGGAGATAGGGTCTGCAGGTGAACCTGTTTCGACCCCGCAAAACAAAGCCCTCAATCGAGGGCTTTGTTTGTCGAAGGCTAAAAGCACCAAACCTCAGTGCCCAGCGCTCTGCCCACCATCAACATGCAAAATCTCGCCAGTAACAAACTTGGCGCTGTCCAGATACACCACAGCCTGCGAAATATCATCGATCTCGCCCATGTGCCCCATCGGGTGCAGGCTCCCCAACGCCGCATGAGTCTCCTCACCATGCATCGGCGTCTTGATGATGCCGGGCGAGACCGCATTCACCCGAATCCCGCGTTTGGCGTACTCGATGGCCAGGGATTTGGTAGCCGCGTTCAAGCCGCCTTTGGTCAACGACGCCAGTACCGAAGGCACGCCATCGATCGCATGATCGACCAGGCTGGTGGTGATGTTGACCACGTGCCCTTTACCTTGCTTTTCCATCTCGGTGATGGCGAGTTGGGTGATGTAGAAGAAGCCATTGAGGTTCACCGACAGCACGGCGGCGTAATCTTCGGCGGTGTAGTCCGTGAACGGTTTGGCGACGAAGATCCCGGCGTTGTTGACCAGGGTGTCGATGCGGCCGAAACGGGCGATGGTTTCGCGGATGACGTGTTGAGCGACTTCAGGTTCGCCGATGTCGCCGGCCACGGTGAGGATGTCCGGATCGGTGGAGGGTTTGATCGACCGCGAAGTGGCAACCACCTGGTAGTCCAGATCAAGGAAGGCTTTGACCATGCCGGCGCCGAGGCCTTGGGATGCGCCAGTAATAACGATGACTTTTCTCGAATTGCTCATGATGAACCTCTACTCAGAAATGATGGTTTGAAAAGTAAGTAATCAGGCTTCAGCGGGGGCGTTGGCCATTTGTCGCAACATCTGTTCGTAGTACTCGACCGACTGTGAACCGGACACCAGGTGACGACCGTTGAGCACCATGGCCGGCACCGAGTTGATGCCGTGCTGGCGGTAAAAACCTTCCAGCTCGCGCACTTCGCTTGCGAAGGCGCCGGACGTCAGTACTTCACGTGCTCCGTCCTCATCCAGCCCGGCTTCCAGCGCGAGGCGCACCAGGGTTTGCTGATCGCTGGGGTTCTGGCCCTCGGCGAAGTAGGCGCGCAGCAGGATCTTCTTCAGTGCGATTTGCCGCCCTTGCTGCAAGGCCCACAACAGCAGGCGGTGTGCATCGAAGGTGTTGTAGAAGTGGCTGCGTTTCTCCAGGTCGAACTTGAAGCCGATGGCTTCGCCGCGAGCGATTTGCATGGCCTTGCCGGCGGCGACTTCCTCGGCGGTGCGGCCATATTTGCGCATCAGGTGCTCTACGGCTTTCTCGCCGGCTGCCGGCATGTCCGGGTTCAACTCGAAGGGTTTGTAGGTGAGCTGCACCGAGACTTCACCCGCCACATTCGCGATCGCTTGCTCCAGCGCCGTGGCACCCAAGGCGCACCAGGGGCACACCACGTCGGAGACGAAATCGACGGTGACCGACGCGGTCATGACTTGCCCTCCTCTTCGGCCAGTTGTTTTCGGTACGCAGTGGTGGTCATGCCGGCGTAGCCCCAGTTATCGGTGTCGACTTCCTCGGTCACGATGTGGGTCAGGTCCGGGCGTTTATTGAGGACGCGTTCCAGGGTTTCAGTGATTTCGGCGATCACCTGAGCTTTCTGCTCTGGGGTAACGCCATCGCGGGTAATGCGAACGCTGACGAAAGGCATGAGGAATCTCCAGTGACCTGCCCTCGGAATGATGGGTAGGTGTTGGAGCTCAATGTAGGGAGTTGGGTGGAGGGGATAAAGATGGGGGCGGGAACATCATTAGTTACGTGGGGTAATCAATGAGATCGAGGGTGCATGACGTTTTGGCCGCTCTACTGGAATTGACGGGAATATGAAAAATTATGGCTGGGCAATAATTATCGCCCAGCCATAAAAATCACTAAATCTCGGAGCTGCCTGCATAGCGCCGGAATTCGTTGCTATCGCGAACCAGCAATTGCATCAGTTTCGGATGGATAAAGAGTTTCTCTTTACCCACCTGAACCTCTTCCAGCACTCCGATAGCCACCAGATCCTTGAGGTGACGAGACGCCGCCTGGCGCTGGGCAATTTTCTTTTCGACCACGTTACTGATCCGGCAGTAAGGCTGCTCGAAAATCACATCGACCAGCTCGCGCGTATAGGCCTTGGGCAGTTGTTCTCGGACAAATTGAGTGGTGTGTTCGGACAGGGCTCGAATTGCCGCGATCTTGGCCGTCGTCCAGCGAGCGGTCTCTTCCACAGCACTCAGCATGAACAGCAGCCATGGCTCCCAAGCTTGTTTGGTCGTTACTTCCAGCAAGAGTCGATAGTAGTCCGCGCGGTAAGCAATGATGTAGCGGCTTAGATAGAGGATTGGCAGGTTGAGGAGGCCTTCCTGTATCAGAAACAAGGTATTCAGGACTCGTCCGGTGCGACCGTTACCGTCGATAAACGGGTGGATGGCTTCAAATTGGTAGTGTCCTACCGCCATGCGCACAAGCGGATCAAGTTCTGTTTCGTTGTGCAGAAAGCGCTCCCAGTTGGCGAGCAGGTTACGCAGGTGCTCCTCCCCTTCAGGCGGGGTGTAAATCACTTCTCCGGTTCGATCGTTCGCGAGCTGCGTACCTGGCGTGCGACGAATACCCAGCTCTGCGCCCTTGAGGGTGCGGCAGATTTCTACGGCTGTGTTGGTGGATAGTGGCCGTTGAGCCAGGGATTGAAAGCCTTGGCTCAGCGCCGTTCGATAGCGCAGTGCCTCTTTGGTCGCTGGGTCCGCATGATTTTCAGTGTCTTGGGCATGCTGGAACAGCAGGTCCGTAGTGGTCACGATACTTTCAATTTCCGAGCTGTCCTTCGCCTCCAGCAAGGGAATTGTGTTGATCAGGACTGTCTGATTCGGAATCAACTCTGCGGCTTGTTTCAACTCGGCCAGCGCTGTACGAGCAGAAATACACTTCTTAAGGACAGCGCGTGTCTCCAGTTCAATGCCTGGCGGTAGCAAGGGAAGCTGGTTGTACGGCCTGTCAGCCTGCCACGGCAATGATTCAGTCATGGTTCGCCCCTGCTGATTTGTACGTTTTTTGAGCAAAAAAGCTTTATTCATGTCGCCAGTGTAGACATGAGCCGACAACGTGTCGCAATTTTCCACTTTTTGCGACACGTTATTGGAACGTGTCGCCGGCGACGACATGTTCGCGACACGTGTTCTCGAAATACGATTTCAGCGACATGACACCCTACGGACAAAAACCCAACGCCCGGAAATAAAAAAACCCCGAACCAGTCGGGGTTTTTTGATGTTCGAAAACTCAAATCCGCATCAGAAGATGTTGATCGGGTAATCCACGAACACACGCACTTCGTTGCCGCTGACGTTGTACTCGCTCGACTTCTGCGATACCCGCAGGATTGAGCTGCGCAGTTTCACGCTGAGGTCTTTGGCCGGGCCGCTTTGGACGACGTATTTGAACTGGTTGAAGATTTCGCGCTCGGTGCCGCCTTCGCTGGTGGAAGTGGTGATGTTGTCGCCGCGCACGTAGGCGAAGTTGTAGCTCAGGCCTGGCACGCCGAAGGTGCCGAAGTCGAGGCCGTAGCCCAGCTGCCAGCTGCGTTCGTCTTCAGCATTGAAGTCGGACCAGTAGGAGTTCGCCAGGTAGATGGTGTTGCCGCCGTCACCCACACGACCTTGGCCGCGCTGATAGCCGCCGTAGGCGTAGCCCAGGTTGCTGTCGCCGGTGCTGCGCTGGTGGGCGATGGTGAACGAGTGCGGGCCGGTGGCGAAAGTGGCCGCCAGGCTCCAGATCTTGTTGTCGTCGCCGGTGGCGCCGCTGTCACGGACGTAGGAGTCTTCCAGCTTGGTGCGATAGCCGTTGAAGTCCAGGGTCAGGGACTGATCCTTGTCGATCGGGAACACATAGTTGGCGTTGAGGTACTGTTTCTTCAACACGTCTTCAACGTCGGAAGCGTAGACCGCAGCCTTGAACTGCTCGGTGAACTGGTAGCTGCCGCCCAATACGTTGATCGACTTCAGGCCACCGCTGTCACGGCCTTCAGCGCTCTTGCGCGATTCGGCGGTGAAACGACCGGCGTTCAGCTCCAGGCCCTTGATCTCCTTGGAGGTGATCAGGGTGCCGGTGTAGCTTTCCGGCAGCAGGCGCGAGTTGTCGTAGCTCAGTACCGGCAGGGCCGGCATCTGGTCGCCGTAGGTCAGCGTGGTGCTGGACAGACGGAATTTGACCGCAGCACCCGCCTTGGACAGGTCGTCAGCCGCAGCGCCGCTGTCGCCTTGTTTAAAGAAATCGATACCGCCAGCGCCGCTGCGGCCTTTGCCGCCGTCCAGGCGCAGTGCGTACAGGCCGAAGGCGTCAACACCGACACCAACGGTGCCTTGGGTGAAGCCGGACGAGAAGGTGCCGATGGCCGCTTGGCCCCATTCGGCCTTGTCCGGGTTGCCGTCTTTGTAGTCACGATTGATGTAGGCGTTGCGCAGCAGCACTTTGAGGCTGCTGTCTTCAACAAAACCCTTGGATTCGGCCTGGTCATTAGCCATGGCCTGTGTAGCACTCAACATCCCCAGAGCGATCAGGCTGATACGCTTGTTCAACATTTTGTTCTTTTCCTTATAAGCGGTTGGTACGCGCTGTGCCGAACGGCTGAAACGGCGCTGTTGCGCTCTTTTTTCAACGCAAAACAAAAAGGCCCGCCCACGAGAAATCGAGGCGGGCCTTTTATTATTTTGTCAGTCATGGCGGTTGGCCACAGGCGTTGGGGCGAATCCTAGCCGCGCCCTTGACGGTGTGTCAATTTGAAGAATCGTCTGTGAATAGGCGAAAAAAGTCTAAGGAATCATCAATGTAATGTTTCCGACATGATTAGTAACAATCGAACCAGGGTACTTTTCAGGAATAATTATCGAAAGTAAATAGCACGCATTATCATTCGCGCCGTTTTAGCCACATCCCAAAAATCCTACGGACGCGCCCTCCAAAATGCCTGCCCCTTTTCGCCTTGTGCCCTTCAGCTTGGGTCTCTCAGCTGTGCTTTCTGCCGGTTTTTCCTACGCCGCACCGACCACATTACCGGCGACTTCCATCAGCGCTGAAACTGAGGCCGATGACCCGCGAGTGAAGGAAACCAGCACGGCGACCCGCACGGCGACACCGGTGCGCTACGTTCCCCAGGCCATCGACTCGGTGAAAACCGCGAACGTGATGGACTACGGCACCAACGACCTGGGCACGGCACTCAGTGGCATTCCCAACGTCAGCAGTGGCGCTGACACCCGTTTCGATAGCCTGCGCATTCGCGGCTTCGACGCCAGCAATGACTTCTACCTCGACGGCATTCGTGACGACAGCCAGTACGTGCGCGACCTGCACAATATCGAGAAGATCGAGGTACTCAAAGGCCCGGCAGCGGTGCTGTATGGCCGTGGTAGCCAGGGCGGGATCGTCAATCGAGTCAGCAAACAGCCGGAATTCGGCCGCCGCTCGACCATTGAAGCGCAAGGCGGCAGCGAAGACCTGCGCAGCCTGTACGCCGACCTGAGCACCGATCCAACCGATAACATCAGCCTGCGCCTGAACATGGGCAATATGGACGAAAACAGCTTCCGCGATGGCGTCAGCGGCAATCGCCAACTGTTCGCGCCATCGATGAGCTGGCAGTTGACCCCGGACCTCAACTGGCTGGTGCAGTACGAGTACAGCCGTTACAACCGCACCCCGGATCGTGGCGTGCCTGGGGTAAATGGCCGCCCGGCAGATGTAGGACGGGATACCACCTACGGCAGCGATCACGATTTCATCGACGACAAGGCGCAATCCCTGCGCTCCAAACTCAGCTACGAACTCAGCGATAACTGGCAGCTTCGCCATACCCTGGGCGTATTCAAGCTCAACAGTGATTTTGATAACACCTACCAGACCGGCTACACCCCGGCCACTAACCAGGTCACGCGCCAGCACTGGCAACAGGACCTGACCACCCGTAACGTTTTCAACAACGTCGAACTGGAGGGTGGGTTCGACACCTTCGGCCTGGAACACCGGTTGCTCACCGGTATTGAAGTGGGCAGCCAGCGCCGTGATCCGACGCTGTACACCGCTGCTACCTCCGGGCCAGGCAGCTCACCGGTGCCGGCACTCGACCTGTTTAACCCCAACCGTGAACTGCGCCATACCGGGCGCATGCAGGTGGCGAGCAACAACCACACCGAAGTCGAGAGCCGCGCGGTGTACGTGCAGGATCAGCTGCGCCTGAACGACCAATGGCAGGTATTGGCCGGCCTGCGCTACGACACCTTCGATATCGAATCGACCAACCAGCTGCGCAACATTTCCGAAGACCGTGACAGCCACAGCACCAGCCCACGTGTAGGCCTGGTGTGGACGCCGCTGCGGGATCATTCCTTCTATGCGTCCTGGTCCAAGACCTTCTCGCCGGTGGGCGGAGGTTTGATCGGCATCACGCCGGGCGCCAGCGGTAACGGCAATGACCTGAGTCCAGAGCTGACCAAACAAAAGGAAATCGGCGTGAAGTCCGACTGGCTCGACGACCGGCTGAGCACCACCCTGGCGATCTACGAACTGGAACTCTACAACCGGCGCACCAGCGACCCGCTGGACCCGACCATCACTTTGCTCACCGGCAAGCAACGGTCCCGCGGCATCGAGCTGACCGGTACCGGCCGTATCACCGGCAACTGGTATGTGCGCGGTGGTGTGGGCATTCAGGATGCGACGGTGGAGAAGGACAACAACGGCTTCGAGGGCAAGCGCATCAGTGACGTGGCCAAGCGTAACGGCAGCCTGTTCGTGACCTGGAAACCGGAGATGGGTTGGTACGCGGAAACCGGTTTGACGCTGGTGGGTGATCGGTATGCCGATAACCTCAACACCGTGATGATGCCGGGCTATGGTCGGTGGGATGCATTGGCCGGGTTCCGGCAGAAGGATTGGGATCTGCGGGCGGCGCTGAACAATATTGCGGATAAGGAATATTACGAGTCAGCGACGAGTCAGTGACGAGTCAGTTTCAGATTCAGCCGGGGGCGCCGCGTAGCCTGGTTGTGACGGGGACCTACAGTTTTTAAACACTGCGCAACCTGTGGGAGCGAGCAGGCTCGCTCCCACACTTGATCTTCTGCGTTTAAAAAGCAAAAAAAAGCGCCGCCATCCCGGCAGCGCTTTTATCAATCCGTTGTTTTCTTCTTATCCTTCCATCACATCCCACAACGCTTCCAGTTCCGCTTCGCTGAATAAACCAGCGGGGTAGCGCTCGATCATCATCCGGCGCGGATCAGGTTCCCTGATCTGACGCGTTCCATTGGATTTCAACCAGTGCGCCAGGAGCTGGAGCGATTCGTTGTTGACTGCCAGGGGATGCGACGCCTGCTCGCTCACTACATTTACTTCGGCGTTCATCTCCGCGCTCTCTCCCGGTATATGAGCGGCTAACTTATCCAAGGTTTGTGACAGAACATCGCAGTTCTCCCCTCCTTGTTTAACCCCATAACCGATACAAGAGCTGTGCCAATGTGTTGACGTTGTCGATGAGCGGACATAAAAAAGCCCGCGGTCCTGATGGACGGCGGGCCTCTCGTGTAAGTCAGCAGGAAAATCGTCGAGTTGAAATTTTTCCAGTCAACTCAATCTGTTACAACCCCACTCACTCGTTGTGCGGCGCCGGCTGCTGTTGGGTAAGGCAGTGAATGTTGCCGCCGCCCAGTAACAACTCACGCCCCGGCACCATCACCACTTCGTGCTGGGGGAACAGGCTCTGCAGGATTTCCCGCGCGGGACCATCCAGCGGGTCGTCGAAACTTGGGGCGATGATGCCGCCGTTGACGATCAGGAAGTTCACATAGGAACCCGCCAGGCGAACGCCTGGATTTCGTTCCTGGCTGCCGTCGACCGGATCCACGCCCGCGCACTCTTCCTCGGTCGCGTACAGCGGCCCCGGAATCGGCATCTTGTGCACCATGAATGGGCGCCCCTTGGCATCAGTGGCGCTTTCCAGCACTTTCATTGCGGCCTGGCAGCGCGGGTAGTTCGGGTCTTGCGGATCGTCGGTCCAGGCCAACAGCACTTCACCCGGACGGATGTAGCAGCAGAAGTTATCCACATGACCGTCGGTTTCGTCGTTGAACAAACCGTCCGGCAGCCAGATGATTTTATCCACAGCCAGGTTGGCGCTCAGCACCGCTTCGATGTCAGCGCGGTTCAGGTGTGGATTGCGGTTGCGATTGAGCAGGCACTCTTCGGTGGTGATGAGCGTGCCTTCGCCGTCGACGTGAATCGAGCCGCCTTCGAGCACAAAACCTTCGGTGCGATAGCGCGGGCTGCGTTCGATCTCGAGGATCTTGCCGCCGACCTGCGAGTCGCGGTTCCACGGCGAATAGAGGCCGCCGTCGAAGCCGCCCCAGGAGTTGAAGTCCCAGTTCACGCCGCGAACTTCGCCACTGTTGTTGATCACGAAAGTCGGACCGGTGTCGCGGACCCAGGCGTCGTCGCTGGACATCTCGACGACCCGGATATTCGGCACGTCCAGGCGCGCACGGGCATTTTCATACTGGCCGGCGGAGACCGCCACGGTCACCGGTTCGAAACGCGCGATGGCCTTGGCCACTGCAACGTGGGCGGCCTGCGCCGGCTTGCCGCCCAGACGCCAGTTGTCGGGGCGCTCTGGCCAGATCATCCAGGTTTGGGTTTGTGGCGCCCACTCGGCCGGCATGTAGAAGCCATCGGCGCGGGGCGTGCTGTTTAAAGTGGTCATGACGATCAGGACTCCAGGGCACCGTCTAGGGTTTTGATAGCACCATACAGGTTGGGGCGGCGGTCACGGAAGGAGCCCCATGCACTGCGGGTATGTTCCAGCAGGTCCAGATCGAAGCTGTGGACCAATACGCCTTCTTCGGTTTGATTGAGTTCCTGCACTTTTTCGCCGAACTGGTTGGCGATAAACGACGAACCGTAGAAGGTGATGTCGTAGCCGTCCTGCTCTTCATTGCCGATACGGTTACTGGCGATCAGCGGCATCAGGTTGGCGCCGGCATGGCCTTGTTGCACACGCTGCCAGTGGTCGCGGGACGAGATGGTCTTGTCGTGCGGCTCGCTGCCGATGGCGGTCGGGTAGAACAGGATTTCCGCGCCTTGCAGCGCCATGCTGCGGGCACACTCGGGGAACCACTGGTCCCAGCAGATGCCCACGCCGATTTTCGCGTAGCGGGTATTCCACACCTTGAAGCCGGTATCGCCCGGGTTGAAGTAATACTTTTCATGGTAACCGGGGCCGTCCGGGATGTGGCTTTTCCGATAAATCCCGAGGTTGCTGCCGTCTGCATCAATGATGGCGATGCTGTTGAAGCGCGCGCGGCCGGCCAGCTCGTAGAAGCTGATGGGCAGCACGACTTGCAGCTCCCTGGCGATTTTCTGGAAGTGCTTGATGGCGACGTTGTCTTCGACCGGGGTGGCCAGTTGCAGGTAATCGGCGTTGGGCTTCTGGCAGAAGTACGGTGCTTCGAACAATTCCTGGATCAGGATGATTTGCGCACCCTTGGCTGCAGCCTCGCGGACCAGCCTTTCAGCGGTCTCGAGGTTGGCCTCGAGGTCCCAGGAACAAGCCATCTGGGTGGCGGCGACGGTAACGATACGACTCATGAATCATCTCCTGGGCAAGCGGCTGGGGTCGAGTGTGACGACGACCCATGACAGAAAGCGGAAGCCCAGGCGGAATTTCACCATGCCGAGGCAATGGCGACTTTATAGCCGATAAAAATCGGCTTTCAAAGCAAATATTTTTAAAAAATATGAATGAATACGCTTAAAACACCGATAGAAATCGATGTTCATGGATTACCCCACACCCGTACTCCCCCAACACACCCCCAACAGCGCAATGGCCATCGGGCTCAAAGGCCCTCTGCAAGCACCTTCGAAAGCATATCCACGAAGAAATCCACACTCCGGCGCGACGTCACCATCGGCGGTTTGATTTTCAGCACGTTCAGATAATCCCCCGTCGGCTGCATGAAAATCCCCAGCTCGCGCAGGCGATCACACAGCGCCGTAGTCTCCTGCGTCGCCGGCTCCAGGGTCTCGCGGTTACGGATCAGCTCCACCCCAAGATAAAACCCGGAGCCATGCACCGCGCCCACCAGCGGATGAATATCGATCAGGGCCTCAAGTCGCTCCTTGAAGTACCCGCCCACGACCTGCGCGTTCTCCCAGAGTTTTTCTTCCTCCATCACATCCAGCACCGCCATGCCGATCTGACAGCTCACCGGACTACCACCTGCCGACGAGAAGAAATAGCCCTCGGCCTCCAGCGCCTCGGCGATTTCCCGGCGAGTGATCACCGCGCCCAAGGGCTGGCCGTTGCCCATGCCCTTGGCCATGGTGATGATGTCCGGCACCACGCCCTGCTCCTCAAACCCCCAGAAAAAGTGGCCCATACGACCGTAGCCGACCTGCACTTCATCGGCGATGCACACGCCACCCTGGGCGCGTACCAGGGCGTAGACCTGCTTCAAATAACCCGGCGGCAACGAGATTCCGCCCGCGTTGCCATAGACCGGTTCGCAAATGAACCCGGCAAGCTGGCGCTGCTGCCCGGCGATTTTCGCCAGGTGGTGCTCGACGCTGCGCACGTAATCGGGAGCGCTGTCGGGGCCGCGGAATTCGCCGCGATAGGTGTTCGGCGCCGTCACCGGATGCACCCAGTCCGGGCGGCTGCTCAAGGCTTGCGGGTTGTCGGCGATCGAGGTCGAAACGGCGTCCGCGCCCACCGTCCAGCCGTGGTAAGCCTCCAGCACGCTGAGCATGTCGCGCCCGCCGCTGTAGGCCCAGGCCAGGCGGATGGCCAGGTCATTGGCCTCGCTGCCGCTGTTGACCAGGAACACCCGGTCCATGGAGTCTGGCGCCAGCTTGAGCAGTCGCTCGGAAAACTCGGCGACCGCCGCGTAGTTGAAACGCGAGTTGGTATTGAGCAGCGACCACTGGCGACTGGCGACCGCCGCCATGCGCGGATGGCCATGGCCCAAGACTGCAACGTTGTTGAGCATGTCGAGGTAGGAGCGGCCCTGCATGTCGATCAGGTGATTGCGCCAGCCGCGCTCGATGCGCGGCGGGTCGACGTAGTAGTGTTTTTGCGTACGGGCGAAACTGGCCTCGCGACGCGCCAGCAGGGTCTGCGAGTCCAGCTCCTGCTCCGCATCGCAGGCCAGCCCCAGCAGGCTTGCCGGCGACGGGCATAGCGCCTGCCAGGCGGCAGCCCGGGAAGGTGTGCAGAACAACGGCGCGTTTAGCGAAGCGCCACGACACAGCTGCACCCGCAGCGGCCCGTTTACCGCACCCAACACCTGGCCTTTGACCAGTGCCGCGCCCGTGTGCAGCGACGGCTGGACGCCCCACAACCGCAGGCTCAATTGCGGGCCATCGAGTTGCAGCACGCCTGGTTCAGGCTCATGAACCATGCCGGCAAATGGCGACTCGACCGCCGTGCCCATGGGCACCCTTAATTCGACGTGCAGCGGGCAAGTGTCCGGCTCGCGAAACGAATCCGGCTGGGTGCGCGACAGGCGATATTGCCCGTAGCGACTGGCCGCCAGCTCATGCACGGCGGCTGCCTCGTCCAGCAGACGCTGATCGATGCCTGGCTGCTCCCAGTTGCCGGCTTCGAAATGCGGGCTCAGGACGCCCAGGTCAATCAGGGCAAACTCCCGTCCGACCAGGCCCGGCAGCAGCGGGGCAAACCCTTCGCTGCCAATGCCCGGCAGGTGCTGACCGACCGCAGACAGGATCGCCGCCTCCATCAATTCCAACGGTACCGAAGTGGCCACGCGAAAGATTTCCCATTCGTGGGTCAGGTTGTCACGGCTGTAGGCATTGCCCGGATCGATGCTCACCTGCTGCTCACCACTGAGCACCAGCACGGCGGCGCGGGCCACGATCAGCGGCCACAGCGCCAGGAGCTCTGCGTGCGCCAGTGGATTGACCGCGTGATACGCCTGCACCGCCGGCAGGATGTAAAACGGATCGCCACCGGCATGATGCAACAGCGCCGCGCAGGTCACCGACAGATCGGTGATGCGCCAGGTGCGGATCAGGTCGCCGAAATCGATCACGCCCTGCAATTGCCACAGGCGATCAGCATCGCGTTGCCAGACTACGTTGTCGTCGGTGATGTCCATGTGAATGGCCTGCACCGGCAGCTTGTCCACCAGCGGTTGCAGATGCCGTTCGGCGCGTTCCGCTGCATCGGCGATTTGCCGGCGCTGGGTGTCATCCTTGATCACCGGCAGCAAGTGCGCAATCAGCGCATTGGCGTGACGGGCATCCCATTGCAGCGTGCGGGTCAGGCCGGGGTGATCGAAGTCGGCCAGCGCCAGGTCCATTTCGCCGCAGAGCCGCCCGAACCCGGCAACGACGGCACCGGGCAGGTGATCGAGGTCTGTCAGCGGCTGGCCGTCGATGTAACCCAGCAGACGCACATGCACGGTCTGATCGGCCACTTGCAGGGTCAGCAGGTCCGCGCCGCTCCTGGCGCCAATAACCCGTGGCACGTGCACCCCGGCTTTTTCGGCCAGGTGCTTGAGGCCCGCATGCTGGGCTTGCAGCTCTTGCACGGCATAGTCGCCGCGGCAGATTTTCAGGACGAAGCGCCCCTGATCGCTGTCCACGCGGTAATTAAGATCCTGCTGACTGCCCAGGGCCCGCAGCGTTCCGCTCAACCCGTAATGCTCTGCGAGCAGCCCAAGCGCAAGCTCGGCCGACACTTGTGGGCTGGGCAAACTGGCGCGATGAATCAACGTGGCGAGCGGCATACAACGACCCCTGAGAATTTGATCAGGCGCTTATATCGCCATTGCTCGGGGCGATACGCAACCCCCCACAATCACACACCCCTCGCGCCACCCGGCACTTTGCGCAAGAATGCCGACCATCAACGCGACAGGCGCTCGACCTCATGACCCCGACTCTCCCCCGCAGACCCCGCTGGCGCAGCCTCGCACTGCTCGCGCTATGCCTGGCGCCGTTGCTGTGGCCGCTGGAGCATCTGGCCGAACGCTATTACCGCAGCGAACTGGCCGGGCAGAACCGCCAGACGCTCGACCTGTACGTCGCCAACCTGTTGGGCACCCTGCACCGTTATGAGGTGCTGCCGCAAATTCTCGGCGAGCTTCCAGCCCTGCGCGCCGTCCTGGGCGCGCCGGACGACGGCGTGAGCCAAGGCAACGCCAACCGCCTGCTGAAAAACATCAGTGCCCAGACCGGCGCCGAAGTCATGTACCTGATGGACACCACCGGCAAAACCCTGGCGGCGTCCAACTGGGACAAACACGACAGCTTCGTGGGGCGCAATTTTTCCTTCCGCCCCTACTTCAGCGAAGCCATGGCCGGTCGCCTTGGGCGCTTCTTCGGCCTGGGCACGACCTCGGCCAAGCGTGGCTATTTTTTTGCGGCGGCGGTTCGCCAAGGCGAAAAGATCATCGGCGTACTGGTGGTCAAGGTTGACCTCGACCATACCGAGAGCCTGTGGGGCAACACCCCGGAACAGCTGCTGGCCACCGATCAAAATGGCGTGGTCATTCTCACCTCACGGCCGGAATGGCGCTTTCGTTCGACCCGCACGTTGAGCGAGGCGGAGAACAAGGCGATCACGGCGATCCAACCCTACCCCACTCGCGATCCCCAGCCGCTCAAGCTCAACCCCAATGCGTGGCTGACCCAGTCCCACCAGATCGACGAGACGGGCTGGACGGTGAACATCCTCGCGCCGCGCACCCTGATCGACCGCCCGGTGCGCACGGTCGTTGCCATTGGCGGCGCCACCCTGCTGGTGTTGATGCTGCTGCTCGGCCTGATGATGCAGCGCCGCCGCCATTACCTGGAGCGGATCGCCTTCGAGGCCAAGGCCCGTCGTGAACTGGAAGGCCGGGTTGCCGAGCGCACCAGCGACCTCGAAGGGCTCAACCGGCGTCTCAAGGAGGAAGTGCTGGAACGCGAACAGGCCCAGCAGGAATTGGTGCGCGCCCAGGATGACCTGGTGCAGGCCGGCAAGCTGTCGGCACTGGGGACGATGTCTGCCAGCATCAGTCACGAGTTGAATCAGCCACTGGCGGCGATCCGCAGCTACGCGGAAAACGCCGAAGTGCTGCTCGATCACCAGCGCACCGACGACGCCCGTGGCAACCTCAAGCTGATCAGTGAACTGACTGCACGCATGGCCTCGATTATCGCCCACCTGCGCGCGTTCGCCCGCCGCGATCGCCATGCGCCGGAGAGCGTGGCCCTGCAACCGGCGCTGGACGACGCACTGGCCCTGCTCGCCAAGCGCCGGCGCAGCATGGAGGTCGAACTGATCCGCGATTTGCCGGCCGCCACCTTGTGGGTCGAAGCCGGCGAAACCCGCCTGCGCCAGGTGCTGGGCAATTTGCTGGCGAACGCCCTGGACGCCCTTACGGAAAAAGGCCCGCCGCGTAAACTGTGGCTGAGTGCCCAATCCACTGCCGAAGGCGTCAACCTGTACATTCGCGACAACGGCCCGGGGTTTTGCATGGAAGCACTGGGTCGCGCCAGCGAACCTTTCTACACCACCAAGACCCGCACCCAGGGCCTGGGGCTGGGGCTGGCGATCTGCGAAACACTGATGCGCGCCTTCGGTGGTGAACTGTCGTTCTCCAACCACAAGGAAGGCGGCGCGCTGATTACCTTGAAATTGCGCGCAGGCGCACCGGGCGTGAGCCTGCAACCGTCCGAGGACCGAAGTGCATGACCATCGACAACCGCATCCAGGTCGTGCTGATCGACGACGATCCGCACTTGCGCCAGGCCCTGAGCCAGACGCTGGACCTTGCCGGCCTGAAGATCCTGCCGCTGGCCGAAGCCAAGGGCCTGGCTGCGCAGCTGGAGCGAGACTGGCCGGGCGTGGTGGTCAGCGATATTCGCATGCCGGGCATGGACGGTCTCGAACTGCTGACCGAACTGCATGCCCAGGACCCGGAGCTGCCGGTGTTGTTGATCACCGGCCATGGCGACGTACCGCTGGCGGTGCAAGCGATGCGCGCCGGGGCCTACGACTTCCTGGAAAAACCCTTTGCCAGCGATGCCCTGCTCGACAGCGTGCGCCGGGCGCTGGCCCTGCGCCGGTTGGTGCTGGATAACCGCAGCCTGCGCCTGGCACTGAGCGATCGCAACGAGTTGAGCGCACGGCTGGTTGGACATTCAGCGCCAATGGCGCGCCTGCGCGAGCAGATCGGCGCCTTGGCGGCCACCCGGGCGGACGTGCTGATCCTTGGCGAAACCGGCGCGGGCAAGGAAGTGGTCGCCCGCGCGCTGCACGATCTGTCGAGTCGTCGCAACGGGCCATTCGTGGCAATCAATGCCGGCGCCCTGGCTGAATCGGTGGTGGAGAGCGAGCTGTTCGGGCACGAGCCCGGCGCTTTCACCGGGGCGCAGAAGCGCCGCATTGGCAAGTTCGAATTCGCCAACGGCGGCACGCTGTTTCTCGATGAAATCGAGAGCATGAGTCTGGATGTGCAGGTCAAGCTGCTGCGCCTGCTGCAAGAGCGCGTGGTTGAGCGGCTTGGCGGCAACCAGCAAATCCCGCTGGACATCCGTGTCATCGCTGCGACCAAGGAAGACCTGCGCCAGTCTGCCGACCAAGGCCGTTTTCGGGCCGACCTGTACTACCGCCTCAATGTGGCGCCGCTGCGCATCCCGCCTTTGCGCGAGCGCGGCGAAGATGCCCTGATGCTGTTCCAGCATTTCGCCAACGAGGCCAGCACCCGCCACGGTCTGCCGCCCCACGAACTGCAACCGGGTCAACGCGCTCTGCTACTGCGCCACAGCTGGCCAGGCAACGTACGGGAGCTGCAAAACGCCGCCGAGCGCTTCGCCCTGGGCCTGGAACTGGCCCTGGACAACAGCGCACCGGATGGCACATCCGGGGTCACGGTTGAGGTGATCAGTGGCGGGTTGAGCGAACAGGTGGAAAACTTCGAGAAGAGCCTGATCGCCGCCGAGCTCGCGCGCTCCCACAGCTCGGTCCGCAGCCTGGCGGAAGCACTGGGCATCCCGCGCAAAACCCTGCACGACAAACTACGCAAGCACGGGCTCAACTTTGCCGATGGCGGCGCCCACAACGCCACCGACGAACTCGACTGAGCCACCGTCCAATCACCGCCCACAGACAAGAGAGCGTTCATGAGCCGCGACAGTCGTCACCTGGAAAGCATCCTGCACCACGACATTCCCCTGACACGGGACATGGGCCTCAAGGTGCTCGACTGGCACGATCAGCAGTTACGTCTGCACCTGCCGCTGGAGGCCAACGTCAACCACAAGAGCACGATGTTTGGCGGCAGCCTGTATTGCGCCGCCGTACTGGCGGGGTGGGGCTGGTTGCACCTGCGGTTGCGCGAGGAAGGCATTGAAGACGGGCACATCGTGATTCAGGAAGGGCAAATCAGTTATCCGCTGCCGGTGACCATGGACGCGATTGCGATTTGCCAGGCACCCGGTGCGGCGCAGTGGAAGAAATTTTTGGCGATGTACCGGCGGTATGGACGGGCGAGACTGACCCTGCAATCGCGGATTGTGAATGCGGAGGGTGCCGAGGATGCGGTGACGTTTAGCGGGCAGTACGTTTTGCACCGTTAAGATCAAAAGATCGCAGCCTCGTTGCACTCGGCAGCTCCTACGGTGCGGACAGGCTGCGCTTTTTCGATCGTTAACCCTGGGCCAGTTTCAACAACTGCTGTCGCCAGGATGCCTGGGCCGGCAGCGCCAGGAAAAACCCGTTCAACAACGATTCCCGCGCCGGGTAACTGAACGTTTTACCGCTCAACTCCAGCACTTCGCCCCCAGCACCTTCCAGCACTCCCTGGGCCGCCGCCGTGTCCCACTGCGAAGTCGGCGCCAGGCGCGGGTAACAATCCGCCGCGCCTTCGGCCAGCAGGCAAAACTTCAATGAGCTGCCGATGTTGGCCAACTCCAGCTCACCCAGGCTCGCGCTCAAGCCTGCAAGCAAGCGTTCCTGCTCGGGGCTCGAATGGCGGCGGCTGGCGACTACGGTAAAAGCTTCACCTGCCGGCGGGACCTGGCGGACCTGAATAGGCAAAGGCTCGGCACCTTTATCCGAACGCCATGCCCCCAGGCCTGCGCCTCCGACATAAACGCGCCCATTGGTCGGCATCGATACCACCCCAAACACCACGCGGCCTTGCTCGATCAAGGCGATGTTGACGGTGAACTCCTCGCTGCCCGAGATGAATTCCTTGGTCCCGTCCAGCGGATCGACCAGCCACCAGCGCTGCCAGCCGGCGCGCACGCTTTGGGGGATGTTGGCGTCTTCTTCCGAGAGCACCGGGATGCTTGGGTCCAGAGCGGTCAGCCCGTCCAGAATCAGATGGTGAGCCGCCAGGTCAGCGGCTGTGACGGGTGAATCGTCGGCCTTGGCAGTCACGGCCGTGCCGGTGCGCCAGAACGGCAAAATGGCGTCGCCTGCCAGCAAGGCCAGTTCGATCACGGGCGCCATCAATGGATGCGGGAAATTCATGGCTGGTACACCCCGCGCTGTGTCAGCAGATCCCGGGCCAGATAGAGCGCGGCCAACGCACGGCCTTCGGTGAATTGCGGGTTCTGCGCCAGCGCCGACAGCTCGCGCAGGTTGACCTTGCTTACGCCCATCGGCTCGGGCTCGTCGCCTTCCAGGCGTTCCTCGTACAAGTCCGTGGCCAGCACCACCTGGATCTTCTGGCTCATGTAGCCGGGCGACAAGGACAATTCGGTCAGGTGTTCCAGCTGCCGCGCGCCATACCCGGCTTCCTCCTTGAGCTCGCGCTCGGCCGCCGCCAGCACGTCTTCGCCGGGTTCGATCAAACCCTTGGGCAACGACATCTCGTACTCATCGGTACCGCCGCAGTATTCCTCGACCAGCACCGCATGATCCGCATCCAGCATCGCCACGATCATCACCGCGCCATAGCCGGCGCCCTTGCCGACCAGTCGCTCATAAGTGCGCTCGACGCCATTGGAAAAGCGCAACTTCAGCTCTTCGACGCAGAACAGGCGGCTGGTGGCGACGATCTCGCGAGCGAGGATGGTAGGTTTTTGGCGCATGAGCGGCTCCTGGGTGATAGCGAGTTACTATACCCGGCCTATCCTGAATGTTGACCCCGGATATCCTTTTTACCGCTGGAGAAGTTTTTTATGTCCCTGCTGCCCTGGCATGACATCGATACCGTTTTGCTGGACATGGACGGCACCTTGCTGGACCTGCATTTTGACAACCATTTCTGGCTGGAGCACCTGCCGCAACGCTATGCGCAGCTGCACGGAGTCAGCCTGGCAATGGCCGAGATGGAGTTGCAGCCGCTGTTCGAACGCCACGCCGGACAGTTGCAGTGGTATTGCCTGGATTTCTGGAGCACCGAGCTGAAGTTATCGGTTCGCGAGTTGAAACTGGAGACCGCGCACCTGATCGCCCTGCGCCCGGACGCGGACACGTTCCTGGCGGCGATCAAACAAGCCGGCAAGCGTGTGGTGATGATCACCAACGCCCACCGCGATTCCCTTTCACTCAAGCTTGAACGGATTGAACTGGCGCCTTACTTCGAGCGGCTGATCAGCTCCCACGATTACGGCTATCCCAAGGAAAATCCGCAGTTCTGGGACGCCCTGCAGGCGGACATCGGCTTCGATCCGGCGCGCAGCCTGTTTATTGACGACACGCTGCCGATTTTGCGCAGTGCGCGGGATTTTGGCGTGGCACATCTGCTGGCCGTGCGGGAGCCGGACAGTCGCAAGGGCCCAAAGGACACGGCTGAGTTTGCGGCGGTTGAGGATTATCGGGATCTGGTTGCCGGTCTCTAGACCGATTCGGCTGCATCGCGGGCAACGCTTGCCCGCGATGGCGATCTAAAGCTTTACTCAGGAATCCGCAACGACTGCCCCGGATAGATCTTGTTCACGTCCTTGAGCATCGGTTTGTTGGCCTCGAAAATCTTGTTGTACAGGTTGGCATTGCCATACACCCGCAGGGAGATCGCGCTCAGCGTATCGCCCTTCTCCACCACCACAAACTTCGCAGCCACCATCACTGGCCCGGTCACGGTAATCTGGTCTTCAACACCACTGACGCCCGCCACGTTGCCCAGGGACAACAGGATCTTTTCTTTCTCTTCCTGGGTGGCGGCTTCACCACTGGCGATCACCTTGTCGCCCTCGACCTTGACCTGGATCTTCGAAGTATCGATCCCCGTCAGCGCATCCTTGACGTGCTTGGTCAGCGCCTCGCTGTTGGCTTCGGCCTTGTCCGGCGTCAGTGCGTCGAGGATTTTTTCACCGGCTTCTTTGAGAAAACTGAAAAGGCTCATCGTGTGCTCTCCATGGTAATAAAAGGGTCCAGACGCAAAAGCCTAGACCAAGCTTGCACACTGCGGTTCCAACCCGACCAATGACGCCGCTTCCCGCCAGGGGCTAGAATCGGCGCCTTCCTGCGCCCTGGAGCGAAGATGGACATCAAGCAGCTGAAATTCCTCATCGCACTCGACGAAACGCGACACTTCGGCCAGGCCGCCGCACGCTGCCACATCACCCAACCGACCTTGTCGATGCGTTTACGCAGCCTGGAAGAAGAGCTCGAATTACCGCTGGTCAACCGTGGCCAACGCTTTGAAGGCTTTACCGCGCCGGGCGAGCGAGTGCTGGCGTGGGCGCGCACGGTGCTGGCGGCCTACGACGGGCTGCAAGCCGAGGCGGCCGCCTGTCGCGGCAATCTGGTCGGCACCCTGCGCCTGGGGGTGGTGCCGTTATCGAGTTTCGATCCATTGCCGTTGATGCAGCGCCTGCATGCCGAACACCCGAACCTGCGGTTCGAGTTGTCTGCATTGAGCTCCGAGCAAATTCTCGAACAGCTGGCGAACAACCGCCTGGACCTCGGCGTGTCTTACCTGGAACGCCTCGACGGCGAGCGTTTCGACTCCCTGGCCTTCAGCGAAACCCGCATGGGCCTGCTTTACGATCAGCGCTTCTACAGTTTCAGCGAGGCGCCGCTGAGTTGGGAGTCGTTGATCGAATTACCGCTGGGCATGCTCACCAGCGGCATGCACTTTCGCCAATCCATCGACCACAATTTCCACAGTCGTGGCCTCAGTCCCCAGCCTCTGCTGCAGACCGACGCCGTGCATCAACTGTTACAAGCTGTGCACGGCGGCTTGTGTTGCGCCGTGATGCCGCTGGACGGCGGCCTGGAAAACCTCACCGATCATCTGCGCCTGCAACCCATTGAAAACGCCCAGACGCTCGCGCGCCTGGGCTTGATCATGCGGCGCAGCGCACCTCGATCGGCACTGGCAGAGGCGTGTTTTGCGATTTATCAAAAATCATCCACGGACGCTTGATCGACGCCGTCTATCGGCACATCAGTATTAGCGATTAGACGCGACCGTTTGACGCGCCTAGGCTTAAAGCTGATCAAACCGTGGTGATGCCATGAACGCCAAGCGCCCAGCCTGCGCGGCGCCTGCCCTCGAAACGCCCGCGCCCGCTGCGAGTCAAACCTACAGCTACAGCAACCTTGATGCGTCCGGATCGGCCCATACCGAGCTGGCCGAGGAAGTTGCGCTGGCGATTGCCTACAACGGCATCAGCCAGGCCGTGATGCTGGTGACTCCAACCGACCTGGAAGACTTCATCGTCGGTTTCAGCCTCGGCAGCGGCATCATCAACGACCCCGCCGACATCTACGACCTGCAACTCAGCGGCTCCGGCTCGGCGCAGTACGCGCAAGTCACTATCGCCAACCGTGCATTCTGGAACCTCAAGCAGCAACGCCGGCAACTGGCCGGAACCAGCGGTTGCGGGTTGTGCGGAGTGGAGGCGGTCGAGCAGGCACTGCCAGACCTGAAAGTATTGCCTGGGGCGCCATTGCCGCCGATTGCCTGGCTCGACGGCTTGCGCCAGCGCATCGGTGCTTTCCAGCCCCTTGGCCAACACTGCGGAGCGGTACATGCCGCGGTGTTCATGAATGATCGGGGCGAGTTGCTGCTGGGTCGCGAAGATATCGGCCGGCACAACGCCCTCGACAAGCTGATTGGCGGCCTGATCCGCCAGGACATCCCGATTGGCGCGGGGCTGGCGATCGTCACCAGTCGTTGCAGCCTCGAACTGATCCAGAAAGTGTTGCGCGCAGGCATCCAGACCCTCGTCAGCCTCTCTTCGCCGACAGGCCTTGCTGTGCAATGGGCGCGCCGACACAACCTCAATCTCATCCACCTGCCGCAGAAAAGTGCGCCGCGGGTCTACAGCCCTGCGATGGAGAACCTCACGTGAGCCAACATCATCAAGCCGACCAGAAACCCGTCCCCCGCTACAAGCCCTACAAAGGCCCGGCCGGTGGCTGGGGCGCGCTGATCAGTGTGGCCCAGGCGTGGCTGACCAGCGACAACGCGCTGAAGAACCTGCGCATGATGCTCAAGACCAACCAGAACGGCGGCTTTGACTGCCCGGGTTGCGCCTGGGGCGACTCGCCGGAAAGCGGCATGGTGAAGTTCTGCGAAAACGGCGCCAAGGCTGTGAACTGGGAAGCGACCAAGCGCCGGGTGGATGCTGCATTCTTCGCCAAACACAGCGTCAGCTCGCTGCTGGAGCAAAGCGACTACTGGCTGGAGTATCAGGGCCGCCTGACCGAACCGATGAGCTACGACGCCGAGACCGATCGCTACAAGCCGATCAGCTGGGAAGCGGCCTTCGCCCTGATCGGCAAACACCTGCAGGGCCTGTCGAGCCCGGATCAGGCCGAGTTCTACACTTCGGGGCGCGCCAGTAACGAAGCGGCCTACCTGTATCAACTGTTTGTGCGCGCCTATGGCACCAACAACTTCCCCGATTGTTCGAACATGTGCCACGAGGCCAGCGGCGTGGCGTTGGCGCAAAGTGTCGGCGTGGGTAAAGGCACGGTGACGTTCGACGATTTCGAACACGCCGATGCGATATTTGTCTGGGGCCAGAACCCCGGCACCAACCACCCCCGGATGCTGGAGCCGCTGCGTGAAGCGGTCAAGCGCGGCGCCCAGGTGGTGTGCGTCAACCCGTTGAAAGAGCGTGGGCTGGAACGTTTCCAGCATCCGCAGCACCCGATCGAAATGCTGACCAATGGCGACAAGCCGACCAATACCGCGTACTTCCGGCCAGCGCTTGGCGGCGACATGGCCTTGCTGCGCGGCATGGCCAAATTCCTGCTGCAATGGGAGCGCGACGCGCAGAAGACTGGCGGGCCCGCGGTGTTCGACCATGACTTCCTCAATGAGCACAGCGTCAATGTGCTGGAGTACATGGGCGCCATCGATGACACACCTTGGGAGCAGATCGTCGAGCAATCCGGCCTTGCCCTGGTGGAAATCGAGCAAGCGGCGCGCATGTACGCCTCGGGCAAGAACGTGATCATGTGCTGGGCAATGGGCATTACCCAGCACCGTCATTCCGTGCCGACGATTCAGGAAATCGCCAACCTGATGCTGCTGCGCGGCAACATCGGTCGCCCAGGCGCCGGCCTGTGTCCGGTGCGTGGCCACAGCAACGTGCAAGGCGACCGGACCATGGGCATCAACGAACGTCCGCCGGTGGCGTTCCTCGATTCCCTCGAACGTCGCTTCCAGTTCAAGGTGCCGCGCGCGAGCGGCCACAACGTGGTCGAGGCGATTCATGCGATGGCCGAGGGTCGTGCCAAGGTGTTCATCGGCCTGGGCGGCAACTTCGCCCAAGCCACGCCGGACAGCCCACGCACCTTCAAGGCGCTGAGCAGCTGCGACCTGACCGTGCAGATCAGCACCAAGCTCAACCGCAGCCATCTGGCCCACGGCAAGGACGCGCTGATCCTGCCGTGCCTGGGTCGCACCGATATCGATATCCAGACCGAAGGCCCGCAAGCGGTGACCGTTGAAGACTCGTTCAGCATGGTCCACGCCTCCAACGGCCAGTTGCAGCCGCTGTCCAACCAGATGCGCTCGGAGCCGTCGATCATCGCCGGTATCGCCGCCGCTACCCTGGGCAGCCGGCCCGTGGACTGGAGCTGGCTGGTGGCCGACTACGACCGCATTCGCGACCTGATCGCCGATACCATTCCGGGTTTCAAGGACTTTAACGAGAAAGTGAAGAATCCAGGCGGTTTTTACCTGGGCAACAGCGCCGGTGCGCGCAAGTGGAATACGGCGTCGGGCCGGGCCAGCTTCCGCCCCAATATCCTGCCCAAGGACCTGGTTCACGAACGAACGCGCGCCACGGGCGTGTTGCCGGATCTGATCATGCAGTCGATGCGTTCCCACGATCAGTACAACACCACTATTTACGGGCTCGATGACCGGTATCGCGGGGTCAAGGGGCAGCGCGACGTGCTGTTTGTCAACGAAGCCGACATCATTCGCCTGGGCTTCAAGCCTGGACAGAAGGCGGACATCGTTTCAATCTGGGACGATGGGCGTGAGCGCCGGGTGAAGGGTTTTACGTTGCTGGCGTTTGATATTCCGGCGGGACAGGCAGCCGCTTACTATCCGGAGGTGAATCCTCTGGTACCGTTGGAAAGCACGGGAGATGGCAGCCACACGCCGACGTCGAAGTTCGTGGCGATTCGACTCGAAGCGGCAAGCGAAAATGGTCTGATCATGGCCAGGTCAGCGTAGCTGCCCTACCCACTCATCACCCACAAAAAAGGCCGTTTCCGGGTGGAAACGGCCTGTCTTAAGTAGATAAAGACCAGCGAAAAAGCATTAAGTTCCGCCCAAAAAACAGTAACTTACGCAATTGTGTACAAGTCGTGTCACTCGTCGGATTTCGATTGTAACCAGTACCTCCCAGCCTCAGGATCGCGCCGTCATCCCCTTGAGGTTCCTCTATGAAGTTCTCCTCGATTCTCTTGTTGTCCCTTGGCCTGGTCAGTGGCTTCGCTTCTGCCGGAGGCACCACCGAAGCAGGCGTGGGCGGCGCATTGGGCGGGGTTTTGGGCTCAGTCGTCGGTCAATCGTTAGGCGGCAATACAGGTTCAACCATCGGCGCAGCCCTGGGTGGCGCGGGTGGTAGTGCCGTCGGCGCAGACAAACGCAGCCGTGGCGAAGCCGCCATCGGTGGTGCGCTGGGCGCAGCCGGCGGTAACGTGGTCGGTCGCAGCGTAGGCGGCACCACAGGCAGCCTGATCGGCTCCGCAGCAGGCGGTGGCGCGGGTGGCGCACTCGGCAACTACATGGGCAACAAGAGCGATGAGGACGATAATCGTCGCTCTTATCGCGGTGGCCGTGATGATCGTCGCTACTATCGCGATGATCATCGGGGTCGCGGCCATGCCTACGGCCACCGCAAGCACAAACATCGCTATCGCGACTGAGGCATCAATCGCCTCGTTTACCGGTAGATCAAAAAATCGCGGCCCCAGGGCCGCGATTTTTTTTGCCAGTCAAACCACCAACCGCTCCAGCGCCCCGCGCAACCCGCCCGGAATCGCCACCGGCTGATTCGACCCGCGATCGACAAACACATGCACAAAGCGCCCTGCTGCACAGGCCTCGTCTTCCCCTGCCTTGAACACCGCCAGTTCGTACTGCACCGAACTGTTGCCCAGCTTGCCCACGCGCAGGCCGATTTCAATCCGGTCCGGAAACGCAATCGAGGCGAAATAATCGCAGGCCGAACTCACGACAAAACCGACGACTTCGCCGTCATGGATATCCAGGCCGCCGACTTCGATCAGGTAGGTGTTCACCGCGGTATCGAAGAAGCTGTAGTAGGTCACGTTGTTGACGTGCCCGTAGGCATCGTTGTCATGCCAGCGCGTGGTGATGGGCTGGAAGTGCGGGTATTCGCAGCGTTGGGGCATTGGCGTCGTTTCCTTGGATTGAATTCCAATTCTAAAGCTAATTCTGCTTCAGCATTCTTCGCCAGCAGGCTGGCTCCCACAGTCAATCGGGTTTCAACTCAAAGTTTAAGAACACCCACAATTCCATGTGGGAGCCAGCCTGCTGGCGATGGCGCTCGCAAGAACACTGTAGTGATCACCTGTCGGCAAACCCCTTGCCGGTCGCCGCCAACTCACCAATCAACCGGGCCGGATTCCAGTGATCGCCCTGGCGAGTCTCCAACGCCAGCAACCGCTGATGAATATCCGTCAGCCCCTGCTGATCGGCCCAGGCCATCGGGCCGCCCTTGTCGGCCGGGAAGCCATAGCCGTTGAGGTAGACCAGATCGATATCGTGGGCCGATCCGGCGATACCTTCCTCAATAATCTTCGCGCCTTCATTGACCAATGCCAGCAAGGAGCGCTCCAGCACCTCCTCAGGCGAGATCTCACGGCGTTGATAGCCCAATCCCTCGCTGACCTCCAGCACCAGCGCATCGACCTCTACGTCGCGCTCAGCCTGGCGGCTACCGGCTTCGTAGTGATAGTAACCATTGCCGCTCTTCTGACCGAAGCGACCCAGTTCGCACAAGCGGTTATCGACCTGCACCTCGGGCGCATCCTGGCCAACACCCGCCAACTGCCGGGCGCGCCATCCCAGATCGACGCCAACCACGTCGTACATGCGAAAAGGGCCCATGGCAAAACCAAAACCTTGCAGCGCCGCATCGACCTGATGGGGATAGGCGCCCTCCAGCAGCATCTTGCGTGCTTCGTGCACGTAGGTATTGAGCATGCGGTTGCCGATGAAACCGTCGCAGTTACCGGCCACCACGCTGACCTTGCCCATGCGCTTACCCAGCGCCAGCGCCGCCTCCAGTACCGCCGGCGCAGTCTTCGCACCGCGGACGATTTCCAGCAGTTTCATGATGTGCGCCGGGCTGAAGAAATGCAGCCCCAATACCTGCCCGGGGCGGCCGGTGACTGCAGCGATGGCGTCGATATCCAGCGCCGAGGTATTACTCGCCAGAATCGCTTCAGGCTTGAGCAGAGCGTCCAGCTCGCGGAAGATCTTTTGCTTGAGCTCAAGGTTCTCGTACACCGCTTCGATCACCAGGTCTACATCAGCAATGGCCGCATAGTCTGCAACGGCAGTGACCCGCGCGACACGCGCATCCGCTTCGGCCTGATCGATACGGCCCTGGCGAACATTGTGAGCGCAGGTGTCTGCCACACTTGCCAGGGCTTGCTCAAGCATCTGCGGATTATTATCGACCCACTGCACTGGCACCCCGGCATTCACCAGGCACATCACAATGCCCCGGCCCATGGTGCCCGCGCCAATCACGGCGGCACGCTGAATGTTGAACGGTGTCTGGCTCATGGTTGTTCTCTTGTTGGCGATCCAAAGACAGCCCTCACCATAGTCAGCCACCGTTCATTTTTGAAATTTATTCCTGTGATGGGAGACATTCAGCGGATGGATACGCTGTTTGCCAAGACGCCAACCCCCCCTGTAGGAGCGAGCTTGCTCGCGATGATCTTGAGGTCTCGCAAATTAAGCTGTTGCCCCGCGTCATCGTTGACGACCATCGCGAGCAAGCTCGCGCCTACAGATATCACGCTCAGGCTTGGAGGTGAGTTTCGACCCACTCCCGCACTTCGCCATACGGATATTCCTCCAGCACCGCATACCCCGCAATTGACCGCGCCTTGAGCTTGGTAAACAACGGCACACTGATGCCACACAGGAATCGGGTCACCCGCTCGGTCGAAGGAATGGAGCCGGTGTGCTGCTCGTGCTTGTGGATAAATTCACCGCACAACGCCTCGAAATTCTTATCCATAAGCGCCGGCAGCTCAGGCGGTGCCGGCAGTCGTGCGATATTCCCGTGACACACTGAACAATGCCCGCACTGCCGGGGAGCATGTTCATCCCCGAAGTACTCGGCCAGCCGATAACCCAGGCAGCGGTCGGTGGCAAACAGATCCAGCATTGCGTGAATTCGGGCGACCTCGGTTTGCTCGTGCCGGGTGAAGTAGGCATGCAGTTCCGTGGCCAGTGCCTGACTGTCAAAGCCTGCTTGCAGCACGCTGTAGACCTCGGTCATCTGCTTGCTTTCGAGCTCGATCCAGCCCTTTTCCTGGAAATAATCCAGGGCCTTGACCACCCGATTACGCTCGGCCTGGTAGCGTTCGTACAGCGCGTCAAAGCTCACCGTGGCCCAGGCTCGCGCAAGGGTGGAGGTCTGAATGATCGCCGCCACGAAATCCTTGCGCTCCCCCTCGAACCGGGCCAGAAAGGCGGCAGGCTCCTGCAGGTATTTGAATCGGTACTCGGCGTAGTAGGCGTAACGCGGGGCGATGATCCGGCGCAGCTCCAGCTGAACCAGCAAGGTCTTGAGCGGCAGCTGCCGGATGTTGCTCTGGTCCGCCAGCGGCCCCAGCAGAAACTCCCATTGCCCATCAGCCGCGCACGCCTTTAACTCATCCAGCACGTGCCGGATGCCATCCAGCTCCGGCGTGTCGCCGTAGACGAAGTTTTCCAGCACATTGAGGCTGTCGCGGTTGGCCAGCACCAGACAGTCCGACGGCTGCCCGTCGCGCCCGGCACGACCGATTTCCTGACTGTAGTTCTCGATGGACTTGGGCAGGTCGAAATGCACCACGTTGCGTATGTCGCTTTTGTCGATGCCCATGCCAAATGCGATGGTGGCGACGATGCAATTGGATTGCCCGCCCATGAAGCGCTTCTGGATCGCCTCGCGTTTTTCGTGGGGCAACCCGGCGTGATAGGCCTCGGCCTGTATGCCATTGCGACCCAGGTGCTCGGCGATCTGCTCGGCGGTTTTCTGCAGGGTGACGTAGACGATGCTGGGCTGACCCGGCCGCTCGCTCATCCATTCAACCAGTCGCCGGCGCTTGTCCTGGCCACGCACCGGCTCCACCAGCAAACTGAGATTAGGCCGGTAGAAACCGGTAGTCACGACGTCTTCTGGCGCAATGGCGAACTTGGCCTGCATGTCCGCGATCACCTTCGGCGTCGCAGTGGCCGTCAGCAGCAGCGCCTGGGGGATGTTGAACTGGCGCTGGTAGTCCGGAAGCTTGAGGTAATCAGGCCGGAAGTTATGGCCCCACTCGGAAATGCAGTGCGCCTCGTCCACGACCAGTAACGAGATTGGCACCTGCTGGAGGAAGTTGCGAAAGCGCTCATTTTTCAGCCGCTCCACGGACACCATCAGGATCTTGAGCTCACCCGATTTCGCCCGAGCCATCACATCGGCGGCGTCGTCGCGACTCTGCGCCGAATCGATACTGCCTGCCGAGATACCGTGACGCTGCAGAAATGCCAGCTGGTCCTGCATCAGCGCCAGCAGTGGCGAGACCACCAGCGTCAGGTGTGGCAACAGCATGGCCGCGATCTGGTAGCACAGGGACTTACCTGAACCCGTGGGAAAGATCGCCGCCGCCGAGCGCCCGGCCAGTACCGCGCTGATCGCAGCCTCCTGGCCGGGACGAAATTGTGGATAACCGAAAACCTGTTCCAGGGTGTTGTGCATAAGCTGTCACTCCGTTGACCGCTGGCAAAGCCCAAAGCCTAGCTGGCGATCGCCGCGAGTCGAGAAAAGGTCGGGGGTAAAAAGATACCGGATGATACCGCGCAGGGGCTGGCAGGGCGTGGGGAATCAAGACAGGGGGAACGAACCGAGCTGCGATGGCGCCGATACGCGGCATCTGATGAAAGCGTTGGAAGATCAGCTTGTGATCAACAGCGCCGTGCTACTGAAACAATGGAGGGTCTCAAGTAAATGCTATAAGTGCCATTATTCTGGCTATTTACCACGAACTTCGTTGAAATAATGCCAGTTTTAATGCCAAGAATGATGCTGGGACGCGCAGGAGCTGGCTCCAGAGTCTGCAGCGAACACCTATAAGGACATAGCGTGAGGGACAAAGCATGGACGTACTGATGGGCTTGCTTGCTGCCTTGTTGTGGGGCGGCACGGATTTTCTGGTGGGCTTGAATGCCCGGGCGGTAGGCGTCAAGCGAGCGGTGTATTTCGGCCAGGCTCTGGGCTTCAGCATAATGAGTTTGCTGCTGATCGCTTTTCCTGCGTTCATTCTCAAAGCCATGTCGGCATCTATCAATGTGTGGCTGATTGGCGTTGCTGCAGCAGGGCTGACTGTGTCCGGTGCGCTCGCGCTGTCGAAGGCTTTTGCTCTGGGCAAAGCATCCATCGTTGCGCCGGTGGTGACGTCCTACGGGGTGGTGACGACGTTGCTGTCCTGGGCCGCAGGGGAGCAAATCGGTTTGCTCCAGCTGCTGTGTATCGCCCTGTGTGTGGTCGGGGTCATACTTTCCAGCATTCATGGCGACTCGAAGATTCCCCACGCCACCCAACCCAGTAGTTCCGTGGCCTACGCTCTGCTGGCGGCGTTGTTTTATGGCACCAGTTTCTGGTTGCAGGGCCAGTTCGTACTGCCGGTTCTTGGACCGGTGACGATGCTGTGGCTCGCCTATCTGATCGGGCTGATCGTACTGCTAGCCATCGTCTTGAGAATCAAGGACGGGCTGAAGATGCCACCGCTGAAAAACTGCATGACGCTGACCGGTGCCAGCCTGATGAACCTCGGCGGGTTTTCGTCATTTGCCTGGGGCGCGGTGGCGGGATCGGTTTCGGTGGTGACGGTAATCAGCACCCTGTCGGGCGGGATAGCGGCGATCCTCGGATATCTGTTCTTCAAGGAGCGGCTGGGCAAAATCCAGGTGCTCGGGGTAATTCTGGTGTTGCTCGGTGCATTTGTCCTGCACCTCAAGACCTGAAGCCCACGCCCACGAAAAAGCCGCCCTGAAGGCGGCTTTTTCGTTACATCAAGCCAATCCTTACAACTTCGGACCAGCAGCCTTGATGGCGTCGCTCACGTCGAACTTCTTGAAGTTCTCGACGAACAGGCCGGCCAGTGCTTTAGCCGATTCATCGTAGGCAGCCTTGTCAGCCCAGGTATTACGTGGGTTCAACAGGCCAGTCTCAACGCCCGGTACGGCCAATGGCACGTCGAGGTTGATGGTGTCGAGGTGTTCGGTTTCAGCACCGATCAACGCGCCGCTCTGGATCGCTGCGATGACGCCGCGAGTGGTCGGAATGTTGAAGCGCTTGCCAACGCCGTAGCCACCGCCGGTCCAGCCGGTGTTGACCAGGTAGACCTTGGAACCGAAGCCGCGGATGCGCTTGATCAGCAGCTCTGCGTATTCGCCAGCCGGACGCGGGAAGAACGGTGCGCCGAAGCAGGTGGAGAACGTCGACTTGATGCCGCTGCCGGAGCCCATTTCGGTCGAGCCCACCAAAGCGGTGTAGCCGGACAGGAAGTGGTAGGCCGCTTGTTCTTCGCTGAGGATCGAAACTGGCGGCAGTACGCCGGTCAGGTCGCAGGTCAGGAAGATCACCGCGTTGGGCTCACCGCCGAGGTTCTTCTCGGAACGCTTGGCAACGTGCTCCAGCGGGTAAGCTGCGCGGCTGTTCTGGGTCAGGCTCACATCGGCGTAGTCGGCGTGCTTGGCGTCATCGATGACGACGTTTTCCAGGACTGCGCCGTGCTTGATGGCTTTCCAGATGACCGGCTCGTTCTTCTCGGACAAGTCGATGCACTTGGCGTAGCAGCCGCCTTCGATGTTGAACACAACGCCTTCGCCCCAGCCGTGCTCGTCGTCACCGATCAGGTAACGGCTTTCGTCGGCGGACAGGGTGGTTTTACCGGTGCCGGACAACCCGAAGAACAGGGTCACGTCGCCCGCTTCACCGATGTTGGCCGCGCAGTGCATTGGCAGCACGTCGGCGGCAGGCAGCAGGAAGTTCTGCACCGAGAACATGGCTTTCTTCATTTCACCGGCGTAACGCATGCCGGCGATCAGTACCTTCTTCTGGGCGAAGTTGAGGATCACGCAGCCGTCGGAGTTGGTGCCATCACGCTCAGGCACGCACTCGAAGTTGGCCACGTTCAGTACTTGCCACTCTTCGCGACCTGCCGGGTTGTACTGGGCAGGATTGATGAACAGGCAACGACCGAACAGATTCTGCCAGGCAGTCTGGGTGGTCATTTTCACAGCCAGGTAGTGGTCTTCGGACGCACCTACATGCACATGGGAAACGAAATGCTCTTGCGCGTTGTTGAACGCCTCGACGCGGTCCCACAGGGCATCGAACTTGTCGGCCGGGAACTTGCGGTTGATCGGGCCCCAGGCGATGGCTGCCTGGGTGGTTGGCTCTTCCACGATGAAACGATCGACTGGCGAGCGGCCGGTACGGTGACCGGTACGAACAACCAGCGCGCCGGTATCGGCAAGCTCGCCTTCACCACGATTCAGAGCTTCTTTTACCAGATCATCAACACTCAGATCGGTGTACACGGCGTTATTGGCTTGCGTCATGAGATTCCCCGTCGGCCAGTGGCCGAGTGTGCTCCAAACGTTTTGTAGTAGAAAGTCGTGCACTACTACCGCGACAAAAAGTGGGCCGGATTATGCCAGAAACGACCAAAAATAGTAGGGCCCTCCCGTCGTAACGGCGCTAATGCGGCGCCAAGCAGTGAATTTACCTGCGCTGAACCGTTTTAGTGCCGGGTATCTGACGGGGTATCCACACCGGCTCCAGCGAACAATTGAGTGATATCGGCGGCATCGAACAGGTAGCGCTGATTGCAAAACTGGCAGTCGATCTCGATGTTGCCACCGTGTTCCACGACCAGGTCCTGAGCGTCTTCCAGGCCCAGGCTGACCAGCGCATTCGCCGAGCGCTCGCGCGAGCAACTGCAACGGAAGCGCAGTCGCTGGACATCGAACAGGCGCACCTGCTCTTCGTGGTACAAGCGGTGCAGCACGGTTTCGTTGTCCAGGCTGAGCAGCTCATCGGCCGTCAGCGTACTGCCCAGGGCGGTGATGTGCTGCCAGCTGGCGGCGCGCTCTTCTTCATCCCTGAGGCGATCAGCGGGCAGTTGCTGCAGCAGCAGACCTCGGGCACGACGGCCGTCGGCGTACAGCCAGAAGCGCGTGCCGACCTGCTGGGACATGACGAAATAGTTGGTGAAGCACTCCGACAGGGTTTCGCCGTCCAGGTCTACGATGCCCTGGTAGCGCTGGCCTTGGGTCGGATCGACCGTCAGCGCGAGGACACCGTTGGGCATCAGGTCGGCGAGCGTCGCATCAGGTGCGATGCGGTCAGCCTCATAACGGGCCAGGCCACGGATTTCGCGTTCGCTGGAGCACTCGATCATCAGCAGCGGGATCGGCCCTTCGGAACGGGCCTGGAGGATCAGCAGGCCATCGAACTTCAAGGTGCCGACCAGCAACGACGCCGCGGCCATCAATTCGCCGAGCAATTGCGCAACCGGTTCCGGATAAGCATGTTTAGCCAGGACTTCGGCGTAGCTGAGTTCCAACGAAACCAGTTCGCCGCGGGTATCACTGTCATCGAAGATGAAGCGTTGGGTGTAGTCGGTATCCGTTAGATCGGTCATAGGTTTGGGTATCTGAATTAATGTCAAAAGATTTCAAAGAGTAAGCTGCGCAGGGTTTGCGCAAGCAAAGTCTGGCCATGGCAGGCATTTTAGGAACAATCCGGTCGGGTTCCAAGCTCAGACAGGCCAGCGCACAAACACCTGCTTCACTCGTCGTTGCTGTTCCCACGAAACTTAAACAGATCCCGCCGCTGTTTTTTGCTCGGCTTGCCGTCGGTGGTCATGCCCAGCGAACCCGCCTTGCGCATCTCGGCAGCAGCCTCGCGCTTGGCGACGCTGGCTTCGGTCTCGGCGTACAAGGCCTGCGCCTCGGGAGCCCCCCGGCGCACGATCGACAGTGCCTGAACTACTACCGTACGCTCTTCGAACCCCTGGCGAATCTGAAATTCGTCGCCAATGCGCGGTTCCTTGCCGGGTTTGCAGCGCTCGCCCCGACAATGCACCTTGCCACTTTCGATCGCCGTCTTGGCCAAGGCACGTGTTTTATAGAAACGCGCAGCCCACAACCACTTATCGAGACGGACCTTGTCCTCCTCATCCTTTTTTTGTGTCACCGGAATTCCTCTTTTAGCCCATAGTCGGAACTGTACTACCGTTTCTGTCGGGCGCAAGAACCCGCCCCTCCAGATAGAATGTGATCCAGGTCGGCTCATCGCAGTGGAGTGTTCGAGTGACAATATTTCCGTCTTCATTGACTTCATCCAGTGGCGATTGCCAGGGATGTCAACAAAGCGAACCGTTGGGCTTTGATTTTGCCTTTGCCTACCAACCCATCGTGGACCTGCGAGACCGATCGATCTTTGCCCATGAGGCACTGGTGCGCGGCACCGGCGGTGAAGGCGCGTTATCGGTGCTTGACCAGGTCACCGAGGCCAATCGCTACCGATTCGACCAGCTCTGCCGCACCAAGGCGATCGAAGGTGCTGCGCAACTGGGCATGCAAACCAACTTGTCGATCAACTTCATGCCTAACGCCGTGTACCGCCCGGAGCTGTGTATTCGCAGCACGCTGAAGGCCGCCAAAAAACACAATTTCCCCATAGACAGGCTGATTTTCGAAACCCTGGAAAGCGAGCATGTAGATAACTATCGCCATTTGACCAATATTCTGCGTGAATACCGCGAATTCGGCTTCAAGACCGCCATCGATGACTTCGGTGCGGGGTACTCGGGGCTCAATCTGCTCGCTGACTTCCAACCCGACCTGATCAAACTCGACATGGCGCTGATCCGTGATGTCGATCGCGATCGTGTTCGTCAGGCTATCGTGCGGGGGATTGTCACAATCTGTGCGGATCTGGACGTTACAGTCATTGCCGAAGGCATCGAAAGCGCTGGAGAACGGGATTTCCTGGCGGACTGTGGAATTTTTCTGATGCAAGGCTATTGGTTCGCCAAGCCTGCATTCAAAGCGTTGGCCCAGGTACCAGCGGGTACCTGGACGCGTTAATCGCCGGTTTATTCCTATTGAAGACATTTGACCATTTGACCGTTGTCGGTCTGCGCGAGTGGGTGGCGCTTCCGGATTTGGGAGTGGCAGGCCTGCGGGCAAAAATCGACACCGGTGCCAGCACCTCGAGCCTGCATGCCACCGACATCGAGCCGTTTGAGCGCGATGGCGAAAAATGGGTGCGTTTTACCGCGCATCTGGGCACGGTAGTGCAACTGCGTCACCGACGTTGCGAAGCCCCGCTGGTGACCATGAAAACCATCAAGAGCTCCAATGGCCATGCGCAGAAGCGCTATGTGGTCAGCACCACCCTGGCCCTCGGTGATCGGGTCTGGCGGGTCGAGTTCACCCTCGCCTGCCGTAAATCCATGCGATATCGCCTGCTACTGGGTTCCAAAGCCCTTATCGACGGCCAACTGGTCGTCAATCCGGGCATCAAATACGTACAAGACAAGCCGGTGTTCCCGGTATCTACCCTTTCCACAGGTGTTGCATGAAGATCGCTGTGCTGTCGCGGAACCCGCGTCTGTATTCCACTCGTCGTCTGGTCGAAGCCGGAACCGAGCGTGGCCACGAAATGGTCGTGGTCGACACCTTGCGCGCCTACATGAACATCGCCAGCCACAAGCCGCAGATCCACTACAGGGGCCGGCCGCTGGAAGGTTTCGATGCGGTCATCCCGCGTATCGGGGCATCGGTGACGTTTTATGGCTGCGCGGTCCTGCGCCAGTTCGAGATGATGGGGGTATTTCCGCTCAACGAATCGGTGGCCATCGCGCGTTCGCGGGACAAACTGCGTTCACTGCAACTGCTCTCGCGCCGAGGGATCGGCTTGCCGGTCACCGGGTTTGCGCACTCCCCGGATGACATTCCCGACCTGATCGAAATGGTCAACGGCGCCCCTCTGGTGATCAAAGTACTGGAAGGCACCCAGGGCATCGGCGTGGTGCTGTGTGAGACCGCGACTGCGGCGGAGTCGGTGATCGAGGCGTTCATGGGTCTCAAGCAGAACATCATGGTTCAGGAATACATCAAGGAAGCCGGTGGGGCGGACATTCGCTGCTTCGTGGTAGGCGACAAAGTGATTGCTGCGATGAAACGCCAGGCCAAACCCGGGGAGTTCCGCTCCAACCTGCACCGGGGCGGCAGCGCAAGCCTGATCAAGATCACTCCGGAAGAACGCATGACGGCCTTGCGCGCGGCCAAGGTAATGGGGCTGGCCGTTGCAGGCGTGGATATCCTGCGTTCCAATCACGGGCCGCTGGTGATGGAAGTCAACTCGTCGCCGGGGCTGGAAGGCATCGAGACCACCACCGGCAAGAACGTGGCGGGGATCATCATCGAGCATCTTGAAAAGAATGGTGGGCCGAATATGACGCGCACCAAAGGAAAAGGCTAAAGCGGGAAGATCAAAAGATCGTCCGACGGCTCGGGCCGCGTTCGGACGATCTTTTTTTCAGCCGTTACACCGCATCGCGCGGCAACATCAACCCCAACGGCAAGCGCACCCGCGCCTCCAGCCCGCCACCCTCACGGTTGCGCAGTTCGACATTGCCGCCATGCATCGAAGCAATCCGCTTGACGATCGCCAGGCCCAATCCGGTGCCCTTGCCGCCCCGGGCACGATCACCACGGGTGAACGGATTGAAAATGGCTTCCAGCTCCGACGGATCGATCCCGGCGCCACGGTCCATGACGCTCAGCACCACGTAAGGCGCGCTGGTATCTCCGGATACGTAAGCCGCCACCTCCACACCGCTGCCGGCGTGATGCAGCGCATTGCCGATCAGGTTGTTCAACAGTCGTTTCATCGACACCCGCCGTAGCGGGAACGGCTGAATCGGCTCCAGGCGCAAACGCACTTTTTCTTCGTTCTGGTTGTAAGGAGCAGCGACTTCGCGCACGAGATCGATC
This sequence comes from Pseudomonas sp. Y24-6, assembly GCF_020295325.1. Classification (NCBI taxonomy): domain Bacteria; kingdom Pseudomonadati; phylum Pseudomonadota; class Gammaproteobacteria; order Pseudomonadales; family Pseudomonadaceae; genus Pseudomonas; species Pseudomonas sp. Y24-6. The sequence goes on along the minus strand of NZ_JACBXG010000004.1, from coordinate 42,102 downwards.
AGGTCGACTTCTTCCACCGATTCATCGCGCCCATCACGGATAAACGCCAGGAACTGGTCAAGAATCGCGTCCATGTCCTCGATGTCACGCACCATATCGTCGGTCAGGTCGCTGTGGTCGCCCATCAGCTCCAGGGACAGGCGCAAACGGGTGAGCGGGGTTCGCAGGTCGTGGGATACCCCGGCCAGCATCAGCTCACGCTCACGGCCCGCTTGCTCGACGTCCTCGGCCATCTGGTTGAAGGCGCGGTACACCTCGGTCATTTCGCTCGGCGTGTCGCTGATCGGCAAGCGCACGCTGCGCCCCTGGCCGAGCTGTCTGGCCGCATAGACCAGGCGTTTCAAAGGTTGATTGAGCTGACTGACAAAAATCCAGGCCGAAGCCGTGGACAGCAACCCGATGGCGAGGAACCAGCCGAGCACGTTCCAGATTTTCTGACCGCGCAGCGGATGCGGGTAAAGCGGTACTTTCAGCCAGCCGTCACCCAGGCTCGGCGCCCGCACCCAGAGGGCCGGGGGCGAGTGCATACGTAACCGGACTTCGGTATCGGCACCGAGTTCTGCCTGCATCTGTCGCTGGTAGATTTCACTGTAGGGCCAATGCTGCTCACCTTCCGGCACACCGGTGCCAACCACACGAATCAACGTTGCCGCTTCGGCGATCTTGTCTCGATTGTTTTCATCAGCCGCCCAATAGGCGCGCAGCGTCAAGGCGACGCCGTGGCTGTACTGGCGATCCACAAGCACGTCTTCGTTCATCAGCAGATAAACGAGGGTCAGCGCCTTGGAAAACAGCACAACGATCAGCACCAGCCACAGGGTGCGAGAGAAGAAACTTTGGGGGAACCACACGGGCGTTTTCATGGATAACCGCTAAACACTTGCAAGAGCGAGCGATGCTCGCATATTGCGGTTTGCGAGTCTGCGGACAAAATCATCCGCATGACCCGCTCCTACAAATCGCCAATCACTTGGTGGCTGCGCCATCCGGCACGAATACGTAACCCACGCCCCAAACCGTCTGGATGTAACGCGGTTTGGATGGATCAGGTTCGATCATCCGGCGCAGACGCGAGATTTGCACATCGATGGAGCGTTCGAGCGCATCCCATTCACGACCACGAGCCAGGTTCATCAGCTTGTCGCGAGTCAATGGCTGACGCGCGTTCATTACCAACGCCTTGAGCACGGCGAACTCGCCAGTGGTAAGCATGTGCACTTCTTCGCCACGCTTGAGCTCACGGGTGGCCAGCGACAGTTCGTAGTCACCAAACGTCACGCTCTCGTCTTCGCTGCCCGGTGCGCCTGGCACTGGCGTCGACTGGCGACGCAGCACCGCCTTGACCCGCGCCATCAGCTCGTCCGGGTTGAACGGCTTGGCCAGGTAGTCGTCGGCACCCAGCTCCAGACCCTTGATCCGGCTCAGCTCATCGCCCTTGGCGGTCAGCATGATGATTGGAATCTGGTTGTTCGCGGTACGCAGGCGGCGGCAGGCGGTCAGGCCGTCTTCGCCTGGCAGCATCAGGTCGAGAACGACCAGGTTGAACACTTCACGCGCCAGCAGGCGGTCCATTTGCTCCGTGTTCGGTACCGTGCGGGCACGGTAGCCCTTGCTGACGAAAAAGCGCTCCAGCAGGCTGCTCAGCCCCGGGTCGTCATCAACAATAAGAATTTTTTCGCCTTCAGCAATGTTTGCAGTGCTGCTCATTAGATGCTCCTTTTAGCTCCGCGCGCATTATGGCGTAGCTGCCGTTATACGCACCGTGTGCATTGTTAGCAGATTTTTCCTCCACCGCCAGTAAACCGGGTGGGTAGCGGGAGCCTGCGATGCCCCGAATGACCGATGCTGGTTATAATGCGCGGCCTTTTGTGTCAGGCAACGTCTGATCGTTTACAGCAGCAGCCAATTTTTATTTTCATGGCGCTGGCAGTAATTGTTCGATTTCACGGGTCAACGGGATGCCTGTTGATCCAGGTAGCGGCGCAGGCCAGGCCGCTCAACCAGACTCGCCGAGCCTTTAATCCTGTGCCTGCGAGCCTGCTTTCACAATTTGTCAGGTGGTTTTATGGACAGCATCAACAGCCGCATCGCCGAGGAACTCGGTGTACGCCCACAACAGGTCGAAGCGGCCGTCGCGCTACTCGATGAAGGTTCTACCGTGCCTTTCATCGCCCGCTACCGGAAAGAAGTGACCGGCAGCCTCGATGACATCCAGTTGCGTCATCTGGAAGAGCGTCTGCGCTACCTGCGAGAACTCGACGAACGGCGCATCAGCATCCTGGCCAGTATTCAGGAACAAGGCAAGCTGACCCCTCAGCTGGAGCGCGACATCAAGCTCGCCGACACCAAGACCCGCCTCGAAGACTTGTACCTGCCGTACAAGCAGAAGCGCCGCACCAAGGGCCAGATCGCCCTGGAAGCCGGCCTCGGCGAGCTGGCCGACGGCCTGTTCAACGACCCGACCCTGGCCCCGGACGTCGAAGCTGCACGCTTCATCGACGCGGAAAAAGGCGTCGCCGATGTGAAGGCGGCCCTTGAAGGCGCCAAGTACATCCTGATGGAGCGCTTCGCCGAAGACGCCGGCCTGCTGGACAAACTGCGCAGCTACCTCAAGCAGGAGGCCATCCTCAGTGCCCGCGTGATCGCCGGTAAAGAAGAGGAAGGCGCCAAGTTCCGCGACTACTTCGAACACGACGAACCGCTCAAAAGCATGCCATCGCACCGCGCCCTGGCGATTTTCCGTGGCCGCAACGAAGGCATTCTCAGTTCCTCGCTGAAAGTCGGCGACGAGCTGCCGGGCACCATGCACCCCTGCGAAGGCATGATCGGCCAGCAGTTCGGCATTCAGAACCAGAACCGCGCCGCCGACAAATGGCTGGGCGAAGTGGTGCGCTGGACCTGGAAGGTCAAGCTCTATACCCATCTCGAAACCGACCTGCTCGGCGAGTTGCGCGATGGCGCGGAAACCGAGGCGATCAATGTGTTCGCCCACAACCTCCACGACCTGCTGCTGTCGGCCCCGGCCGGCCCGCGCGCCACACTGGGCCTGGACCCGGGCCTGCGTACCGGTTGCAAGGTCGCCGTGGTCGATTCCACCGGCAAACTGCTGGATCACGCCACGGTTTACCCCCACGTACCGCACAACAAGTGGGACCAGACCATTGCGATCCTTGCAGCCCTTTGCGCCAAGCATTCGGTCGACCTGATCGCCATCGGCAACGGCACCGCCAGCCGTGAAACCGACAAGCTCGCCGCTGAGCTGATCAAGAAATACCCGGCGATGAAAATGACCAAGGTCATGGTCTCCGAGGCCGGCGCATCGGTTTACTCGGCGTCGGAATTGGCTTCCAGGGAATTCCCGGACCTCGACGTGTCGATCCGTGGCGCGGTGTCCATCGCTCGTCGCCTGCAGGACCCGCTGGCCGAACTGGTGAAGATCGATCCGAAATCCATCGGCGTCGGCCAGTATCAGCACGACGTATCACAGCTGAAACTGGCCCGCGGCCTGGACGCCGTGGTCGAGGACTGCGTGAACGCCGTGGGCGTGGACGTCAACACTGCTTCCGTGGCACTGCTGGCCCGCATCTCCGGCCTCAATGCGACCCTGGCGCAGAACATCGTCAGCCACCGCGACGAACACGGTGCGTTCAAGACCCGCGCCGCATTGAAAAAAGTCGCACGCCTGGGTGAAAAAACTTTCGAACAGGCCGCCGGCTTCCTGCGGGTCATGAACGGTGACAACCCGCTGGATTCGTCCGCCGTTCACCCGGAAGCCTATCCACTGGTGCAGCGCATTGCCGCCGAAACCGACCGCGACATCCGCTCACTGATTGGCGACGCCAGCTTTCTCAAGCGCCTGGATCCGAAGAAGTACACCGACGAGACGTTCGGTCTGCCAACGGTCACCGACATTCTGCAAGAGCTGGAAAAACCCGGTCGCGACCCGCGTCCCGAGTTCAAGACTGCCGAGTTCCAGGAAGGCGTCGAAGACCTCAAGGACCTGCAGCTGGGCATGATCCTCGAAGGCGTGGTCACCAACGTGACCAACTTCGGCGCATTCGTTGACATCGGCGTGCATCAGGACGGTTTGGTGCATATCTCTGCACTTTCGGAGAAGTTCATCAAGGACCCCCGTGAAGCGGTAAAGGCCGGTGACGTGGTGAAAGTGAAGGTCATGGAAGTCGATATTCCGCGTAAGCGCGTGGGCCTGTCGATGCGCATGAGCGACACCCCTGGCGAGAAAATCGATGGCGCTCGTGGTGCGCGTCCTGGTTCGGCACCGCGCCAGTCCCAGAACACTGCACCACGCAAGGAAACCACGGCGCCGGCCCCTGCCAACAATGCCATGGCCTCGCTGTTCGCCAACGCCAAGCAACTGAAGAAGCGTTGATGGAGATCCCGCCAGGGTTGACCGAAAGCGCGTTCTTCAAGCTGCTTGGTTGTCGTTTGCACAGCCTGGAGACCGGGGTGGCGCAAGTCGCCCTGGCACTGCAGCCCGAACTGCGCAACCGCGGCGGCAAGCTGCACGGCGGCGCCTTGTTCAGCCTGGTGGACATTGCCATGGGCCTGGCCTGTTCCAGCACCCATGGCTTCGACCAGCAGAGCGCGACCATCGAATGCAAGATCAACTACATTCGCGCGGTGTCTGAGGGCGAGGTGATGTGCACGGCACGGGTGATCCACCCGGGCCGTCGCACGCTAGTGGTCGAGGCCGAGGTGATGCAAGGCGAAAAATTGGTCGCAAAAGCGCAAGGCACGTTCGCTGTCCTGTAGCTACCGATCATCATTTTGAGGTAATTTCGGCGCTATGAAAGCGGCGCCGGGATTTTCTGTGGGAGCGCGCTTGCCCGCGATGGCGGTGTGTCAGGCAACATAAATGGTGACTGACACTCCCTCATCGCGGGCAAGCCCGCTCCCACAGGGTTCGCGGCGAAGGGTCCTTGACCGACTGGCATGAAGTCCGTGCTGCTAAAAAACCAGGCGAAAACGCCAGTTTCAACTTCACCCTTGTAGACCGTCTTGCCCACCCCCATATTGGGGCGACTGACGCGTGAAGGAATCCAACTTGAGCGAAATTCTCAACCGCCGCCTGGCTCTGCTTGGCGAGCGCGCTAACCTCTCTCTGCTCGAACAGTGCCTTCACGGCATCGAACGTGAATGCCTGCGCGTAACCAGCGAAGGTCGCCTGGCGCAAACGCCCCACCCCGAAGAATTGGGTTCCGCGCTGACCAATGAACAAATCACCACCGACTATTCCGAGTCGCTGCTGGAGTTCATCACGCCCGCCCTGCCGGACCCGGCCGATACGCTGGCGAGCCTGGACAGCATTCACCGCTTTGCCTACAGCAAGCTCGGCAGCGAGTACCTGTGGAGTCCTTCCATGCCGTGCCCGTTGCCGGCTGAGGAAGACATCCCGATTGCCTACTACGGCACCTCGAACATCGGTCAGCTCAAGTACGTTTACCGCAAGGGCCTGGCCCTGCGCTACGGCAAGACGATGCAATGCATCGCCGGGATTCACTACAATTTTTCCCTGCCGGAACAACTCTGGCCGCTGCTCAAGGAAGCTGAAGGCTTTGTCGGCACCGATCGCGACTATCAGTCCTCGGCCTACATCGCGCTGATCCGTAACTTCCGTCGCTACAGCTGGCTGCTGATGTACCTGTTTGGCGCTTCACCAGCCCTGGATGCGGGCTTCCTGCGAGGGCGCTCCCATCAGCTGGAGCAACTGGACCCGGACACGCTCTACCTGCCTTACGCCACCAGCCTGCGCATGAGTGACCTGGGTTACCAGAGTAACGCCCAGGCCGGTCTGACGCCTTGCTATAACGACCTGGTCAGCTACACCGACAGCCTGCGCAAAGCGGTAGCCACTCCCTACGCCCCGTACGTGGAGATCGGCACCCATCAGGATGGAGAGTGGGTTCAGCTCAACACCAACATCCTGCAGATCGAAAACGAGTACTACTCCAACATTCGCCCCAAGCGCGTGACCTACACCGGCGAGCGCCCGATCCAGGCGCTGGTGGCACGTGGTATCCAGTACGTCGAAGTGCGCTGCCTGGACATCAACCCGTTCCTGCCGATGGGCATCGACCTCACCGAGTCGCGCTTCCTCGACGCGTTCCTGCTGTACTGCGCGCTCAACGACAGCCCGCTGCTGACCAACACCTCGTGCGGCAACGCGACCTCGAACTTCCTTAGCGTGGTCAAGGAAGGTCGCCGCCCGGGCCTGCAACTGCAGCGCGACGGCCAGCCGGTGGACCTCAAGGAGTGGGCCAGCGAGTTGCTGGAGCACATTGCGCCCCTCGCGGCGATACTGGACCAGAGCCACGGCGGCGATGCTCACAGCAAGGCGCTGGATGCCCAGCTGGCCAAGGTCAAGGACCCGTCCCTGACCCCATCGGCCCAGGTGCTGGCAGCGATGGCGGAGCATAAGGAGAGTTTCAGTCAGTTCTCGTTGCGTCAGAGCCAGGCGCATGCGGAATATTTCCGCAGCGAACCGCTTTCTGCCGAAGACCAGGCGAAATTTGAAGACCGTGCACGCTCGTCGCTGGCGGAACAGGTGGAGCTGGAGAAGAACGAAGTCGGCGATTTCGATGTGTTCGTCGGGTCGTATCAAGCAAGCATTCTGGCGATCAGTAATTAATCGGCAGCTTTAAAAAGATCGCAGCCTGCGGCAGCTCCTACAGGGATCGGCTGGAGTCTGCGATTTTTTTTTGCCGCGCCACGCAGTCCCCCGAGCCTGCACGCGACCTGTGTAGGCGCTGCCGCAGGCTGTGATCTTTTGATCCTTCGCTTTTTCCGCTCATAAGCTAATGCGAAAAAGTTATTTATTTCAGCATTCTTAGATCATTTAGTCTCCTCACACGCCAACTCCCGGCCGCCTGTTGAGGAGCTTCTCCGATGAAACTGCATTTCCCCCTTCGCCTCCTGGCGGCCGCTTCGCTGGCTGCGGCGAGCTTCTTCGCCCAGGCCGCCGACGTCACCGTTGCTTACCAGACCACCGTAGACCCGGCGAAAGTCGCCCAGGCCGATGGCGCCTATGAAAAAGCCACCAACGCCAAGATCGACTGGCGCAAATTCGATAATGGCGCCGACATCATTGCCGCCATTGCCTCCGGCGACGTACAGATCGGCTACCTCGGCTCCAGCCCCCTGACTGCTGCGATCACCCGCAAAGTACCGGTGGAAACCTTCCTGATCGCCACCCAGATCGGTGCAGCCGAAGCCCTGGTGGCCCGCGACGGTTCCGGGATCAAGACCCCGCAAGACCTGATCGGCAAGAAGATCGCCGTGCCATTCGTTTCCACCGGCCACTACAGCCTGCTGGCCGCGCTGAAGCACTGGAACATCGACCCCTCGAAAGTCACCGTATTGAACCTGGCCCCGCCAGCCATCATCGCCGCGTGGAAACGGGGTGACATCGACGCTACCTACGTGTGGGATCCGGCCCTGGGCGTTGCCAAGGAAAACGGCAAAGTGCTGATTACCTCTGGCGAACTGGCCAAGTTTGGCGCACCGACTTTCGATGCCTGGATCGTGCGTAAAGATTTCGCTGAAAAACACCCGGAAATCGTCACCGCCTTCGCCAAAGTTACCCTCGACGCCTACGCCGACTACCGCAAAGACCCAACAGCCTGGCTCGCCAATCAAGCCAACGTCGACAAGCTGGTGAAACTCTCCGGCGCCAAGGCCAGCGACATTCCACTGCTGTTGCAAGGCAACGTCTACCCGCTGGCGGCTGATCAGGTGATCACCCTCGGCGCGCCGACCACCAAAGCCATCACCGACACCGCCGTGTTCCTCAAGGAGCAAGGCAAGGTCGAAGCTGTACTTGCGGACTACGCGCCTTACGTCAGCGCCAAGTTCATCACTAACTGATCGGGAGCTCATCGCGATGGCCTTGCTACAGCTGGAGCGCATCAGCGCACAGTACCCCGGCGCCGCCGAACCGGTACTGGCGGATATTTCCTTGAGCCTCGGGCCTCAGCAGTTGCTGGTGGCTCTAGGCCCGTCCGGCAGTGGCAAGACTTCGCTGTTGAACCTGATTGCCGGTTTCGTCGAGCCCAGCGCAGGGCGCATCACCCTCGACGGCGTGCCCGTTAAGGGACCGAGCGCCGAACGCGGCGTAGTGTTTCAGGACGACGCCCTGCTGCCTTGGCAGGACGTGCTGGCTAACGTCGGCTTCGGCCTGGAACTGGCAGGCGTCTCGAAAGACAAGCGCGAAATCCGTGCGCGGGAAATGCTCACGCTGGTGGACCTTTCCGGTTTCGAACACCGGCGCATCTGGCAGCTTTCGGGCGGCCAGAAACAGCGTGTCGGCCTAGCCCGTGCGCTGGCGGCCGACCCGCGGGTACTGCTGATGGACGAACCCTTCGGCGCGCTCGATGCGTTCACCCGCGAACAGATGCAGGAACTGCTGCTGCAAGTCTGGCAGCGCACCGCCAAACCAGTATTCCTGATTACCCACGACATTGAGGAAGCCGTATTCCTCGCCACAGACCTGATTCTGCTGGCGCCAAATCCGGGGCAAATCGTCGAACGTCTGAGCCTGGACTTCGGTCAGCGTTACGCCGCCGGCGAGTCGGCGCGGGCGATCAAATCCGACCCACGCTTTATCGAAACCCGCGAACACGTGCTCGCCAAGGTGTTCTCCCAACGCAGCGCCGCACAACGGCAGGAGCGCGCATGAGCAGCTACGAAATTCCTGCCGTTACGGTAAAAACCGCTTCAACGGTGATTCCCGTACGGCGCAGCTTGAGCACACGCTGGATCAGCGTCCTGACACTGGTCGCACTGCTAGCGCTTTGGTGGGCTGTGACGGCAACCGGCATGATCGAGCCGCTGTTCCTGCCACCACCGTCGGCCGTCCTGCAGAAGGGCTGGTTGCTGGTAACCACCGGCTACATGGACTCGACGTTGTGGCAGCATTTGGGCGCGAGCCTCAGCCGTATCGGCCTGGGCCTGGGCTTTGCCGTGCTGACCGCCGTTCCGGTGGGTATCGCCATCGGTCACAACCGCATCGCCCGTGGCATTCTCGATCCGCTGATCGAGTTTTACCGCCCTATCCCACCGCTGGCGTATCTGCCACTGATCGTGATCTGGTGCGGCATCGGTGAGCTGTCCAAAGTCCTGCTGATCTACCTGGCGATCTTCGCCCCGATTGCCATTGCCACCGCCACCGGCGTGCGCACCGTCGATCCGGCCAAATTGCGTGCTGCACAGTCCCTGGGCGCTACCCGCGCGCAGCTGATTCGCCATGTGATTCTGCCGAGCGCGTTGCCGGACATCCTGACCGGCGTGCGCATTGGCCTGGGGGTTGGCTGGTCAACGCTGGTCGCCGCCGAGCTGATCGCCGCCACCAGCGGTTTGGGCTTCATGGTGCAGTCGGCCGCGCAGTTCCTGGTCACTGACGTGGTGGTACTCGGGATCCTGGTTATCGCGCTGATCGCCTTCGCCATGGAAATGGGCCTGCGCGCCCTGCAACGCAAGCTGGTGCCGTGGCACGGCCAGGCCCACTGAAAAATTTGAATACCCCCTTTTTGGACCCAGCCCTGTAGGAGCTGTCGAGGGAACCGAGGCTGCGATCTTTTGATCTTGCGTCTAAAAAACAACATCAAAAGATCGCAGCCTCCGACAGCGCCTACAGGTGCCGTGTCGTTCACCAAACATAGACGACACTCAGAATTGAAGAGAATCACGATGAGTAACCTGACAATAGTCCCTTTAAGCTCGGCCCTCGGCGCGCAGATCAGCGGTGTCGACGTGAGCCAGCCACTGACTCCGGAACAACGCGACGCTATCGAACAGGCATTGCTCAAGCACCAGGTGCTGTTCTTCCGCGACCAACCGATCACGCCACAACAACAGGCACGATTCGCCGCGTATTTCGGCGACCTGCACATTCATCCGATCTACCCCAATGTGCCGGAACAGCCGGAGGTGCTGATCCTTGATACCGCCGTCACTGACGTGCGCGACAACGCTATTTGGCACACCGACGTGACCTTCCTGCCCACCCCGGCAATGGGCGCGGTGCTCAGTGCCAAGCTGCTGCCCGAATTTGGCGGCGACACCTTGTGGGCCAGTGGTATTGCAGCCTACGAGGCGCTGTCCGCCCCCATGAAATCCATGCTCGAAGGGCTGACAGCCACTCACGATTTCACCCGGTCATTCCCGGTGGAGCGCTATGGCAACACCCCTGACGCGTTCGCCCAATGGGAAGAGGCCCGACGCAAGAACCCGCCGTTATCGCACCCGGTGGTTCGCACGCACCCGGCGAGCGGGCGTCGGTCACTGTTCGTCAACGAGGGCTTCACCTCGAAGATCAACGAGCTGTCAGACACCGAGAGCGAGGCGGTGCTGAAACTGCTGTTCGCCCATGCCACTCGCCCGGAGTTCACCATTCGCTGGCGGTGGCAGAAGGACGACGTGGCGTTCTGGGATAACCGCGTGACGCAGCATTACGCGGTAGACGATTACCGACCGGCGCGGCGGGTGATGCAGCGGGCTACGGTGTTGGGGGATGTTCCGTTCTTTCGGTAGTTGCCCAGTTTTTGCCGCGAATTTGATGGCCCCTACGCGAGCAAGTCCGCTCCCACAGGAGTCCATGCCATGCACAGAACTGACTGTGGGAGCGGGCTTGCTCGCGAAGGCGATCTGACAGGCGCCAGATAACCTGACGCCTGACGCTTACTCAGCCGTCGAAGGCTTCTCCCAAAGATTGATCCCGCCTTCCTGGGCAAACCGGTCGATCTCCGCCAACTCTTCAGCACTGAAACTCAGATTTTTCAACGCCCCGACGTTCTCGATAATCTGCTCCGGCCGGCTTGCACCGATCAGCGCCGAAGTCACCCGCGGGTCCCGCAGTGTCCAGGCCAGTGCCAACTGCGCGAGGCTCTGGCCACGACGCTTGGCAATTTCGTTCAGCGCGCGCACATGAGCGATGTTGGCTTCAGACAAATGCGAGGCCTGCAACGAGCCACCCCCCGGACGATTTACCCGCGCATCCGCCGGGACGCCGTTGAGGTACTTGTCAGTCAGCAGACCCTGGGCCAGCGGCGTGAAGGCGATCACCCCGGTGCCGAGCTCGTCGGTGGTATCCAGCAGGTCCTTTTCCACCCAGCGATTGAGCAAGTTATAAGCCGGTTGATGGATCAGCAGCGGCACTTTCCATTCTTTCAACAGTTCGGCCATTTCGCGGGTTTTCACCCCGGAATAGGACGAGATGCCAATGTACAGGGCCTTGCCTTGCTGCACCGCTGTTGCCAGTGCGCTGGCAGTTTCTTCCAGTGGCGTGTCCGGGTCGAAACGGTGCGAGTAGAAGATATCAACGTAGTCCAGGCCCAGGCGCTGCAAGCTCTGGTCGAGGCTGGCCAGCACATACTTGCGCGACCCGCCGCCCTGGCCATAGGGGCCGGGCCACATGTCCCAGCCGGCCTTGCTCGAGATGATCAGTTCATCGCGGTACTGCTTGAAGTCTTCACGCAGCAAACGACCGAAGTTGATCTCGGCACTGCCGTAGGGCGGGCCATAGTTGTTAGCCAGGTCGAAGTGGTTGATGCCCAGGTCAAACGCCGTGCGCAACAACGAGCGCTGGGTGTCGATCGGCGTGCTGTCGCCGAAGTTGTGCCACAGGCCCAGCGACAACGCCGGCAGCACCAGCCCGCTGCGGCCTACGCGGCGGTATGGGATCGAGTCGTAGCGATTTTCAGCAGCGGTATAGATCATCGAATCCTCTCTCGTTGATTTCTGTGGGAGCAAAGCTTGCTCCCGATGACGCCCTCACCTTTCCTGATCAACGTACCAAATGCAGGAACTGCATGTGCCGCTCGTACTGATCGAGGATGTCGTTGATGATCTGCTCCTTGGTGTAGCCGACCAGATCATAGTCCTGACTGCCCTCGGCCAAATGCACTTCAGCCCTGTAGTAACGGCGATTGTTGAGCTGCTTGGAGCCCATGCCACCCCGGGCGAAGGACGGGGTGAAGTAACCGCGCATCTGCACTTGATAGATGAACGGGTGCTCCTCGCCATGACCGATTTCCAGGCTGACGCTGTCGTTGGCCGGGTCGGGTTGAGTGACCACGCTCAAGCCCTTCTCGACGAACACGGCCGTCACTTCTTCAATCGCCGGGCGCACCGTCGTATCAAGGAAGCGATAGACTTCGTCACGCGACGGGAAATGCACGGCCTGAGTCAAGCGTTGACGCCATCCGCCACGCCGCGAGCCGGATACCGGCGCAAGGGAATGCAGCTGCGCAATCTGCTTCTGCGACTCCAGGTAAAACGCCTTGTGCAGGCCCCACATCATCAGCAGCAGAATCAGCGAGAACGGCAGCGAGGTCAGCACCACCGCTGACTTGAGCGCATCGATACTGCCGGAAAACAGCAACGCACTGGTCACCAGCGCCGTCATCGCGCCCCAGAACACTCGCAGCCATTTCGGGCCATCCTCATCGGGATTGCCCCCCTTGGCCGATAGCGTCGACAGCACCACCGTGCCGGAGTCGGCCGAGGTGACGAAAAACACGAAGCTGATGAACACGGTGACCGCGATCACCGTCTTGCTCCACGGATAGGTTTCCAGCAGCAGGTACAACGTCATCGACGGGTTGTCGATGGCGGACATGCCCAGTGCACTCATGCCGTGATTGAGCACCTGATCGATCGCGCTGTTACCGAAGATCGACATCCACGCCAGGGTGAAACCCAGCGGAATCAGCAATACGCCAAAGACGAACTCGCGGATGGTCCGGCCACGGGAAATCCGTGCGATGAACAGCCCCACGAACGGCGACCACGCAATCCACCAGGCCCAGTAGAACACCGTCCAGCCACCCAGCCAGTCGCTTGGTTTGTCATAGGCGTACAGGTCGAAGCTCTTCATCGGCAAGGCGCCGAGATAGTCGCCGATGTTCTGGATCAAGGTATTGAGCAAGTGCTGGGTAGGACCGGCGAACAACACAAACAGCAGCAACGCGCAGGCCAGCAGCATGTTGATATCGGACATCACCCGCACGCCTTTGTCGACGCCGGACACCGCAACGATGATTGCCGCGCCCATCATCAGCGTGATCAAGCCGACCTGAATCCACTGGGTATGGGCGATACCGAACAGGTAGTCGAGGCCGGAATTGAGGTGCAACACCCCAAAACCCATGTCGGCACCCAGCCCGAACACCGTGGCGATGATGCCAAAGCCATCCACCGCGTAGCCGATCGGGCCGTTGATGCGCTTGCCAATCAGCGGGTACAGCGCCGAACGCAAGGCCAGGGGCAGGTTATGCCGGTAGGCGAAGTAAGCCAGCGCCATGCCCACGAACGCGAACACACCCCAACCGTGCAGACCCCAGTGCAGGAACAGAATCTGCATTGCCTGGCGTGCGGCATCCGCCGTGCCCGCTTCCCCTTGAGGCGGTTGCGCCAGGTGAGTCAGCGGTTCGGACACGCAAAAGAAGAACAGTGTGATGCTGATCCCGGCGGCGAACAGCATGCCGGCCCAGGACAGGTAACTGAATTCGGGTTCGTCGTGGTCGGCACCGAGCTTGATCTTGCCGTAGCCGGACAAGGCGGTGACCACCACGAAGACCAGATACAGGGTCATCGCGAGCATGTAATACCAGCCGACCGTGTTGGCCGCCCAGTTTTGCGCTTCCAGAAGCCAGGCACCGGCCTGTTCAGGCATGGCGATGACGACAATGCCAAACAGCAGGATAAACGTCGCCGCGAAGTAGAACACCGGCGGATTCATGCGGACCTGGCCGCTTGGAGGGAGAGACGATGCACTCATGAAGCGTGCACCTCAACGGTTGCGGATGTGGCTGTAAAAATCGGACTCAGCAAAGGCAAGCCTCCTGTTGTGAGCGGGCAGCGAACCAAGGTTTTAACTTGAATGAACGTTCAAGTTAAACATGAATAGGGCGCTAAGGACTAATCGCAAGGCTCGGCGGTACTGTCTGTACGCTAGCTCAAGGAAGGGTATGACGCGGGGCTGGAGGTATTCGTTCAGCAAGAAAGTAGCGATAAATGCCATTATCTCGGTCGGCTTGAAATCCTTCGCGGGCAAGCCACGCTCCCACAGGAGTTGTGTCGTACGGTAATTACGCGAATGACATCAATCCTGTGGGAGCGTGGCTTGCCCGCGAAGGCGTTAGCAAGATCACTGAGGATTTCAGCCCTTACTTCTGCGTCCCGTCGTCGTGCTGCAGATTCGCCTGTGTCAGGTTGCACCCCGCCGGCACACTGCGAGTCAGCCAGACATTGCCGCCAATGGTCGAGCCCTTGCCAATGGTTATCCGCCCCAGGATCGTCGCACCGGCATAGATCACCACGTCATCCTCGACAATCGGATGCCGGGCATGGCCCTTCTGCAACTGCCCGTCCTCATCCGCCGGAAACCTCTTGGCGCCTAGCGTCACCGCCTGATAAATCCGCACGCGCTCGCCAATGATGGCCGTCTCGCCAATCACCACGCCCGTCCCGTGATCAATAAAGAAGCTGCGGCCAATCTGCGCCCCAGGGTGAATATCGATCCCGGTGGCCGAGTGCGCGATTTCCGCGCTGATCCGCGCCAGCAAGGGCAAGCCGGCGCGATACAAATGGTGCGCCAGGCGATGGTGAATCACCGCCAGGATGCCGGGATAGCACAGCAGCACTTCATCGACACTGCGTGCCGCCGGGTCGCCGTGATAAGCCGCCAGTACGTCGGTGTCCAGCAAACTGCGCAGGCCCGGCAAGGCGAGTGCGAAATCCTGGATGATCTGAATCGTCCGCGCCTCGACCTCGGTATCGGCCTGCGCACTGTGGCGCGCGGCGTAACGCAGTTCGAGGCGTGCCTGGGCAAGCAACGCGTTTAAGGCGACATCCAGGGTGTGGCCGACGTAGAAGTCCTCGCTCTCCTCGCGCAGGTCCACAGGGCCCAGGCGCATCGGGAACAATGCTCCACACAGCGCTTCAAGAATTTCCGCCATGGCCGCCCGGGAAGGTAATTCCCGACCGCCCTGCTCTCCGCTGACACGGCCATTCTGGGTGCGCCACTGATCACGCGCTGTACGCAGTTGGCTGACGATGGTCTGCAACTGCCAATGGCTGGAACGCTCGCTCACGGTAAAAACTCCTCTCGGGCGGCCGGACTGTCTGGCCGCCTTGACGGCAATTACTTTACGGCAAGGTCTCAAAATCGAATTAAGAACCAATAGTGCTGTACTCAGTACTTTCAGCTATAAGAGATTCACGGTTGCCCACGGATTTGGGGCTGCCTATAGTCCTGACACCTTCCTCCGCCAGTACGGAACCATGATCAAACAACAGCTCGCCCGTTTTGACCGCCTCGACCTGCTCGGCCAGCCCACGCCCCTGGAAAAACTCGAACGCCTCTCGACCTGGCTGGGCCGTGATGTCTACGTCAAGCGCGACGACCTGACGCCACTGGCGATGGGCGGCAACAAGCTGCGCAAGCTCGAGTACCTGGCAGCCGACGCATTGTCCCAGGGTGCCGATACCTTGATCACCGCCGGGGCGCTGCAATCCAATCACGTGCGGCAAACGGCAGCCCTGGCCGCCAAGCTGGGACTGGGCTGCGTCGCCCTGTTGGAAGATCCCCTGGGCACGGATGACCAAAATTACCTGGGCAATGGCAATCGCCTGCTACTGGACCTGTTCGACGCCAAGGTTGAACGGGTGGAAAACCTCGACAATGCCGACGGCCAACTGCAGGCCCTGGCAGATCGCCTGCGTAACAATGGCAAGAACCCATATGTAGTGCCGATTGGCGGTTCGAATGCCCTGGGTGCACTGGGCTACGTGCGCGCCGGCCTTGAGTTGGCCGAGCAGATCAAGGACACCGGCCTGACCTTTGCCGCCGTGGTCCTTGCCTCCGGGAGCGCCGGGACCCACAGCGGTCTGGCCTTGGCTTTGAGCGAAGTACTGCCGGATTTGCCAGTGATCGGGGTGACCGTATCGCGCAGCGATGAAGAGCAGCGCCCCAAGGTGCAGGGGCTGGCCGAGCGCACGGCAGAGCTGTTGGGTATGAGCCTGCCACCAGCCTTCAAAGTGCAACTGTGGGACGAGTATTTCGGCCCGCGTTATGGCGAGCCCAACGCCGGTACCTTGTCGGCCGTGAAACTGCTGGCGAGTCAGGAAGGCTTGTTGCTGGACCCGGTGTACACCGGCAAGGCCATGGCTGGCATGCTCGATGGGATTGGACGGCAGCGTTTTGATGAGGGACCGATCATTTTCCTGCACACGGGTGGGGCGCCGGCGTTGTTTGCTTACAAGGATTTCCTTTGACGGGTTGCAAGATCAAAAGATCGCAGCCTTCGGCAGCTCCTGCAATGGCATGCCTCTTATTCTTTTAACGAATAAAAGAAGCGATATTTATTATTTTATTATCTATCGCCGTCATCATATAGTCGCGCCGCAGGCGAATTTGTGGCAAAACACATATGCTGCTTCAGGGCAGCATCATGCAGTCGCTTCAATCCCGAATTTGCCAACTTTCCTAAAGCGTCTTCCCATAAGAAACCACAGGGGCTTGTCATGAATTTTTCCGTACTACGTCGAAATCTGCTGGTAGGTTCGCTGGGCCTGGCGCTGAGCGCCGGCCTGATCGGCCAGGCCGTTGCCGGTGAGCAACTGCAAAAAATCAAGGACGCAGGCGTGATCAACGTCGGCCTGGAAGGCACCTACCCACCGTTCAGTTTCGTCGACGCCGACGGCAAACTGGCCGGCTTCGAAGTTGAATTCTCCGAAGCCCTGGCCAAAGAACTGGGCGTGAAAGTGAAGCTGCAACCGACCAAATGGGACGGGATCCTCGCGGCCCTGGAATCCAAGCGCCTCGACGCCGTGGTCAACCAGGTAACCATTTCCGAAGAGCGCAAGAAGAAGTACGACTTCTCCGAACCGTACACGGTTTCCGGGATTCAGGCGCTGGTTCTGACCAAGAACAAGGACACCATCAAAACCGCCAATGACCTCGCTGGCAAGAAAGTCGGCGTGGGCCTGGGCACCAACTACGAACAGTGGGTAAAAGCCAACGTACCGGGCGCCGACGTGCGCACTTACGAAGATGATCCGACCAAGTTCCAGGACCTGCGAGTGGGTCGTATCGACGCCATCCTGATCGACCGCCTTGCAGCGCTGGAATACGCCAAAAAGGCCAAGGACACCACCGCCGCCGGTGAACCGTTCTCCCGTCAGGAAGCCGGTATTGCCCTGCGTAAAGGCGAACCTGAACTGCTGGCGGCCGTGAACAAGGCGATCGACAAGCTGCGTGCCGACGGCACACTGACCAAGCTTTCGGAAAAGTACTTCAACGCTGACGTCACTAAATAATGGAAGAGGCTTTCCAACTCGCGCTGGATTCCGCGCCTTTCCTGCTGAAGGGCGCGTACTACACGGTGATCTTGAGCCTGGGCGGCATGTTTTTCGGCCTGCTGATGGGCTTTGGCCTGGCCTTGATGCGCTTGTCGCGCTTCAAGCTGGTGAGCTGGATCGCCCGGATCTACGTGTCGTTCTTTCGCGGCACACCGTTGCTGGTGCAACTGTTCGTGATCTATTACGGCTTGCCGCAACTGGGTGTCGAACTTGATCCGTTGCCAGCGGCCCTGATTGGCTTCTCGCTGAACATGGCCGCCTACGCCTGCGAAATCCTGCGGGCCGCGATCAGCTCCATCGAACGCGGCCAATGGGAAGCCGCCGCGAGTATCGGCATGACCCGTGCGCAGACCTTGCGCCGGGCCATTCTTCCGCAAGCGATGCGCACGGCCCTGCCGCCACTGGGCAACAGCTTCATTTCGCTGGTCAAGGACACCGCCCTGGCAGCCACCATCCAGGTGCCGGAACTGTTCCGCCAGGCGCAGCTGATCACCGCTCGTACCTTCGAAATCTTCACCATGTATCTTGCCGCCGCACTGATCTACTGGATTCTAGCCACGGTGCTGTCGCACCTGCAGAACAAGTTGGAAGAGCGGGTCAATCGGCACGACCAGGAGTCCTGACCCAATGATTGTCGTGGAAAAACTGACAAAGCAGTTCAAGGGTCAGGTGGTGCTCAACGGCATCGACCTGCAGGTGAAGGCCGGCGAGGTGGTGGCGATCATCGGGCCTAGCGGCTCGGGCAAAACCACCTTCCTGCGCTGCCTGAACTTTCTTGAAGAACCCACCAGCGGCCGGATCAAGGTCGGCGACATCGAAATCGATGGCAGCCGTCCACTGAACCAGCAGCAAAGCCTGGTGCGCCGCCTGCGCCAGCACGTGGGTTTCGTGTTTCAGAACTTCAACCTGTTCCCCCATCGCACCGCCCTGGAAAATGTCATCGAAGGGCCGATCGTGGTGAAAAAAATCCCCCAGGCCGAGGCTGTCGCCTTGGGTAAGAAACTCTTGGCCAAGGTCGGCCTGGCCGGCAAGGAAGACGCCTATCCAAGGCGCCTCTCCGGTGGCCAGCAACAGCGCGTGGCAATTGCCCGGGCGCTGGCGATGGAGCCGGAAGTGATTTTGTTCGATGAACCGACTTCAGCGCTGGACCCGGAGCTGGTGGGTGAAGTGCTGTCGACCATCCGCGGTCTGGCCGAGGAGAAGCGCACCATGGTTATCGTGACTCATGAAATGGGGTTCGCCCGGGATGTCGCCAACCGCGTGGTGTTTTTCGACAAGGGCGTGATCGTGGAACAAGGTGAGGCGAAAGCATTGTTTGCCAATCCTCAAGAAGAACGGACTAAACAATTCCTTAGCAAGTTTCTGAACAACACCCACGCATAACCTCCCCGCAATACTTTAACTTCCAAGGATGGAAGTCTCCCTTGCGTTACAAACTCAAAACCTGTGTGCGGCTCAAACCGAGACGTCTGCGTGGGAGTGAGAGTCAGCCATACCTTCTATGCATATTCCTAAAAGTTAGTTTATTTATTATTTATACACGCTTACGGTATATGCACCGGACCACCGGACATTCTTGATTTCGTTCGCCGCCATCTCGCGCGGCGTTTCCATGAAGATGTGAGGTAGGTATGGTCCGGAACACAATCACCCCAGTGCAGAACGCCAGGGCATTGCGTGCAGCCAAGGAGTGGCACTGATGTCCAGTCTGGCAGATGCACTCGTCCAGAGTGATCTGGACATCGCCCCGTTGGTATTGCCAGCACAAGTGCTGCGCAACGATGCGCAAGCCATCAAGGCCGCTCGTGAACTCGCGCAGGTCGCGCGCCTGCAAGCAGCCAGGCGCGACCAGCAGCGCAAGCTGCCCTGGTCGGAAATCGAACAGTTCACCCGTAGCGGCCTGGGCAGTATTTCCATTCCCCGCGAATACGGCGGCCCGCAGGTTTCCTTCGTGACCCTGGCCGAGGTGTTCGCGATTATTTCCGCGGCCGACCCGGCATTGGGTCAAATCCCGCAGAACCAGTTCGGCATCCTTCATCTACTGCTCGGCAGCGCCACCGATGCGCAAAAAAAGCAGTTGTTCACCAGCGTGCTTCAAGGCTGGCGGATCGGTAATGCCGGTCCCGAGCGCGGCACCAAAAACACTCTGGAACTCAAGGCGCGAATCACCCCGAGCGGCGACGATTTCGTGATCAACGGGCAGAAATTCTACTCAACCGGCGCGCTGTTCGCCCATTGGGTAGCGGTCAAGGCGCTCAACGACGACGGCAAGCAAGTCCTGGCCTTCGTTCGTCGCGGCACGCCGGGTTTGCGCATCGTTGATGACTGGTCGGGTTTTGGCCAGCGCACTACCGCCAGCGGCACCATCCTGCTGAACAACGTGCAGGTTGAACCTGAACTGGTCGTGGATAACTGGAAGATCAATGACACGCCCAATATCCAGGGCGCCGTCTCGCAGTTGATTCAGGCAGCGATTGACGCCGGTATCGCCCGGGGCGCCATCGACGACGCCATCGAGTTCGTGAAAACCCGTGCCCGGCCATGGATCGATGCCCAGGTCGAACGAGCCAGCGACGACCTCTATGTGATCGCCGACATCGGCAAGCTGAAAATCGAACTGCACGCAGCCGAAGCGCTGTTGCGCAAAGCCGGCAAGGTCCTTGATCAGGTCAGCGCCACGCCGCTGACTGCCGAGTCTGCGGCCCGAGCCTCGATAGCCGTGGCCGAAGCCAAAGTGCTGACCACCGAGATCTCGTTACAGGCCAGTGAAAAACTCTTCGAACTGGCTGGCAGTCGCGCCACCCTCGCCGAATTCAATCTCGACCGCCACTGGCGTAATGCGCGGGTGCACACGCTGCACGATCCGGTGCGCTGGAAATATCACGCGGTCGGCACTTACCACTTGAACGGCACCCTGCCGGCTCGTCATTCCTGGATTTGACCCCCGGAACACTTTTGACCAGATCTCTGGAGAAGCACATGCCTCTTTCTCAACACGTCGCGGTCATAACCAGCGATGAGCAAGCCTTGGTCGTCGCCAGTGACCTGGCCGATGATTTCAAACGCGACAGCGCCCTGCGCGACCGCGAACGCCGTTTGCCACACCCGGAACTTGAAGTGTTTTCGCGCTCGGGCCTCTGGGGCATCAGCGTGCCTGAAGAATATGGCGGCGCCGGCGTGTCCAACGTCACATTGGCCAAGGTCATCGCTCTGATCGCCCAGGCAGATGGCTCCCTGGGGCAAATTCCGCAAAACCATTTCTACGCCCTCGAAGTGCTGCGTGTAAACGGCAGTGAAGAGCAGAAAAAACGCCTGTACGCAGAAGTATTGGCCGGCCAGCGCTTCGGCAATGCGCTCGCCGAACTGGGCACCAAAACCGCCCACGACCGCGTCACTCGCCTCACCAGAGAGGGCGACGACTATCGCATCAACGGTCGCAAGTTCTACGCCACCGGCGCAATCTATGCCCAGCGCATCCCCACCTCGGTGGTGGATGAGCATGGGGTGCAGCAACTGGCGTTCGTGCCGCGCCACAGCAAAGGCCTGACGGTGATCGACGACTGGAGCGGGTTCGGCCAGCGCACCACCGGCAGCGGCTCAGTAGTATTCGAAGATGTGTTCGTCGCGGCCGAGGACGTGATCCCGTTTCAAAGCGCTTTCGAGCGGCCAACGCCAGTCGGCCCCCTGGCGCAGATTCTCCACGCGGCCATCGACACCGGTATCGCCCGCGCCGCCTACGAAGATGCGCTGCACTTCGTGCGCACCAAGACCCGGCCATGGATTGACGCCACCCACGAAAAGGCCACTGAAGACCCGCTGACCATCAAAAGCTTCGGCCACTTGAGCATTCGCCTGCACGCTGCCGAAGCGCTGCTGGAACGCGCCGGTGAATACCTCGACAAGGCCCAGGCCGACACCCAGGCCGCAACCGTCGCGGCAGCCTCGATTGCCGTCGCCGAAGCCCGCGCCATCAGCACCGAAATCTCTCTCGCGGCGGGCAGCACACTGTTCGAATTGGCAGGCAGCCAGGCGACCCTGATCGAACATGGCCTGGATCGCCACTGGCGCAACGCCCGGGTACATACCCTGCACGACCCGGTGCGCTGGAAATACCACGCCGTGGGCAACTACTACCTCAACGATGAAAACCCGCCACTACGGGGGACCATCTGATGACCGTTGCGAAGAAGAAGATCCTGCTCAATGCATTCAACATGAACTGCATCGGGCACATCAATCACGGCCTGTGGACCCATCCACGGGACAACTCAACCGAATATAAAACCGTCGAATACTGGACCGAACTGGCGCAACTGCTCGAGCGCGGGCTGTTCGATGGCTTGTTCATCGCCGACATCGTCGGGGTGTATGACGTCTACCAGAATTCGGTGGACGTGCCGCTCAAAGAATCAATCCAGCTGCCCGTCAACGATCCCCTGCTGCTGGTTTCGGCCATGGCCGCCGTCACCCGCAATCTTGGTTTCGGCCTGACGGCAAACCTCACTTACGAGCCGCCGTACCTGTTCGCCCGGCGCATGTCCACGCTCGACCACCTGAGCCGAGGCCGGGTTGGCTGGAACATCGTCACCGGTTATCTCGACAGCGCGGCCAAAGCCATGGGCTTGCGCGAACAGGTCGAACACGACCGTCGCTACGACCAGGCTGATGAGTACCTGCAAGTGCTCTACAAGCTCTGGGAAGGCAGCTGGGAGGACGGTGCAGTGGTGAACGACCCCGTGCAACGCGTCTATGCGCAACCAGACAAAGTGCACAAGGTCGAGCACAAGGGCGAGTTCTATCAGGTCGAGGGTTATCACCTCTGCGAACCCTCACCGCAACGCACGCCGGTGCTGTTCCAGGCTGGCAGCTCGGATCGCGGGCTGCTGTTTGCCGGGCGTCACGCCGAGTGCGTGTTCATCAGCGGCCACAACAAACCGTCGACCAGGGCCCAGGTGGACAAGGTGCGCGCCAGTGCCGTCGAGGCCGGACGCAAGCCCGAGGACATCAAGGTGTTCATGGGGTTGAACGTGATCGTCGGCGCCACCGAAGAACTTGCCTGGAACAAGCACGCCGAGTACCTGAGCTACGCCAGCGCTGAAGCCGGCGTGGCGCACTTCTCGGCGTCTACCGGGATCGATTTTGCCGATTACGAAATCGATGAGCCGATCCAGTACGTAAAGAGCAACGCCATCCAGTCAGCGACCAAAAACCTGCAGAACAATGACTGGACCCGACGCAAATTGCTCGAACAACACGCCCTCGGTGGCCGCTACATCACCGTGGTCGGTTCGCCGGAGCAAGTGGCCGATGAACTCGAATCGTGGATCGCCGAGACCGGTCTCGACGGCTTCAACCTGACGCGCATCGTCACACCGGAAAGCTATGTGGATTTCATCGAGCTGGTGATTCCGGAGTTGCAGCGTCGAGGGTCGTACAAGACCGCTTACGACGACGGCAGCCTGCGGGAGAAGCTGTTCCACGCGCAGGCGCATTTGCCAGCGCAACACATCGGCGCCGAGTTCCGCCGCTAAGAGCAAAGCTTGCTCGCGATGACATTCGACCCAACACCCCAATTTCATGCACTGACTGGAAAAACCATCATGACCAAAAAGCTCATCTCTCACCCAGTCAAAGTACTGGCCCTGGCCCTCGGCCTCTTCAGCTCGGTGACCTTCGCCGCTGACGCCCCACTGAAGATCGGTACCACCGCCGCCTTTGCCATTCCCCTGGAAGCCGCTGTCGAAGAGGCCAACAAGCAGGGCCTGAAAGTCGAACTCGTCGAATTCAGCGACTGGATCGCCCCCAACGTCAGCCTCGCCGCCGGCGACATCGACGTGAACTACTTCCAGCACATCCCTTTCCTGGAAAACGCCAAGGCCGCCGCAGGGTTTGACCTGGTGCCGTTCGCGCCAGGAATCATCAATAACGTCGGTCTCTACTCGAAAAAATACAAAAGCTTCGATGAGCTGCCAGAAGGCGCCACCGTCGCGATCGCCAACGACCCGATCAACAGCGGCCGCGGCCTGCAGCTGTTGGCCAAGGCCGGCCTGATCACCCTCAAGCAGGGTGTCGGCTACAAGGCCACCGAAGAAGACATCGTCGCCAACCCGAAGAAAATCAAGATTCTCCAGGTCGAAGCGGTGCAACTGGTACGCGCATACGATGACGCCGACCTGGTACAGGGCTACCCGGCCTACATCCGCCTGTCCAAGACTTTTGATGCTGGCTCTGCCCTGCTGTTCGACGGCCTTGATCACAAGGAATACGTGATCCAGTTCGTGATCCAGCCCAAGAGCAAAACCGACCCGCGCCTGATCAAGTTCGTCGACATCTACCAGCATTCGCCAGCCGTTCGCGCCGCCCTGGACCAGGCCCACGGCAAGCTCTATCAAGCTGGCTGGGAAAGCTGAGCATGAGCGCTGCCACCCAGCTGCGACTGGATATTCCAGAGCAACGTAATGCGCAACAAGCCCAACTGCACCCGGAACTGAACCGCGCCCACGTGCGCTTCGTTGGCCTGGGCAAAACCTACAATGGCCAGCAGGGTCCGGTTGCGGCCCTGCACGGCATCGACCTGGCGATCCAGCGCGGCGAAGTATTCGGCATCATCGGCCGCAGCGGCGCCGGCAAATCGTCGCTGATCCGCACCATCAACCGCCTCGAACAACCGAGTAGCGGGCGGGTGCTGATTGATCAGGTCGACATCGGCGAGTTCGATGAAGACCGCCTGGTGGCGCTGCGGCGACGCATCGGCATGATCTTCCAGCATTTCAACCTGATGTCCGCCAAGACGGTGTGGCAGAACGTCGAGTTGCCGCTGAAAGTGGCGGGTGTACCGAAGGAAAAACGCGAGCGCAAAGTGCGCGAACTGCTGGAGCTGGTCGGCCTGGAAGGCAAGCACAAGGCCTACCCGGCACAGTTGTCCGGGGGGCAGAAACAGCGAGTCGGCATCGCCCGGGCCCTGGTGCACGACCCGCAGATTCTGCTGTGCGACGAAGCCACCTCGGCACTGGACCCGGAGACCACCCAATCGATCCTCGGCCTGCTGCGCGAGATCAATCAGCGCCTGGGCCTGACCATCGTGCTGATCACCCACGAGATGGCGGTGATCCGCGACATCTGCGACCGCGTCGTGGTGCTGGAGCATGGACACATCGTCGAGCAGGGCCCGGTCTGGGAAGTGTTTGGCAACCCGCAGCACGAAGTCAGCAAGACCCTGCTTGCGCCGCTGCAACACACCTTGCCGCAGGAACTGCAAAGCCGTTTGCAGCCGCAACCACCATCGCCGGATGCAGCGGTGGTGCTGCGTCTGCAGTTCACCGGCAGCGCCACCGACGAGCCCGACCTGGCTGCGCTGTTCAGCGCACTCGGCGGTCGAGTGCGCCTGCTGCAAGGTGGTGTGGAACGGATTCAGGGACATGCCCTGGGGCAACTGCTGCTGGCGGTGTCAGGCTCGTCTCTGGGCGCTCAGCAACTGCGCCAACGCGCCGGGCAATGGGCGCAACAGGTAGAGGTGCTTGGCTATGTGGTTTGATCGCTTGCTGCAAGGCTTTATCGACACCTTCCTGATGGTGGGTGTCTCGTCATTGATCGCGCTGCTGGCGGGCATTCCGCTGGCGGTCATTCTGGTCACCAGCGCCAAGGGCGGCATCTACGAAGCGCCGGCGCTCAACCGTGCATTGGGCGCGTTCGTGAACCTGTTTCGCTCGATCCCGTTCCTGATTCTGATGGTGGCCCTGATTCCATTCACCCGGCTGATCGTCGGCACCACCTACGGTGTCTGGGCGGCCGTAGTGCCCCTGACGATTGCCGCCACGCCATTCTTCGCGCGCATTGCCGAGGTCAGCCTGCGCGAGGTGGATCATGGGCTGATCGAAGCGGCGCAAGCGATGGGCTGCCGGCGCTGGCACATTGTCTGGCACGTGCTGTTGCCTGAAGCGCTGCCGGGGATTGTTGGCGGGTTCACCATCACCCTGGTCACCATGATCAACTCATCGGCGATGGCCGGCGCGATCGGTGCCGGTGGGCTGGGTGACATCGCGTATCGGTACGGCTATCAGCGCTTTGACAGCCAGATCATGTTGACGGTGATCGTGCTGCTGGTGGTCTTGGTGGCGATTATCCAGCTGGGCGGGGATCGCCTGGCGCGGGGGTTGAACAAGCGCTGAATCAAGATCAAAAGATCGTCCGATCGCGGCCCGAGCCTACGGCAGCTCCTACAGTGATAGATGTTCACCGAGGATGTGCGGATCACCACGCTCCTGTAGGAGCTGCCGAAGGCTGCGATCCTGGAGATCGGAAAAACGCTGCAAACCGGGAATTCGCGGGGCTTGAACAAGTGCTGAATCAAGATCAAAAGATCGCAGCCTGCGGCAGCTCCTACAGGGATAGATGTTCACCGAGGATGTTGTGGATGACCACGTCCCCGGTAGGAGCTGCCGAAGGCTGCGATCCTGGCGATCGGAAAAACGCTACAAACCGGGAAGATTTCTGACAGAAAAATCAGCGTTCCTACACGCATGTTCCCTTCCCTTTGCAGGAAATTTCCTAGATTATTTCGCCCGCTTGCGCCTACTGATTTCCGTGTCTAATCTCGGCCCGTCACTGCTCATCAGTGACCGGGTTTAGTAGCCCGAACAATAGGTGCATAGCGTCCCATGCTCATGCCGGCATTTTTTGCCGGGTATTGAATATGGCGGCTGTGCGTGGGGCACCTCCGGGTGCGCCGGGTTTCCTATTGACCGGTCTACTAACCTGCGCACAGCTGCCACCCTCGTTTTAGTAGGCGAGAAGTGTCGGCTCCCACGTGTCAATAGGAGCAACGCGGATGAAAAAGCCTGTCCCCGATCCACCCTCCAATGCAACCAGGAACGATGACCTCCAAAGAGACCGCTCCGCACTCTACCGTGCCATCGATTTCTACCTGGCCGGCGAATAACCGTCGGCTCCCGATGAGCTCAGGTTCTACAACGTCAGCAACGATGTAAGCTTTGAAGACACCCAGCTCTACATCGCCGATTTGTTGCGGTGCGCATCGGTCACGGCCTATCAGTGTGGCGACCACCTCAAGGGTGCCGACCGAGCCATGGTGTATTCGATTTGGCATTTGCTGGAGATCGCCAAGGCGATGGTTGACCGGTCGATTGATTGTCTGGGGATGAATCAGGCGAAAGACTGACTTGACGGGTTTTGCTTGAGGCCGCCTTCGCGAGCAAGCTCGCTCCCACAAGGTTGTGCGGCGCACACAGAATCACTGTAGGAGCGAGCTTGCTCGCGATGGACGTCAACGATTACGCGGGCTTACAGAATGCACGCGTCGTTCTTGAATTTTTCGCGAGCACGCTCGCTCCTACAGAGAATGCGGCTTGCTCGCGAATGGCTGCGCGGCAGCCACCAGCCTGATGGCGTATATTTGGCGCATCCCCATTGCCGCGCAGCCCACCATGAAGCAGACCCCTGACGACCTGGAAAAAATCACCGCCACCACCCTGGGCCATTACAACTCGGTGGCCGAGGGGTTTCGCGAAGGCACTCGCGATCATGATGTCAGCCAGAATATCGACGCTCTGCTGCGGCATATCCAGGGTAGCGCGCCTTTCGACATTCTCGATTTCGGCTGTGGCCCGGGGCGCGATCTGCAGACGTTTTCCCGCATGGGCCACACGGCTGTGGGCCTGGACGGCTCGGAGCAGTTCGCGCAGATGGCCCGTGCAGACAGTGGCTGTGAGGTCTGGCAGCAGGACTTTCTGAAGCTGGATTTGCCCGGTGAACGCTTTGACGGGATTTTTGCCAATGCCGTGCTGTTTCACATCCCGCGCCAGGAGCTGCCGAGGGTGCTGAAGGAGTTGCGCGGGGCGTTGAAGCCAGGTGGCGTGTTGTTCAGCTCAAATCCTCGCGGGGAGAACGAGGAAGGTTGGAACGGGCCGCGGTATGGGGCCTATCACGACTGGCAGGCGTGGCAGCAATTGCTGGCCGAGGCGGGGTTTGTGGAGTTGGAGCATTACTATCGCCCGGCAGGGCTGCCGCAGGAGCAGCAGCCGTGGTTGGCGAGTGTGTGGCGTAAGCCCGGGTAATCTGGCAGGACGCCATCGCGGGCAAGCCCGCTCCCACAGTGATTCAGGTCGGACCACAAATTGTGATCCTCCCTGATACCTGTGCATTAAGGCAGGACCACAAATTGTGATCCTCCCTGATACCTGTGCATTAAGGCAGGACCACAAATTGTGTGATCCTCCCTGATACCTGTGGGAGCGGGCTTGCCCGCGATGAGCGCGGAGCGCTCGCTTTACTGCGCTTCCGGTTTCGGCTCGCGAATCTTGTACCAGGCCACATACAGTGCCGGCAAAAACAGCAGCGTCAGCAAGGTCGCAATGATGATCCCGCCAATCATCGCGTAGGCCATGGGCCCCCAGAATACTTCCCGGGCAATCGGGATCATCCCCAGGCTCGCTGCCGCTGCCGTGAGCAGAATCGGCCGGCGCCGATGCTCCGTGGCTTGCACTACCGAGTCCCACGGCGAGTAGCCGTCTTTCTCAAAAGCCTCGATCTGCGTCACCAGGATCACCGAGTTACGGATGATGATACCGATCAGCGCAAGAATCCCCAGGATCGCCACGAAACCCATGGGCGTGCCGGTGGGGATCAGCGCCAGTACCACGCCGATCAATCCGAGCGGCGCGACGCTGGCCACCAGAAACAGCTTCTGCACGCTGTGCAACTGGATCATCAGGAACGTCGCCATCAGGAACAGCATCAGCGGCACGACCTTGGCGATCGGGCCCTGGGCCTTGCCGCTTTCCTCGACCGTACCACCGGTGGCGACCTTGTAGCCGACCGGCAATGTCGAGGCGAACTGCTCGATGGCCGGCTTGAGTTGCTTGACCAGGTCGGTGGGCTGAATCTCGTCCCTCACCGCCGCCTTGATGGTGATGGTCGGCTTGCGATCGCGACGCCACACCAGCGGCTGCTCAAGTTCATAGCGCACGGTGGCGAACGACAGCAGCGGAATCGACGTACCACTGGACGTCACGATCTGCAGGTTCTGCAGGGTCTCCGGCGTGCCGCGTTCGGCGTCCACTGCGCGTCCCACCACGTTGATCAGATAGATATCGTCATCTACCTGGGTCACGGGGGCGCCCACTACGATGCTGTTCATCAGGTTGGCCACGTCTTCCGAGGACAGCCCCAGCTGCCGTGCCTTGTCCTGGGCGATGTCGATGCGCAGGACTTTACCCGGCTCGTTCCAGTCGTAAATGATCTCGCCAATGTGCGAATTCTTGTCCAGCTCGGTGGCCAGCGCGATCGCATGCTTGCGTACTTGATCGATGTCCTTGCCGCTAACCCGGTACTGGATCGGCCGCCCGACCGGCGGGCCCATTTCCAGGGCCTGGACGTAGCTGCCGATGCCGACGAAATCCTTACGCAGGCGTTCACGCAAGCGCTGGCTCAGGGCCTCGCGCGACTCCAGGCCCTTGCTGACGATGACCAGTTGCGCGTAGTACGGGTTCTGCAATTGCTGGTCGAGGGGCAGGTAGAAACGGATCGCACCTTCGCCGATATACGTGCTCCAGCGCACGATATCCGGGTCGCCCTTGAGCGTTTCTTCGAGCTTGTTCACCGCCTTGCGGGTTTCGGCGATGGAAGCGTTTTGCGGCAGGTTCAGGTCGACGAGAATTTCCGGACGGTCCGAGGACGGGAAGAACTGGTTCTGCACGAATTGCATGCAGAACACCGACGCCGCGAACAGCGCAATGGTGATGCCGATCGCCCACCAGCGATTGCGCATGGCCCACAACATGCCGCCATTGAACGCCCGCCCGATACGGCCGGGTTCGGCGTTGTGCGGCTTCACATTGGCACTGAGAATATGCACGCCGATCACCGGGGCAAACAGCACCGCCACCACCCATGACACCAGCATCGCTACCGCGATCACCGCGAACAGCGTGAAGGTGTACTCACCCGCCGAGCTGGCGTTGAGGCCGATCGGCACGAAGCCGGCTACGGTTACCAGCGTACCGGTGAGCATCGGGAAAGCCGTAGAGGTATAGGCGAAGGTCGCCGCCTGCTCCTTGGTTTCGCCCATCTCCAGGCGCGTGACCATCATCTCCACCGTGATCATGGCGTCGTCCACCAGCAGGCCAAGGGCGATGATCAAGGCGCCCAGGGAAATCCGCTGCATGGTGATACCGCTGTACTCCATGAAGACGAAGACCATCGCCAGCACCAGCGGAATCGAACACGCCACCACCAGCCCGGCACGCACGCCGAGGCTGATGAAGCTGACGATCAGCACGATGACCACCGCCTCGAACAATGCGCTGGTGAAACCGCCGACGGCTTTTTCTACCACTTCGGCCTGGTCGGAGACGCTGTGAACGCCCACGCCGACCGGCAGGTCAGCGGTCAGTTCTTCCATGCGTTGATGCAGGGCCTTGCCGAACTCCTGGATGTTGCCACCCTTCTTCATGGCGATGGCCAGGCCGATGGCGGTCTGGCCATTAAAACGGAATTCGGGCGTCGCCGGGTCGACGTAGCCGCGGCTTATGTCCGCGATGTCAGCCAGGCGATAGAAACGATCGTTGAGCTTGAGATTGACGTCAGCCAGGTCTTTTTCCGAAGCGAACTGGCCGGACGTGCGCACCGAAATCCGCTCAGGGCCTGCCTCGATCACACCGGCAGGCGTCACCGCGTTCTGTGATTGCAGGCTCTGCACCACCTGGCGCTGATCGATGCCCAGGGCCGCGAGTTTGCGCGTGGAGAAGTTCAGGTAAATCACTTCGTCCTGCTCGCCCACCATTTCGACCTTGCCCAACCCCGGCACGTCGCGGATCTGCGCGCGGACCTGCTCGACGTAATCGCGCAGCTGGCGCAGCGACAAACCATCAGAGGTGAAGGCGTACACCGAGCCGAACACATCACCGAACTCGTCGTTGAATCCCGGCCCTTGAATACCCTGCGGAAAATCACCGCGGATGTCGTTGATCTTTTTGCGCACCTGGTACCAGATTTCCGGGATGTCTTTGGCACTGGTGGTGTCGCGCAGGTAGACGAACACCGTGGATTCGCCGGGCCGGGTGTAGCTTTTGACGTAGTCGAGGGAATCAAGCTCTTCGAGTTTTTTCTCGATGCGGTCAGTGACCTGCTTGAGGGTTTCCTCCTGGGTCGCACCCGGCCAGTTGGTCTGGATGACCATGGTCTTGATGGTGAACGAGGGGTCTTCCTCGCGGCCCAGGTTCATGTAGGAGAACACGCCCATCAGCAGCGCGACGAACATCAGATACCAGACAAACGACTGATGCTTGAGGGCCCATTCGGATAAATTGAAACTCCCTTTCATTGTGGGCTTTCCTCGTCGATTTTCACTTTTTGCCCGGGCTTCAGGCTGTTCACGCCGGCACTGACCACACGCTCACCAGATTTCACGCCATCGGCCAGCACCACCGAGTCGTCCGTACGGCTGATCACATTGACGTCTCGCGGGGAAACGGTTTGGCTTTGTGCATCGATCACCCAGATTCGCGTCTTGCCATCGACTTCCTGCAAGGCGGTGACCGGCAATTCGATACGCGGCTTGATCGCCGAACTGAGCGTCACGCTGATGGCCGTGCCCAGGCGAAAGCCAGGGGGTGAATCGGCCAGGGTCAGGCGCGCGCGCCGGGTGCGGGTTGCGCTCTGCGCCTGAGGTTCGATTTCGCGAACGATGGCGGTGCTGGTGATACTCGGGTCCAGCTGCGAGGCCACCTGGAACACCACGTCCGGTGGCAACTGGTCGACCAGGGTGTCCGGCAGGTCAATCACTGCCTCCTTGATATCCGGTTGGGCCAGTGTGACCACTTGCTGACCTGCGGTGACGACCTGGCCTGCTTCGGCATTCCAAGCGGTGACGATGGCCCTGTGATCGGTGCGCAGCTCGACGTAGCCGAGTTGGTCCTTGGCCTGATTGACGGCGGCCTTGGCTTGATCAAGGGACGCCTGGGTGGTTTTCAGGTCGGTCTGGGCAATGTCCAGCTGAGCCTGCGCGCCGACGCCGCGATTGAACAGCTCCTGCTGGCGCCGGGCATTGGCCTGGGCGTTGATGAGCTGGGCCTGGATCTTCGCCAGATCACCCTGGGCAGCGCGCAACTGGTTCTGCTGATCCGTGGGGTCGAGCGTGGCGAGCAAAGCGCCTTTCTCGACTTCGGCGCCGACATCCACATTACGGCTGGCGATGCGCCCGGGCACGCGGAACCCGACGTTACTCTCGTAGCGCGCCTGGATACTGCCGGCGAAGCGACCGAGGGTTTCCTCGTTGAGCGCCTGGACCTTGATCGACAACACCGGGCGCACCGGCTCCGGCGGTGGCTCTTTCTTCGAGCAGGCTGCCAACATGACCCCGGCCATTACCAGCAACAGGCGCTTCATGGCTGGTTCCCCACTTCCAGATCCTTGTAGGTGTTCTCGGCGATTTCCACTTTTACCCCAGGGTGCAACAATTGCCCGCCGGCGATGATGACTTTGTCGCCCGCATTCAAGCCGTCGCTGATGATGACTTTACCGGTCAGGTATCGGCCGACAGTGACCGTGTGCAGTTGCGCCTTGCCCTCACCGTCCACTCGCCATACGGCAGGCTCGCTGATGTTTTTGGTCAGCGCCGACCACGGCAGCACCACGGCAGACTTGCCCGGGGTCTTGGCCGTGGCACTCACCACAGAACCCAATTGCATGCCATCAGGCAAACCATGAAGCGTGACCTTGACCTGTACGGTGCCGGTTTGTGCAGAGACCGCAGGCGTGACTTCGCGAACGGTGCCGGTGGTCTTGATTGCCGGGTTGTCCAGCAGGCTGACGACCACCGTCTTGTCTTCCGGGGCTTCGGTCAGCAGCGATTCATAGACGTTGAACACCGCATCGCGCTCGCCATCCCGGGCCAGGCTGAAAATCGGCACCGTGGCCTGCACCACCTGGCCGACTTCAGCCTGGCGCGCAGTAATGACGCCCGGTGCGTCAGCGATCAACGAGGTGTAGCTCAGTTGTTCACGCGCATTGGCCAACTGAGCCTGGGCGGCCGTCAACGCGCTCTGGCTGCTGCGTAAGGCGGCCTGGGCGGAATCGTATTCGCTTTGGCTGGTGTAACCCTTGGGCAGGAGCTTTTGCTGGCGCACGAATGCCGCAGCAGTCTGTTTGACCCGCGCCTGTTCGGCGGTGACCTGGGCCTGCGCCGAGTCGACATTGGTCTGCAGGTCCTTGGGGTCCAGCTTGGCCAACACTTGCCTAGCCGTCACGCGGTCCCCGACATCGACCATGCGCTGGATGATCTTGCCGCCGACCCGAAACGAAAGTTCGGTCTGCACCCGTGCCTGGACATCCCCCGTCAGGGTCACCGAGGCCGCGTAATCCGCCGGTTTGACCTCTTGCACGAACACCCGCGGGCGGTCCTTCTCGACCGGTTTTTCGTCACCGCAGGCAGTCAGCAAAGCCAACAGGCTCAGCCCAACCACCAGTTTTATTCCAGGACCAGCCATGCAGACTCCTTTGCGTAGTACGGGCGTGCGAATGTCGATACGACTGTGAGCTTAGAACAGGGTTCCAAGGGTGCCTCTGATGGGCGTCAAATAAACCGATTATGCTACTGCCGCGCCGGGCTGTTGAACCGCATCAGCACCGGGTTGAAGGCCCGATGTCCATTCCCGCACTCAAATCCAATGGCTGACACCTGTCAGAGATGCTTTTCGGGGGCATAAAAAAACGCCGACGCTCTATCAGCCGTCGGCGTTTGCAACCGTAATGCGGTTAGCGGACAAATCAGAACGCAGGCAGTACCGCGCCGCTGTATTTCTTCGCAATGAAAGCTTTCACTTCAGGACTGGTCAACGCCTTGGCCAGCTTCTGAATGGCAACGCTGTCCTTGTTGTCCGGACGGGCCACCAGGAAGTTCACGTAAGGCGAATCGGCACCTTCGATGACCAGGGCGTCTTTAGCCGGATTCAGGCCGGCTTCCAGCGCGTAGTTGGTGTTGATCATGTCCAGATCGACCTGATCCAGAACCCGCGGCAGCATGGCCGATTCGAGTTCCTTGAACTTGAAGTTATGCGGGTTCTTGGCAATGTCCTTCGGGGTGGCCAGAGCGTTTTTCGGGTCTTTCAACTCGATCAGGCCAGCCTTCTGCAGCAGGATCAGGGCACGGCCGCTGTTGCTGCCTTCGTTCGGGATAGCGATGGTCGCGCCGTCTTTCAGTTCAGCCAGGCTTTTGACCTTCTTGGAGTAGCCACCGAACGGTTCGACGTGCACGCCGATCACGGTCACCAGGTTAGTGCCTTTGCCTTCGTTGAAGCTGTTCAGGTACGGCAGGGTCTGGAAGTAGTTGGCGTCCAGACGCTTCTGATCGACTTGTACGTTGGGTTGAACGTAGTCGGTGAAGACCTTGATTTCCAGGTCCACGCCTTCTTTGGCGAGGGTCGGCTTGATCAGTTCCAGAATCTCGGCGTGTGGAACCGGAGTCGCCGCCACTACCAGTTTTTCGCCGGCCTGGGCCAGGCCCGCGGTCAGGGCAGCCGCCAATGCGGTGAACAACAGAACCTTTTTCATGCAGTGTCCTTATCGAAAATCGCGATCGTCATCGACGACGGCTAAGAGTACGAGTGCCAGTGAAGTGCTACCGCTGGCGTGACGCGGACAATACCGGGATTTTTTATTCCTTAACAATATCTTTTATTCACTTTGATATTCCATTTTGTTCATACAGGAAATCACGCACTTTTCTGTAGGAGCCCGCTTTGCTGGAGCAATAGCTTCAAGGCAGCCTTCTCGTTATCGGAACCCTTTGCGAGAACATGCCTGAGCTGCCGTTCAATTTGCTCAAGCGCACTCGGCACCGTCGGCAAATTCAAATGCTCCGGCAGAATCTCGTCGCCCGTACTCACCAGCAACGCGAAATGAATAACGTTCTCCAGCTCCCGGGTATTGCCCGGCCAACTGTGCTGCTCCAGCACTTGCTGCGCCGCCTCGCTGATCAACGGCACCGGCAAGTCCAGGCGCTGGCTATAGATGCCGAGGAAGTATTCGGACAATGACAGAATATCGCCCACTCGATCACGTAACGCCGGTAGCTCCAGCTGGCCTTCGCTGAGGTAGTGATACAAACGTTCGTGGAATTTCCCGGCAGCTACGGCTTGCGCCAGGTCAATGCTGGTGGCGGCCACCAATCGCACGTCCACCGGGCTTGGCTGATGAGCGCCCACACGAGTGACCTCATGATTTTCCAGGGCCGCCAGCAATTTGATCTGAATAGGCAGCGGCAGGTCGCCGATCTCATCCAGGTACAAGGTGCCGCCGTTCGCCGACCCAAACCAGCCCGCGCGGCTGCTCGCTGCCCCGGTGTAGCTGCCGGCGGCGTAACCGAACAATTCGGCATCCGCATAGGTCGGGCTGATTGCACCGCAATTGACCGACACGAAAAGCCCGCTGCGATCGCTGGCGCGATGGATGTGCCGCGCCAGCAGCTCCTTGCCGCTACCGGTCTCGCCACGAATCAGCACGCAAATCGCACGCGGCGCCAATTGCTCGAGCTCTTGGCGCAACTGCCGCGAGCGTGGATCGACAAACACCAGCGCCTTGGCGCGGATACTCAGCGGGCTTTTTTCTGCGTCGGGGAAGGTCAGCAGCGGCTGACCGAAGGCTTCAAAACTCATGGCAGACTCCCGCCCAAAACCGCCGTAGGGCGGGGGCGTTAAAAAAGAGGAAAAATCAGGCGCGACGCAGGGCGTGATGTTCCATACGGTTCTGCAGGCGATACAGGTAGGCAAAACCCTGCTCCCAGCGCTGGTGGCCGGACTTCACATTGATGTGCCCTGCCCCCGCCAGGATCCCCGCCTCGGCGCCCCAGTTACGCGCCAGTTCCAGCGCTCGCGGGGCACTGACGGCACTGTCGTTGTCGGAGCTGACGACCTGACTCGGAAACGGCAGCAGGTCGGTCGGAATCGGTGCGAAGTTGCGCAAGGCGGGCACGCAGGCCGGACGCTCCACGTCTGCCGGAGCGACGAGCAACGCGCCGCGCACCTGACGCAAAAACTGCACGGGCGCGGCAGCCGCCCAATGGGCGACCGTGATGCAGCCCAGGCTGTGAGCAATCAGGATAACCGGCGTACTGTCCGCAGCAATCGCCTCGGCCAGCGCCGCGACCCAGTCCTCACGACGGGGCGTCAGCCAGTCGGCCTGCTCCACCCGTGCGCTGTTCGGCAAACTGTTCTGCCAGTGGCTCTGCCAATGATCATCTGGCGATCCTTGCCAGCCCGGCACAATCAGGTAGCGAATTGATTCGTTGCGCATGGGGGAACTCTCCTGCTGCGTGTCTGTTCCTGAACGAGTATAGGGAGTAGAGTTATATCCGTTAAGGAATAAGAAGCTATTTATTAAGATCACTATCGAATAACACCGTAGGAGCTGCCGCAGGCTGCGATCTTTTGATCTTGTTTGTAAAAGACAAAAAAATCGCAGCCTGCGGCAGCTCCTGCGAGGTGTTTTTTCAGAGCAAAAAAAGGGGCCGCACCCTGCCAAGGAGACGGCCCCGGAAAACTTGAATCTGTTAGCGAGCGGTGATCACCGATAGCTTGGTAATACCTGCCCGTTCAATCGATGCCATCGCCCGCGCCACTTCGCCGTAATTCACCCCGTCATCCGCCTGCAATTGCACGCGCACCTCGGGGTCCTTGGCCTTGGCCGACTTTAGGTTGAACTCCAGCAAATCAGGCTGGATTTCATCCTTATTGATAAACAGCTTGCCGGCGCCATCGATGCTCACCACCAGTGGATCTTTCTGCTCTACCGGCGCCACGGCTTCGGTCTTGGGCAGGTTGATCGGAATGGCGTTAGTCAGCAGCGGTGCGGTGACGATAAACACCACCAGCAACACCAGCATGACGTCTACCAGCGGTGTGACGTTGATCTCGCTCAGCACCTCATCACTGTCTTGCGTGGAGAAGGCCATATCAGGACGCCTCCTTCACTTTTTGCGCGTTGCCCGGCGCAGCAGCCTTGTGCGCCGTCGGGTGGACCAGCACACGGAACGAGCTCTTTTGCGCCAGGCTGTAGAAGTCATGGGCGAAGTCGTCCAGGTCCGCCGCCGTCAGTTTCAGGCGCCGCAAAAAGTAGTTGTAAACCAGTACTGCCGGCACCGCGACGGCGATCCCCACACCGGTCGCAACCAGTGCCGCGCCAATCGGCCCTGCCACGGTTTCGAGGCTGGCCGAGCCTGCCGCGCTGATGCCTTTCAACGCTTCCATGATCCCCCACACCGTGCCGAACAAACCAATGAACGGCGACGTACTGCCAATACTTGCCACCACTGCCAGCCCGGTTTCCAGCGAGCGGCGCTCACGCACGATCTGCTGACGCAGGGCCCGCTCGAGGCGATCCTGATGGTTGATCGCCTGGCTCAGATCCGCCGCGTGTGGCGCTTCACCGACCTGGATCGCCGCGTAGCCGGCCTGAGCCACCCGCGCCGCAGCGCCTGGCTGGGTCTCGGCCAACTCCGCCGCTGAATCAAGGCTCGACGCCGCCCAGAACTGCTTGTGGAACTTGCGATCCTGCGCTTTCAGGCGGCCAAACTGCACGCCCTTGAGCAAGGCCAGGCCCCAGGTGGCCACGGAAAAAACCACCAGCAGCCAGATCACCGCGCTTTCGATGGACTCAAGTGGAGATGCCAATAACGTCATGATGAATTCCTCGTGTAAACGTTTCGCGTGAAATAGGTTTCTGTTTAATGAATCTTGAAATCGATGGGCACGCTGACCCAGCCATCCTGGGCGACATCACCCTGCTTGGCGGGCACGAAACTCCAGCGTTTCACAGCGCTCAGGGCCGCCTCATCGAGGGCCTCGCGACCGCTGCTTTTCTGGATCTGGATCTCACCCGGCTTGCCGCTGGCGAGCACATGGACCCGTAACAACACCGTGCCTTCCCAACCGCGCCGCTGAGCCAGCGAGGGGTATTCCGGCGCTGGGTTTTTCAGGTACCCGGCGTTGGCCGATGCCGGCGTCACGGGTGCTGGCGCAGGGGGAGCGGGGGGCGCCGGGGCCGCAACAGGCGCGGCCGGCTGTGGCGGCGCTGGTGGTTGTTGAACCGCTTTGGGCACCGGTTTCGGAATCGGTTTGGCGACCGGTTTCGGCTTGGGAATCGGTTTCGGCGGTGGCGGTTTCACTGCCAGTTCGTCTTCAACCGGCGGGGGTGGTTCGACCACCTCTTGAACAGGTGGCGGTGGTGGTGGCGGCTCGACCACGGGCGGTGCCGGTTGCGAAAACTCGATGGTCATCGGCGGAATTTCCGGCGGCACCACCGGCAACACGGCGGTCGGC
The DNA here is from genome assembly GCF_020295325.1 of Pseudomonas sp. Y24-6. Taxonomy (NCBI): domain Bacteria; kingdom Pseudomonadati; phylum Pseudomonadota; class Gammaproteobacteria; order Pseudomonadales; family Pseudomonadaceae; genus Pseudomonas; species Pseudomonas sp. Y24-6. Next base: position 4,393 of record NZ_JACBXG010000004.1, on the reverse strand, counting down.
TGCTGGTTGACCCAATAGATCACCGCACCGTGCACGAGCAGCGCCAGCACACCCAGCAAAATCGTTTCCCGGCGGCTGAGGATGCCCCTTGGGGCGCGCTGCAAACGCTGCTGCCCCAGAGGCACGCGATGTACCCGGCCGAGGTCGACCAACTCGCCACCTGGACCCTGGCGCCACAGCACCTCTTGTGCACTGGCGGCGGTCTGGACATTACCCATTGCTTTACTCCTGCGGTCTCTTTGCGAATAACCCGATAGGCCGGACCCGACATCCCCCGTGCGACGTATCGATGGGTGAATCATTGGGCTAGACGCTTATCTCTTAAAGTAATCTTTAAAGTTATGGATAGACCGAAAACGAATATACGAAATCTTTGATGGCCTGCAGGCCTTGTTCTGCAAGGACTCCCGTCGACGGGCAGGCTCGCCATGCTTTTCAGGCATTAAAAACATTCCCTGCAAGCATGGTTTTTGGCGCCTTTTTCCAGCATTGATCAGCGACTGGCGCTGGTCTGCCGGGTTATCAGAAGTCATAACGGCCGGTCACACCCAAGGTCCGAGGCGTGCCGAGCAGGCCTTCATAACCGCCGTTGCCGCCGGTCCAGAGGGTGGAGTAATAGGTTTTATCAAAGGCGTTTTTCAGCCACAGCGAGACATCCCACTGGCCTTGCTTGAAGTCGCCGCGCAGGCCGGTAGACAGGTTGACCACGGCGTAGCTTGGGATCTGGCCGTAGTCAGAGTCTTCCACCGTGCCCACCGCTTTGGAGCGGAAGGCATAGCTGGCGGTGACGTACTCTTCAAAGCCGTTACTCAGGTTCCATTTGTATTCGCCGTTGGCGTTGCCGATCCATTTCGAAGCGCCGACAACCTGGTGTCCCGTGAGGTCGCAAGACGCAGGGGCGCCGGGTGCCAGGCTGACTTCAGGCGGGCACGGCGCATCTTTGTAGGAGAGGTAACTGACATCGTTGTACGATCCGTTGATGTTCAGGGTCAGGCCGCGCAAGGGGATCAGCGTGCTTTCGACTTCCACGCCGCGCGAGCGCACGGAACCGGCGTTGGTCAGGTACTGAACGCGGTTATCAGCGTCGTAGGCGTTGGTCTGATAGGCGTTGACCTGGGTCCAGAACACGTTGGCATTGAGTTGCAGGCGTCGGTCCCACAGCGTGCTTTTGAAACCGAGTTCGGCGTTGTTGGCGCGCTCGGTACCGATCAGCAACGAGTCGGCACCCGCCGTTGGAGCGGAGCCTACTGCCAGGTTCACACCCCCCGATTTCTCGCCGTGGGACAACGTGGCGTAACCCAGCAGGTCGTCGTTGAAGCGATAGCTGAGGTTCAACAATCCCGAAGGGCTGGAGCTGTACTGATTCAAATCGCCCGAGTCATAGGCCCCGGCGCGACCGCGTCTTGCCGTTGCCGCGGCGCCTGTCACTGCCGCACCGCCCTCTGGCGCGTCACGGGTCACCCACGCATTTTTCTGCTCATAGGTACCACGCACGCCGGCGGTGAAGTCCAGGCGTTCGCTCAGGTGCCAGGTGCCTTGGGCGAACAGCGCAAAACTGTCGGTCTTGATGTGGCCATTACCGACGCTGTTGACGTTGGCCAGTGCACCGGCTGGCGTGCCGTTCCAGATGTCGGCTTGCGGTCCGTAATTGGCGAAGGTTTTGTTGTCCAGGTCGTTGCCGAAGTAATACGCACCGAGCACGTAATCGAAGAATTCGCCTTTGGGCGAGGCCAGGCGAAATTCCTGGGAGTACTGTTTGTCTTCCACGGAAACCCCGGCGTTGTAAGTCGCCGCGACGTTCAGACCGTCGTCGTTACGCGGGGTGAAATTCCACCAGCGATAGGAGCTGATGGACGTCAACGTGAAGTCACTCGGCAGGGTCCAGTTGGCCTCCACTGACGTGCCGCCCTGATGCACTGTGACGTGCTGATCGTTGTCGAGGTTGACCTTGCGGTGGGAGCCGTTGACCAGTGTGGCACCGGCCGCGTTGGCCCGCGCCTGATAGACGTTGACGCCGTTGATGGTCGGGCCGGTGTTGTAGAGCACGCGCGTGCCGGCGCTGGAATCTTCTTCGTTGTAGTCACCGATCCAGCGCAGGTTGAACGATTCATTGGGTTTGAACAGCAGCTGGCCACGCAAGCCTTCGCGCGACCCGCCGTTCAAGTCGTGTCCATCGAATTCGTTTTTGATGTCGCCATCGCTGCGGGTGCGATAGGCGGAAAACCGCCCGGCGAGCTGGTCATTCAGGGGGCCGGAAACCGTGCCTTTGGTCTGGAAGTATCCGTCCTCGCCCACCGACGTCTCGATGCTGCGCTCCGGCGTGAACGTCGGTGCGCGGGTGCTGATGTTGATGACGCCGGCCGTGGTGTTCTTGCCGAACAGCGTGCCCTGGGGACCGCGCAATACTTCGAGCTGCTCGATGTCCATCAGGTCGAAGACCGCCATGCCCGGCCGTCCCAGGTAAACGTTGTCGATGTACAGGCCGACGCTGCCTTCCAGGCCATCGCTGGCCGGGTTGTTGCCCAGCCCGCGAATCGACACGCTGGACTGGCGCGCATGCATGTAGGCGACGTTGACGCTGGGTACCAGTTGCTGCAAATCCTGGATCCGGTAAACCCTTTGCGTCTCCAGCGCCTGGCCGCTGACCACACTCATTGGCGTCGGCACGTCCTGCGAACTTTCTTCGCGGCGTCGAGTGGTGACGGTCACGGTTTCCAGCTGTGAACCGTCAGCCGTGACTTTGCTGGCAGGCGCCGGTACAGGGTCCGCTGTTGCGGCGGCATAACCCTGGGTCCAACTGGCGCTCCCGGCCAGCAACAAGGCCAGGGGCAGGCGTTTGAGCCGTCGGGGGGCAAGGGGTGAAGCGAGGTTCAACGGACTCATGAAGCGGCTCCTGGTCAAAAATGCGCAATGACATTTCAACGACGCATATTCTTTAAAGTTATTTATTTATGTTTTTACAAACTTTTACTGCATAAGAGATAGCCTTTATAAGGAGTCGGCCTAATGCATATCCAATGCATTTACCCGATATTTTTTATGTGAAAAATGCATATCGACTTGCGTCAACTACGTCACTTCATCGCTCTGGCGGATCAGCGCAGCTTTGTCGCCGGCGCGCTGGCCGTGAACCTCTCGCAATCGGCGTTCAGCCGCAGCATCCAGGCCCTGGAACACAGCGTCGGGTGTCAGCTGGTAGATCGCGGACGTAAGGACCTGGCGCCGACCAAGCAGGGGCAGGTGCTGCTTGAGCACGCACGACGCCTGGTCAGCGGGGCGCAGCAGATGGCTAACGAGATCAACCAGTTCAATGGGCTGGAAGCGGGCGAGCTACGTTTCGGTTGCGGCCCGGCGCCGGCGGCGGGGCTGATACCGAGGGCGATCGGCAGCTTCATTGGCCGCTATCCGAAAGCGCGCGTGCAGTTTCAGGTGGATGACTGGCAAAGCCTGAGCAAGCGTCTGTTGAGCGAGGAATTCGAATTTTTTGTGGCTGACACCCGGCAATTCGAGGCCGACCCGGTTTACCTGACCCATCGCCTGCGCCCGCGTAAATGGCATTTCTGCTGCCGCGTCGGACATCCACTGGCGGGCCGCGACAGCGTCAGTGCAACCCAGTTGATGAGTTATCCGATGGCAGTGACTATCCGCCCGCCGAACCTGCGCAAGGTGATCGTCGACCTCAGCGGCCGCCCGGATTTCACGCCGAATGTGGAGTGCGAAAACAGCTACAGCCTCCTGAGCGTGGTGATGCGTTCAGACGCCATCGGCATTGTCGGCGCCTACGCTGATGCGCTGCATCACGCCAAGGGTGAGCTGGTGTGTTTGAAGGTCGAGGGGCTGGCTGATGACCTGGAGGAGATGTACACGCGCTATGGGATTGTCAGCCGCGCGGGGTATCGGTTATCGCCGCTGGCAGAGGCGATGATCGCGCAGATCAAGGAGGTTGATGAGCAGGATGAAGACGTCTATTCGCTGGAAAATCTTGCCGTTTGAAACACCAACAAGGGCGGTCCGGCCGGTCCGGCGATTACCAGCGCACGTAGATCNTACCTCCCCCCTTTACTGCCCAGCCACGAGCTCCTTTACTGCCGTTTTTTCCTCCACCGGCAGCGCCTCCACTGCCAATTCTACGAAACAGATTCCCATCGACATCGACGGTGGCGCTGTCCTCAACCCAACCCCCCATCAAGTACGGCGTGACAAAACCCAGCGCCCACGGCCCGGCATCCGGGTCCGAGCGCCCCCAAGAGAGACCCGAAGCCTGACAACCGCTGAGAAACAAAGCGCCTAACAAGATCCATGGTGTTCTCATATACGTGACTCCTAGTCGGGTACATGGGGATGCTGCAAGAGGATCCCGTCCGTGGTGGGTGCATTAATGAGCTGTGGGGAT
>NZ_JACBXG010000039.1:0-1381 GCF_020295325.1 Pseudomonas sp. Y24-6 | reverse complement strand
GAGTTTTTCTTGAGCCCTCGAAGGTTCATCAGGAAAAGACAAACCTGTAATACGATCAATGCATACGCGTCTGCGTAGAGTCCCCAGATCACCCACAACACGTTGCTCACACTGAAGCATATAAACCCGATCATCCGCCGGCCTGGCCGTTGCGATCCGATCAGCCATGCGGCGAGAACGGTAATAACCATCGCTGGCCATTGAACCCAATCCAGATAAGCCAAGTTATCCCCCTGTACAGTCAGCGAGGTGAGTCGCTATGTGAATGCCACGCTGGTCAATCGGGCTGCTGTTGGCTAGATGAGGCTTTCGATTTTCCGAGAATGTAACAAGGGTGGAGCTGACCATTTGGGTGGGTGGTGACGACCACAGGTATCAATGACCAGCCTTCGTGAAGCTTCAGATTTGCTTCGTTGGCTGACAGCGCTTCCATAACTTGGATTGTGTCGGAAATATGCATTTCTTCTTTCTCAAATCGTAAGGTTCAACCATTAGGCGTCGAGCATGAGTAAGGGTTCCGTTGTCGCTGCCTCGCTCAGCTGGATCATTCGTGATAGCGCCTGGTCTACATTGAGACCATCGCTTGAAGGGTGAACCAGTGAGCAAAATCATCAGCGCACATGACTTACAAATCGACCTTCAAGGTGCGAACGAAGCCGGGTTGTTCAAATGGCTGCTTGCCAGTTTCCTGATGTGTAAGCGAATCCAGGGGCCGATTGCCGCCAACGCCTATCAAGTGATCGTCGATAAACATCATCGGGATACGCCGCACAAATTGGCGAGCTGCACTCACCGCCAGCTGGTCATGATGCTAGGTGAGGCTCACTACGTGCGTTACGACGAGACCACCGCGTCGCGGTTGTTGGCATTGGCTAACAAGATGAATGCTGAATATCACGGCAAGGTCAGCAACATCGTCGCGGCAAGCGCAGATCGTAAGGCCTTCGAAAAACGGCTATCTGAATTTGAAGGGATAGGGCCGAAAACCATCGAGATCTTTATGAGGGAAGCGGCTGCGGAGCTCTTCGGAACTTCCCCCTAACTCTCACCAATGCTGCCTCCCAATTGCGTGCTGCAAGGAGAAATCATGACAACCCACAGGCTAATAGCGAAGAGCTCGCAGTTAAATGTTTCGATCTGCGGTCAAGGCTCTCCGCTGCTTTTACTCAATGGTTTAGGTGGCTTGATTCCTACCTTCGATCCGTTGCGCGATGAACTGGAAGACTTCACGACGATCACGCTGGACGTGCCAGGGGTCGGCAAGTCGCAAATGCCCCGTTGGCCCATTCGCCTGCCACGCCATGCCGACGTGATTGCAGAGATGCTCCAGCAATTGGGAGTCGACCAGGTCGATGTGTTCGGGGTGAGTTGGGGAGGTGCA
>NZ_JACBXG010000038.1:0-1617 GCF_020295325.1 Pseudomonas sp. Y24-6 | reverse complement strand
CAGTTCTCACAGGTTTTGTGGTTGACCACAGAGTTGGGTACGCCCCAACCCTTGTGGGAGCTGGCTTGCCAGCGATGCTTTTTAGTGCTTGAACATCACATGCCGCACCACGGTGTAGTCCTCCAGCCCATACATCGACATGTCCTTGCCATAGCCGGACAATTTCTGACCGCCATGGGGCATTTCGCTGACGAGCATGAAGTGCGTATTGACCCAGGTGCAGCCGTATTGCAGGCGCGCCGACAACCGATGCGCGCGGCCGACGTCGGCGGTCCACACTGACGACGCCAGGCCGTAGTCCGAGTCGTTGGCCCAGCCCAGCACCTGGGCCTCATCAGTAAACCTGGTCACCGACACCACCGGCCCGAACACCTCGCGGCGAACGATCTCGTCATCCTGCTGTGCGTCCGCCAGCACCGTCGGCTCAAAGAAGAAACCGTTGCCGTCCACCGCCTTGCCACCGGTGATCAGGCGGATGTGCGACTGCGCCACGGCGCGTTCGACGAACCCGGCCACGCGGTCGCGGTGCTGCGCAGTGATCAGCGGGCCGAGCTCGGTGGCCGGATCGTCCTGCAGGCCGTACTTGATGCTGCTGACCGCGGCGCCGAGCTTCTCGACGAACTTCTCGTAGATCCCGGCCTGGGCGTAGATGCGGCAGGCCGCCGTGCAATCCTGGCCAGCGTTGTAGAAACCGAAGGTGCGAATGCCTTCCACGGCGGCGTCGATGTCGGCGTCGTCGAAGATGATCACCGGGGCCTTGCCGCCCAGTTCCATGTGCATGCGCTTGACGCTGTCGGCGGTGCTGGAAATGATGTTCGAGCCAGTGGCGATCGAGCCGGTCAGCGAGACCATGCGCACTTTCGGGTGGGTTACCAGCGGGCTACCCACCGTTGGACCGCGCCCGAACACCAGGTTGAGGACACCGGCGGGGAATATTTGCGACGCCAGTTCGGCCAGGCGCAACGCAGTCAGCGGGGTTTGTTCCGACGGCTTGAGCACCACGGTATTACCGGCGGCGAGGGCCGGCGCGATTTTCCAGGCGACCATCATCAGCGGGTAGTTCCACGGCGCGATCGAGGCGATCACGCCCACCGGATCGCGGCGGATCATCGAGGTGTGGCCGGGCAGGTATTCACCGCCAGCCGAACCGCTCATGCAGCGGCTGGCGCCGGCGAAGAAGCGGAACACGTCGGCAATCGCCGGGATCTCGTCATTCAGAGCGGCGCTGTAAGGCTTGCCGCAGTTGTCCGATTCCAGCTTGGCCAACTCTTCGCCGTGGGCCTCGATGACGTCGGCGAGCTTCAGCAGCAGCAGGGCGCGATCCTTCGGCGGGGTCTGTGACCAACCATCGAACGCCGCATCGGCGGCCCGCACGGCAGCATCGACCTGAGCTTCGCTGGCTTCGTTGATCTCCACCAGGACTCGGCCCAGTGACGGGTTGAACACGGCTTGGGCGGGGCCTTCGCCAGCGATCAACTGGCCGTTGATCAGGAGTTTGGTTTGCATGGCATTGTCCTCTCTGAAGCAATTCTTGTTTTCAAACCGGACCCTTGTAGGAGCGAGCTTGCTCGCGATGGACGTCAACGATGACGAGGGCTGCCTGAATGCACGCGGCGC
>NZ_JACBXG010000037.1:0-1704 GCF_020295325.1 Pseudomonas sp. Y24-6 | reverse complement strand
GAAAAACTTAACGTCGTGTCCGGGATTAGTTGACCACTACACCTCCTACCGAGATGTTCAGCCAGCATAATCATTCCTTCCTTGAACTTTTAATTTTTAAACGACCCACACCCGGTATTGAAGGCGCGATTGCTCTGCTTGAGTTGATATCGTTAGAAAAACAAATCGATCTTAGGGAGGTGCAACATGAATGGATCTAGGACTTGTCTGAAAACAGCTCGGAAAACCCTGCATTGCGCCGATGATCAACACCACAGAGCATTGCGCGCACCTCAGGATCTTCGCTGACCGGCGCTAAAAGAGACTGCGACCGCTCCAGATGATCCAGGTGTAACGATGCGCCTTCGTAGTCTGGCGAAGGGCTCCTCGCGCTATCGAACTTATGGGGGAGCACCAGCATTGACTGACGAGTACAGGAAAAGCCCAACTACAAAATGAAAAAGTAGCCGGCCAACCCGTGATGGGCTGACCGCGATCTTTTGTCGCTAACTAAACGAGTCAATATCCAACTGACAGGGCACGCCGATGACGCGACTTCTCTTGATTTCCACGATCTCCCGCTCGTAATCACGCGCAGGGGGCTGCATTAATGAGCTGCGGGGATGAAACACATCACCGGATAGCGAAAGCCCGCTGGGTGGCGAGCTAAAACTACGTCGATTTACCAGCTCCCATAGGGGATTCCGTATTGTTCGACATAGCGTTTGGAGGCTTCCGTCTGGGGATGGTAGTGTCCGCCTGACTGACCAAGGTATGGCCCCTGGGGCTCTATTTCCGCTTGGCCGCGTGCGACTTTGACCGGATGCATACATTTATCTTCCACCCAGACCTGCACCATGCCACCCGGCGCAAGGCCTAACAAAACGGCGACTCCTGTACGAAACTCCTTTATTTCTGGATGCTCTTGGCAACTTTGGGTCAGGGCATCACGCATGACCTGCCGCGCACTTTCCGGTATTTCAATCCAGCCTTGATAGGTTTGCGGTTCGACAACCGATTGCCAGCGCACATAGATGCGCACCGGCAGTTTGGCATCCAGTACTGTCCTGTAGTTTCCCCCAACTGTTCGGGCCCAGCCACGGGCCAGCTCAGTGCCATTTTTCCCTCCGCCGGCAGCGCCTCCACTGCCAATCCGACGATACAGGTTCCCATCGACATCGACGGTAGCGCTGTCCTCAACCCAGCCTTCCATCGAATAAGGCGTGACAAAGCCTATTTCCCAGGGCACAGCGTCGGGATCTGAGTGCCCCCAGGACTGGCCCGAGGTCTGGCAGCCGCTCAGTAACAAGGCTCCCAACAAAATCCATAGTGTTCTNCGGGATCTGAGTGCCCCCAGGACTGGCCCGAGGTCTGGCAGCCGCTCAGTAACAAGGCTCCCAACAAAATCCATAGTGTTCTCATAATCGTGACTCCTAGTCGGGGACATGGGGATGCTGCACGCGGATTCCGTCCGTGGTGGGTGCATTAATGAGCTGTGGGGATGGAACCCGTCACCGGATAGCGAACGCCCGCCGAGTGGCGAGCTAAAACTACGACGATTTACCAGCTCCCATAGGGGATTCCGTACTTTTCGACATAGCGTTTGGAGGCTTCCGATTGCGGAAAGTAACTTCCGCCTGAGAGCCCTAGATCAGGTCCCTTGGGCTCTATCTCAGCCTGACCTCGTGCGACTTTGACTAGATTCATACACTCATCTTCCACCCA
>NZ_JACBXG010000036.1:0-1910 GCF_020295325.1 Pseudomonas sp. Y24-6 | reverse complement strand
TTTACTCCGGCCGCCAACTACAACGGCAGCGTGCCAGTGGTTAGCTACACCGTCACCGACGGCTCTGGCTCTGACCTCACCTCGACCCTGAACATCAGCGTCACCCCGGTCAATGACCCGAGCGTCCTGACTGCGGATACCAAAACGGTCGATGAAGACAATGTTGCAACCGGCAACGTGCTCGGCAACGACATAGATGTCGACAACACTCTGAGTGTCGCGACATTCATCGTACAAGGCGTCACCGGTTCCTTTACTGCGGGTCAAGTCGCTACTATCGCCGGCGTCGGCACCGTGACTATCGCCGCCAACGGCGACTACAGTTTCACCCCAGCGGCGAACTGGAACGGCACTGCTCCGCAGATCAGCTACACCACCAACACTAATTCCATAAGCACGCTGGACATCACAGTCAACTCGGTCAACGACGCGCCGACCGTCAGCACCACCTCCGCCAGCGGTGATGAAGATCATCTGATTACCGTGCAGCTAGGCGGCAATGACATCGACGGCAGCGTCAACCATTTCAGCCTGACCAGCCTGCCAGCCAACGGCGTGTTTTATGCTGACGCCGCCGGGACGATCGCGTTGACCGCCAGCAGCGCGATCACCGCGACCGCCAACGGCGCAACGATTTACTTCAAGCCTACCGGCGACTGGAGTGGTACCACCCACTTCACCTACAGCTCGACCGACAACCAGGGCATGCCTTCCGCGTCTCCGGCAACTGGCACTATCGTCGTCGCGCCAATAACCGATACCCCAAGCCTGTCACTGACCGGTGGCGGTCTAGTCGTCTCGACTGACCTGCAGGAAGTCGTGCTGAAAAGTGCTCATGGCGACGTTGCTGTCAGCAAGCTCGGTAACGGCGTTTGGCACACTGACAACAACGGTGGCATGGTCGAAATCGGCAAGGCCAGCGTCTACGGTGCCGGCGGCGATAATCAGGTCATCGAACTGGAACGTAACTCCGGTGATGCGGCCAACCTCTACACCACCATTGATGCCCAGGCTGGTACCACCTACAACGTGTCGTTCGACTATGCACCGCGGGCTGGTGTAGATAACTCGCTCATCAATGTGTACTGGGGTGGCCAACTCATTGGCACCCTGAACACCGCGACCGCCGGCATGCAGCACTACAGCTTTGACATTCCGGTCACAGCCGATGGCAACCAGAAGCTCGAGTTCCGCGCCGGGGACAGCAACAGCTTGGGCGGCGTGCTGGACAACATCAATGTCACTCAAGTGCTCAACTCGGGCCTTGAAGACAACGCGATTCTGCTGTCAACCATCCAGGCCCACACCAACGACGCCGACGGCTCGGAAACACTCACTATCACACTGAGCGACTTGCCGACGGGTTCCAGTCTCACCGATGGCATCCACACCTTCAATGCAACCAACGGCTCGACCTCCGTGGACCTCGCGGGCTGGAACTTGTCCACGCTCAAGCTGACACCGCCGACAAACTTCAATGGCGACATCACCCTGACCGTAACGGCCACTGCCAAAGACGGCGATGCCCCAAGTGCCAGCACTTCACTGCCACTAGTTGTGCACGTTGCGGCCGTCGATGACGCAAGCTTGCTGCAGCTGGACCGGATCACCGTCGACGAAGACCATGATGCGATCGGCAACGTGCTGACCAACGACTACGATGTCGACAATGCCCTGAGCGTTACCGGTTTCACTGTGAGCGGGGTCAACGGCAGCTTCACCGCGGGCCAGACCGCGACCATTATCGGTGTCGGAACGCTGATCATCGCCAGCAACGGCGACTACACCTTCAAGCCGGCGGCTGACTGGAATGGCAACGTCCCACAGGTGACCTACACCACCAGCACTGGCTCGAGCAGTACGCTGAATATCAGCGTCACCCCGGTCGATGACAGCTTCACCGATGCCAG
>NZ_JACBXG010000035.1:0-1922 GCF_020295325.1 Pseudomonas sp. Y24-6 | reverse complement strand
GAAAGCACCCTGCCACCCGACAGGCTGGTGGTTCCGTGCGAGTACATCCAGGCCATGAACTGGAGCGATTGCTGATGATCGTCCCAGTCTGCGCCCTCGCCTACATGGCCTGGCTCATCTACTCGGGGCCGCGGCGATGAGAACGGTCCGCCAGTTCGTCGACGACCCTTCAGCCAAGTACGGCTTTCGCTCGGTTCCCGCCACCTACGAGGACGCCGAGAAAATCACCGGCTTCCGCTTGGATCGTCGCGTCAACTATTCGATCACCCAGGAAGGCGAAGTGGAGCAGGAAAGCTGGTGCACCCTGGATTGCTCTGGGTGCAGTTGCGGCTGCGAGGGTGGCTGCAGCTGTGGCCCCTCAACGGGATGCAGTGAATGCGGCTACACCGGAAAACGGCGGCACCACTTCGGCTTCCCGCCCTCCCCGCCAGATCGAAAGAAACCCTAACTCCCCTTCCATGTGCAGCTTGCAGGTGAGCGGCGTTAAGGCAACTGACTATCAACCCACCGCTCAGCCGCGGCCATTGCATCAGCCAATGCGGTCGGATAATCGGGCCATGGTCCTAACAGTTCGGCTGCGACACCACCCATCCCATCGATTGGTGCCGGTTCGATGATCTTCGCAGAAGCGGGCGCTTTATCGTTCGGTCGGCTCCAGTCGAACTTCAGAAAAATAATATGGCCTCGGTACTTGTGGGCTATCGGCACATCCAGATTGTGTGACACGCGTCCTCCGAGGACTCATTGAAATGAGCACTCATTTTTACACCCATCCTGAAGCCTGAGGAATCAAGGCAAAAGGCTACTAATCCATTCCCCTATAAGCCTGTCAGTGAATGGCGGGCAAGGAATTCTGCATGCTCGAAACTATCGAGGTGTCGCGCGTGAAGCGCTTCGCCGCAAACACGGCTGGCCGGGATTTCGCGGTCGGCGACATTCACGGCCACTTCACTCGGCTGCAGGCGGCTCTGGATGCTGCAGGTTTTGATACTGCCGCTGACAGGCTGTTCAGTGTCGGCGATATGGTCGACCGCGGGCCCGAGTGCGAAGACGTCATCAAGTGGCTGAACAAGCAATGGTTTCACCCGGTGCGCGGCAACCATGACGACTACGTCTGCCGGTTCGATACCTGCGACATCGGCAACTGGATGTACAACGGCGGGACGTGGTTCGTAGGACTGCCGCTGACAGAGCAGCAGAACTACCAGGTGATGTTCCAGGATCTGCCGATTGCGATCGAGGTTGAAACGGCCCAGGGCCTGATTGGCATCGTCCACGCATATTGCCCCTTCCCGTCTTGGGGCCAGTTGTGCGCCGAACTTGAATCACCCGAGAGCAGCAAGCGGCTGAAGCAGGTGCAGAACAGCTGCATGTGGTCGCGCAGCCGAATTCAGGACGGCGACAAATGCGGCGTCGAAGGCCTGCGCGCCCTTGTGGTCGGCCACACGCCGCTGCGACAGCCCGCTGTGCTCGGGAACGTCCACTACATCGACACAGCCGGATGGATGGACGGCCATTTCACCCTGCTGGACCTCGCCACGCTGCAGTGCACCCCGCCAATCAACCCCGAACTCAGTCACGACTGGGATTAACCACCTTCTGCCGCCACGCGCGGCCCGGAGCATCATCATGGCAGTATCAGAACAAATTGATCGCTTCCTGCGCCTCGACGAGGTGCTTCACACCACTGGCCTGGGCCGTAACACGGTTTATCGTCGCATCCGGGAGGGCACCTTCCCAAAACAGGTTAGAATAGGACCCAACTCGGTCGCTTGGCGCCAGTCGGCAATCTCGCAATGGATGACCGCTGTGCCCCCCAGCAACGACCAATCAGTACATTGATCAGTACACCAGCGACTGACCAATCTCCAGAACCCCCGTATATCAAGCCCTACAGGTCATACCGTGGAAATCTTCAAAGA
>NZ_JACBXG010000034.1:0-2569 GCF_020295325.1 Pseudomonas sp. Y24-6 | reverse complement strand
CCCCCTGAGTTGATCACGATATGTTGACCACCCGCCGCAAGCGTCAGGCTCATGCCGGCATCGATCACCACATTGGTCGCGGTGACATGGGCTTGGGATCCAGCCTGAATGACCAACGTGCCGCTCGCGGTGGTGCTGCTGTTGCCAGTGATGGAAATCAGGTCATTGCCACCGATCAGCGTGTTGCGCTCGCCGTGGGTGGTGTGCTGCTCGTTGCCCTGGACAAGGCTGGTGCTGTGGTTATCGACCTGTTCAAAGCGGTCACGCCCAATCAGGCTACGACTGTCCTGAGTGATCTGCTCACGGCGGTCCTGGCCGATCTGGGTCTCACTGTCGTTGAGGATCAACTGTTTCAGGTCGCGCTGGGCACGCAGGTAGATCTGCTCCTGTCCGGCGCGGTCTTCAATTGACAGTTCGTTGTAGCCGCCATTGCGCGGCGAGCTGTCACTGCGCAGCACGGTTCGGGTCTTATTCGCCGGCAAGGGATACGGCACAGGCATGACCTTATTGGACACGCAACCGGTGATCAACGGATCATCGGGGTTACCCTCCAGGTAGGTGACCACCACTTCCATACCGATGCGCGGGATCGTTACCGCGCCAAAGCTTTCTCCAGCCCAGCTCGATGAGACCCGCAGCCAACAACTGCTCTTTTCACTGCCACGCTCGCTCCGGTCCCAATGGAACTCGACTTTCACCCGACCGTATTCATCACAATAAATCTCTTCCCCGGCTGGACCAGTGACCCGCGCCGTCTGGCTGACCAGTACCGACGGGCGCGTGACCAGCGGTGGACGATAGAACACGTCCCAGGGTATAGCGCTAAAGCTGTTGCGGTAGCCTTGGGTGAAGCCATCCTCTGGCTTGACATCGCTGCTGATGGACTCTTCCAGCACCTGCGGCTGCTTGCCTTCGTGCTTCACACCGAGCAGTAACCATAAGGCGTTACAGGACGAACGCGGATGCTCGCTCAGCGTGAAAAAATGCCCGCTGCGCAGGTTCGGCTGATCACTTTTGCCTTCGGTCAACTGGTAGTCAGCGCGGTGCCGCTCCAGAGCCTGGCGGGCCAGCTGGCGGCCGCGCCGCTTACTGTCGATCAACAGTGGCGAACGGTAGTCCTCCAGCGCCGGGTTGAATTGCGCGCTGCACTGGCCTTCCAGCAACAGGCTGGGGCGGGTGAAGTCGTAATGGTGGCGGGTGACCTTGCTGGTCCGGGTGCTGAAACGTTGGCTGAAATGCCGCACCACCGGATGATCGGCCACTTGGCCACTACCTTGCTGGTACGGCGTGGTCCCGAGGGTAGGAAAGAAAGTCTGATCGTCAGTGAAGACCAGATGATGCCCCTGTGGACTGTGCTGATGGTGCCAGGCCATGCCCTCTTCACTACACAGGCGCTGGACAAACTGGAAATCACTTTCTCCGTACTGGGTGCAGTATTCGCGTGCTGGGCTGCTGCTGACATGAAAGGTATAGGCATCGGCCAAAATGCCGTGGCCCTTGAGGACCTGGGCAATGATTTGCGCGACCGTCAGTTGCTGAAAGATCCGTTGCTGGTGGCAGAACTGCAAGTAGTGCAGGGCCGGGACCAGTGTCAGGTGATAACGAGTCAAGCGTGGACCGGCGTCGCCCACCCACACATCTTCGATGCAGCCATGCAGGCCTTCGCCATTGAGGCCAAATTGAAGAAACGCCGGTTGTCTGAGCAAGCCTTCCAGATCGATATCGGGGCGCTGGCTGACCAGCTCCAACTGCAGCGCATACAAGCTGCTGAGAGTCTCACTGCCGTGAAACGCCAGCACTTTAAAGTCATGGCGCACCGCGGGGATCAGCAGGTCGAACTGCGCGGTATTGGCCGAAGCGAACATAAGCGTGTCCTTGGTCGAAAGTAAGAGTCCGTTGAAATGAACGCCAAGTCCTGCACCCGCTGACCGCAGGTACAGAGCATGACCACACGCGGCTGAACGTCTCAGCCACGCGCAGCGCCCGACGCTGTCGCAACAGGCCGGGCCGAGGCGGGTCGCTCAGGTTTAGCCGGCGACAGGGGTGCGCCAGTCATCGGAGCCGGAAGTGCCGCAGACTTCATGGGTCCAGGTGATCTTGCGGTAGGTGAAGTGCACGTCTTCCAGGTGAGTAAAGTGCGAATTCGCTGGATCCTGGCAGTTGAGCATGTAGTCCTTGATGTCGACGATGATCGCGTCTTCCAGCTTGGTGGTGTAGTAGTGCTCCTGCGTACCCGCAGCCGAGGTGCGGTACCACTGGATTTCGATCGAGGTCAGACGCTCGCCGGAAGTCAAGGCGGCCAACAGCAGTGGCGAGGCCTTGTCGAAGACCTTGGTAATGACCACTGGCTTGTGCACACGTTGACCGGTCGGCTGGCCCGACTGCGGGTCACGTGGGATGATCACTTCGTGGCTGAAGCCTTGCACCATGACCTGGTCTTCGTGACCTTCCTGATAGGTATTGCCAACGGAATCGGCGGTGAATGCGCCGGCGGTGATCAGGCCTTGTTTGGTGCCGGTGATGGACATGTAAGCGGGTGTAGCCATGGTGATGCTCCTTGCTGGATAAA
>NZ_JACBXG010000033.1:0-2829 GCF_020295325.1 Pseudomonas sp. Y24-6 | reverse complement strand
GCTATGCGGTGCTTGCGACAATACTTTACGTACAGAGCCTAAAAACCTTGTCCCGTGAAACGGGTGTAGAAATTACTGACGAGCAAGGAAGAATCTTAAGTAAAAAGCATGCGGCTGCGTATGAGGCCCTCAAAAGCCAAATAACGGCACTCCCAGGTTCAGTCGAGCTACTAAATACGCTCACCCACGAAAATATACAGTGGTGCATCGCAACCAGTGGTGGTGTTTCTACAGCCAAGATCAATTTAAAGGCGCTGGGTTTAGACATCAACGACATTAATATAATCACCCGCGACGATGTCAAATATGGAAAGCCTGATCCAGATCTTTTCCTTGCCGCAGCGCAAAAGCTCAAGAGACCCATTGAGGACTGCTTAGTGGTTGGAGACGCCATATGGGACATGCTTGCAGCAAGGCGGTGCAAAGCGACAGGTGTGGGCTTGCTCTCCGGCGGCTACGATATTAGCGAGCTAGAAAGAGCGGGAGCCCTGAGGGTGTACGAGGATCCTCAAGACCTATTGCAGCATTTTGAGGAAATAGCATCCCGACCTTGATTTTCGATAATCACCGTCAGGGCTTTTTATCAGCAGATTCATGCGTTTCGCCGATAACATTTCGATGCTTTGGGAGAGTGCAGCCCCCAGCGCCGTACTGAAACTCACTTCACTTGCGCAGGCGTTAAAGTAGGCTCGACAACGGTAACCAGTAGCCCTTCAGAACTTTGAATGCAGGGCAGGAAACCTTCAGTTCGCCGCGTATCTAGCCAGCCCCTGACTTTAAGCACATCGAAAATCTGCCCTTGATCCATCAACGCGAGAATCAGCTCGTCTGATATTCGATACCGACCGCACACCGGACAGTCACGCTCTTCCCACGGGCCGTCGCACATGACGCGTTGTGCAGCTCCCACACAAATCAGGCAATTCATCTCGATCACCATTTATTGTTGTAGTTATCTCTGGCCCAGGATGTTCACTCCTACCTGGGCCGCCTAGCTGCCCTACTTATTCTCGTCAGACTTTCCTTCCTGCATTTGGACAGAAGACTTGGTGCCACTGGAATTGTCTTTCGTGGCGTTATCCGCGTTGTCAAAGCATCCATGAAGCATGAATACACTGCATAGACATAAGCACATAGATAGCTTTTTCATGATCATTCTCCTGCTAGCTGTTGAATCTTTTCTACTGAAGAGGCCGGCCCAAAGGGAGCCGGCGAAACCGGAGGTTGGCGTTTAAGCTGCTGGCTTGAGTACAACCTTCGTCCAGCCATCGTCACGTGCGTCGAAGTGCTTATAGGCATCTGGGCCCTCGGCAAGCTTGAGGCGGTGGGAGATGATCTGAGAAGGTTTTGCTCGGCCATGGTGGATTAGCTCAGCCAGGCGACGGTTGTAGACTTTGACGTTGGCTTGGCCCGTTCGAATCTGCTGCCCCTTGAACCAGAAAGCGCCGAAATCGAAAGCCATCTTGCCTTCCTTAGCCAGCTCATTTTTGGCTCCTGGGTCTTGCGGTACGAACACACCTACGACGCCGATGCCTCCGGTCGCTTTGGTCGAAGCGACAAGGTTGTTCATGGTCAGGTGATTAGCTTCATGACCATGGCGGTCGCAGCACTGATAACCCACGCACTCGCAACCGCGATCAGTGCCCTTGCCATGGGTCAAGTTCAAGATCTGATCCACCGCCTCTTTCTCAAGCGAGTTGATGGGCGTAGCGCCCATTTGAGCAGCAAGCTTCAAGCGGTCAGGATGATTATCGACTACGAACACCTGAGAGGCACCCTTGATCATGGCCGAGTGGGCAGCCATCAAACCAACTGGGCCGGCGCCGTAGATGGCAATACTTTCCCCGGGAAGGAGGCCTGCCAACTCGGTTGCATGCCAACCAGTCGGGAAGATGTCGGAGAGCATGACGTAATCTTCTTCACGTTCTTGCGCGTCCTCGGGCAACACCAGGCAGTTGAAGTCTGCATAAGGCACTCGAAGTAGTTCAGCCTGCCCCCCCTGATACGGGCCCATGTCAGCGAACCCATAGGCCGCACCCGCGCTGCCGGGGTTAGCGGTCAGGCAAAACCCCGTCAGGCCTTTTTCACAGTTTTCGCAAAAGCCGCAGCCGATGTTGAATGGCAGGCATACCAGATCTCCTACCTTGACCCGATCTACGCCGGAGCCTACTTCGATGACCTCGCCCAGATTCTCATGGCCAAACACTCTGCCCGTTTCAAAAGAAGTACGGCCTTCGTACATGTGCAGATCAGATCCGCAGATGTTTGTGGCAGTCACTCGCACCAGAGCGTCGGTAGGTTTTTCGATTTTGGCGTCCGGCACATTTTGCACACTGACGTCACGGGGGCCGTTGTAAACGATGGCTTTCATTACATTCTCCCAGAGGCAAGACGAAAGGGATTTTTCGTCAGCACATGTTTAGTTTGTCCGAGAGAGCAAATCGTATGTTCAAGAAATTCGAGGCATGTCTGACGAGCGGTACATTCTCAAAATCGCCCAAAAAATCTGAATTATTCGCCATTGAATCTCTCTCTTTTAAATCGATAAGAGATTGAGGGGTTGACTTGAGTTATCTGGATTGGGTGCAGTGGCCAGCTATGGCAGTGACGGTTATCGCCGCGTGGCTTATTGGCTCTCAACGTCCCGCGAGAAGAATGGCGGGGTTCTTCTGTTTCATTTTGAGTAATGTTCTGTGGGTCATTTGGGGTGCTTACGCCGGGGCCTATGCATTGATCGTACTGCAGATCTGCCTCTGTTCGATGAACTTGCGCGGTTGTAAAAAGAACTTTAGGCTCTGTACGTAAACCCAAGAAATACGATTTTCTGTA
>NZ_JACBXG010000032.1:0-3260 GCF_020295325.1 Pseudomonas sp. Y24-6 | reverse complement strand
CCATGGGCGTACTCGTCCTTGCCGCTATAGCGGCTGACTTTGAGTTGGTTAACGAAATTTGTGGGAGGGCGCCGGAAATTAAGGTTTTCGCGGCGAGGTTACGATTTTCTCTGGTGGAGTACAGATGTACTCCTGTCGGAATCAGGCTGACTTTTCGGCTTGCGGGTGAGTTGCGTTCCAGAGCTCAAAGGCTTCCTGAGTAGTGGTTGCCGTGATCTTCTCGTCGCAGGTGTAGCAATGAGCAATGCCGACAGCCGCACCAACATCGCGATGACCTTGGTTGCACGGGTTCATATGCCAGTCGTCATCCTGTTCAGGTTCAGCAACCTCAATCACCAAATTCTTACCGCAGCAGTGGCAGAAGTTCATGCCGTTCTCAGCTGGGCCGTCATCGTGAAATGACCAGATCGAGCCGCAGCCGCTGTTCCAGATTCCACTGTCTTCGTCTTGGCTCCACTCACAATCTCCGCCTGCCAAGTCATCAATCCGCTGATCCGCTGCGTTCAGGCGCAAATGCAGGGCTTGTTCGCGGCGTTCGGCGGCGAGGCAGCGTTCAGCAGCATCGAGGAAGCACCGGGTGGCGGCGTCGAAGTCGCCGGCATAAACGTACTCGCCGGCGGCACCTTTGAATCGGTAGCGCTTTACTTCGTCAGGCTGTTCGGTAATTCGGTTTTCTGTGGGCATGGGGCGTCCTATGCCGGGTCATGCCCGGGCGGTGGAGTTGGGGAGTCATCCAGTAAAAAGGCTGAGCTGCTGTTCCTGTAGGTGCTGCTCCTGCTGCATCAGCTGGCTCTTGGCTTGAGCGTGCGCAATACGAGCATGTGCAATTGCCATATAGGAGAAGTCCTGCTCGATCCCGACGAAATCAAAGCCCTCGAGCACAGCAGCTTTACCGGTGCTCCCCGAGCCCATGAATGGATCGAGCGCTTTTCCGCCTGGAGGGGTGACAAGTCGCAGCAGGTACGCCATCAACTCGGTGGGCTTGACCGTTGGGTGGTTGTTGCCTTTGGTGTCC
This sequence comes from Pseudomonas sp. Y24-6, assembly GCF_020295325.1. Taxonomy (NCBI): domain Bacteria; kingdom Pseudomonadati; phylum Pseudomonadota; class Gammaproteobacteria; order Pseudomonadales; family Pseudomonadaceae; genus Pseudomonas; species Pseudomonas sp. Y24-6. The sequence goes on along the minus strand of NZ_JACBXG010000032.1, from coordinate 2,245 downwards.
GTGACTTCGACCTTTCGCAGGGTTGTGCCCTGTTTGAACTGCGGCCCAGGGTTAATCAGGCCTTCATGGCGATCGGCTCGACTGGTCTTTGCGCAGTAATAGAAGCGTGCAGCGCTGCCGGTGTCGCCGTGAAACGCACCCTGCACCCGGGAGTACTCACCATACGTGTGCTTGTCGGGCGAGCTCATCTCCGTACCTTTTACAGGCGCCGCTGCCCCTGCCTGGGATGGGAACATGGCCACCACTGCATCGCTGCCGTCATGGATAAGGTTCGCTGGCCAGCGACCAGGCTTTCTAACTCCAGTGAATTGGGCGTCCTGTTTGTAAGTGCCCGTGGCATTTACCACGCGGCCTGGCGCCATGCGCTTCTGGGAGTACTCGCCGCCTTGTGCGTCGCCTGCGTGAATCCGACAAGCATCAATGTTAATTGCGCCGGTGCCGTGCTCCTCAACGTTTGCGGCTACGGTTCCGGGGAATGGCTTGCGCGCCATGCAGATTGGCTCATGCGCTGGTTTCAGCGCCGTGCCCCAGCCAGCGAGATCGCCTTTCAGGTTGTGCGACTTCGGAAAGCCCGAGCCGAACACCCACATAATCTGGTCGCGGATCTCGAATCCAGCCATCTCAATACCCACCGCCATGTGGTGATAGGTTCGAGCAGCGGCGAACGACAGCAGATGCCCGCCTGGCTTGAGTACTCGCAGCGCTTCGGTCGCCCATTCGAGAGTGAAGGCCTGAAAGGCCCGCATACCCGCTGGCGTTAGGTCGTATTTCCCCGCCTCAGCCGCGATCGAGCGGTGACCTCCGTTCGGCCCACAGGCGCCAGCGTGTGACGGCATGCTGGCGCGGTAAGCGGCCCGGTCTTCGATGTCCTGTCCATCCCAGCTTTTGCCCATGAAGCGAATGCCGTATGGCGGGTCAGTGACCACGCTATCAATCGAGTTCGCAGGTAATCCGCGCAGCACCTCCAGGCAATCGCCCAGGTGTAGTTCATAGTCCATGGTCGAATTCCATTCAGGCGCCGCCCTCCGTGACCGGTGGTGGCAATTTGGTTTTGGTTGGGGTATTACGGATAGCCCGGCATGGAGCCGGATCAAGGAGATGAAGCCGTGGCCGATCTGAAGGTAATCGAACAAAGCAACGCACTGCTTGCGGTACTGAGTGCAGCATCAGCGAAACTCAAGGACTTCTATGCAGAGCATGACAAAGCGGACGAGAATTTCCGCGAGAAGGCGATAGAGCTCGAACGCGCTATGTGGTCAGCACATTCAAAGTGGTTGAGGTTTGCAGAGCTGAATTTTTTTGATAAGGGTCAATAATCTCATCCCCCGGATCCTGCTGAATCATCTGCAGGCTCTTCCGGTGAAAAGCCAGCGACACGTTTTGGGATACCTCAATAATNCAGAGCTGAATTTTTTTGATAAGGGTCAATAATCTCATCCCCCGGATCCTGCTGAATCATCTGCAGGCTCTTCCGGTGAAAAGCCAGCGACACGTTTTGGGATACCTCAATAATGTGTCGCGGCGGATCAAGCATCGGCAGGCACTTTTGAGGCCCTAACTCATGTAGGCGGTGAATCATCAGCGTTATGGCCTAGCCCTGTTCCTCGATGCCGCTCCATTCCATCAGCTCAGCGAGTGCTTGGCGTGTTCCGGCCATGCAATGCAGCCTGATTTCTTCCTCGCCGCGAGTCTTTCGCCTCGCCGCAGTCTTTGCCGATCGATCTTTCTGCGCGGCTGCCATGGCTTACCTCTTCTATTCCGCTGGCTGGAATCGCCATCCAGGCCTGTCGTTTGCGTTGCTGGACTCGGTGCTTCATCGAAAGGCGGGCTTCATCTTCGGATAGTCGATGCTGTAGTCGTTGATCAGCCTGAGGAGCAGGGTTGTGCTGATGCTCAATGCCTTCGCGCACTGGCTCCGGTTGATGCCCTTCGCCATGCAGTCCTTCACTCGAATGACGAGCAAGGCCTCTGACTCAGCTGTTGCCTTATTCGGCGCGAACGCTTTCTTCGGCCCGACCTTGAATTCGATGCTGTTGCGCCGGCCGATCCCGCGCAGCACACCGAGCGATATCCCTTCCTTCTCGCAGATCTCGCAGCGATTTAAGGTCTTGGCCAGTTCGCGAATGCGCACTACCTGCGCGCCGGAGTCGGCCTTTGCTGGTTCGCTCTGGAAGTTCGGCGTCTTGCTTCGATTGTAATTGGGTGGGCGGTGGATGATTCCGCAACTGGGAAGCTCCTCAATAGT
>NZ_JACBXG010000031.1:0-2500 GCF_020295325.1 Pseudomonas sp. Y24-6 | reverse complement strand
AAAGAACCCCGGAGAGGGGAGTGAAATAGATCCTGAAACCGTATGCGTACAAGCAGTGGGAGCCCACTTTGTTGGGTGACTGCGTACCTTTTGTATAATGGGTCAGCGACTTATTTTCAGTGGCGAGCTTAACCGAATAGGGGAGGCGTAGCGAAAGCGAGTCTTAATAGGGCGTCTAGTCGCTGGGAATAGACCCGAAACCGGGCGATCTATCCATGGGCAGGTTGAAGGTTGGGTAACACTAACTGGAGGACCGAACCGACTACCGTTGAAAAGTTAGCGGATGACCTGTGGATCGGAGTGAAAGGCTAATCAAGCTCGGAGATAGCTGGTTCTCCTCGAAAGCTATTTAGGTAGCGCCTCATGTATCACTGTAGGGGGTAGAGCACTGTTTCGGCTAGGGGGTCATCCCGACTTACCAAACCGATGCAAACTCCGAATACCTACAAGTGCCGAGCATGGGAGACACACGGCGGGTGCTAACGTCCGTCGTGAAAAGGGAAACAACCCAGACCGTCAGCTAAGGTCCCAAAGTTATGGTTAAGTGGGAAACGATGTGGGAAGGCTTAGACAGCTAGGAGGTTGGCTTAGAAGCAGCCACCCTTTAAAGAAAGCGTAATAGCTCACTAGTCGAGTCGGCCTGCGCGGAAGATGTAACGGGGCTCAAACCATACACCGAAGCTACGGGTATCATCTTAGGATGATGCGGTAGAGGAGCGTTCTGTAAGCCTGTGAAGGTGAGTTGAGAAGCTTGCTGGAGGTATCAGAAGTGCGAATGCTGACATGAGTAACGACAATGGGTGTGAAAAACACCCACGCCGAAAGACCAAGGTTTCCTGCGCAACGTTAATCGACGCAGGGTTAGTCGGTCCCTAAGGCGAGGCTGAAAAGCGTAGTCGATGGAAAACAGGTTAATATTCCTGTACTTCTGGTTATTGCGATGGAGGGACGGAGAAGGCTAGGCCAGCTTGGCGTTGGTTGTCCAAGTTTAAGGTGGTAGGCTGGAATCTTAGGTAAATCCGGGATTCTAAGGCCGAGAGCTGATGACGAGTGTTCTTTTAGAACACGAAGTGGTTGATGCCATGCTTCCAAGAAAAGCTTCTAAGCTTCAGGTAACCAGGAACCGTACCCCAAACCGACACAGGTGGTTGGGTAGAGAATACCAAGGCGCTTGAGAGAACTCGGGTGAAGGAACTAGGCAAAATGGCACCGTAACTTCGGGAGAAGGTGCGCCGGTGAGGGTGAAGGACTTGCTCCGTAAGCTCATGCCGGTCGAAGATACCAGGCCGCTGCGACTGTTTATTAAAAACACAGCACTCTGCAAACACGAAAGTGGACGTATAGGGTGTGACGCCTGCCCGGTGCCGGAAGGTTAATTGATGGGGTTAGCTAACGCGAAGCTCTTGATCGAAGCCCCGGTAAACGGCGGCCGTAACTATAACGGTCCTAAGGTAGCGAAATTCCTTGTCGGGTAAGTTCCGACCTGCACGAATGGCGTAACGATGGCGGCGCTGTCTCCACCCGAGACTCAGTGAAATTGAAATCGCTGTGAAGATGCAGTGTATCCGCGGCTAGACGGAAAGACCCCGTGAACCTTTACTATAGCTTTGCACTGGACTTTGAATTTGCTTGTGTAGGATAGGTGGGAGGCTTTGAAGCGTGGACGCCAGTTCGCGTGGAGCCAACCTTGAAATACCACCCTGGCAACTTTGAGGTTCTAACTCAGGTCCGTTATCCGGATCGAGGACAGTGTATGGTGGGTAGTTTGACTGGGGCGGTCTCCTCCTAAAGAGTAACGGAGGAGTACGAAGGTGCGCTCAGACCGGTCGGAAATCGGTCGTAGAGTATAAAGGCAAAAGCGCGCTTGACTGCGAGACAGACACGTCGAGCAGGTACGAAAGTAGGTCTTAGTGATCCGGTGGTTCTGTATGGAAGGGCCATCGCTCAACGGATAAAAGGTACTCCGGGGATAACAGGCTGATACCGCCCAAGAGTTCATATCGACGGCGGTGTTTGGCACCTCGATGTCGGCTCATCACATCCTGGGGCTGAAGCCGGTCCCAAGGGTATGGCTGTTCGCCATTTAAAGTGGTACGCGAGCTGGGTTTAGAACGTCGTGAGACAGTTCGGTCCCTATCTGCCGTGGACGTTTGAGATTTGAGAGGGGCTGCTCCTAGTACGAGAGGACCGGAGTGGACGAACCTCTGGTGTTCCGGTTGTCACGCCAGTGGCATTGCCGGGTAGCTATGTTCGGAATAGATAACCGCTGAAAGCATCTAAGCGGGAAACTAGCCTCAAGATGAGATCTCACTGGGACCTTGAGTCCCCTGAAGGGCCGTCGAAGACTACGACGTTGATAGGTTGGGTGTGTAAGCGCTGTGAGGCGTTGAGCTAACCAATACTAATTGCCCGTGAGGCTTGACCATATAACACCCAAGCAATTTGACTACTCCTGACTTGGAAACAAGTAGAAGCATCAGATTGCGGTGTGTGAAGACGA
>NZ_JACBXG010000030.1:0-7611 GCF_020295325.1 Pseudomonas sp. Y24-6 | reverse complement strand
AACTCTGGTTTTACAGTGCGTATCCTGGCCATCATGCGGCCTCCAATTTGGCGATGATGAGTGCGGCTTCTCGCTCAATGGCGAGTCGTTCCGCTTCAGGCATTTGGTTGTAATAGAACAGAGCGCGCTGGAGCTTTTTGGCGGTTTCGAGAAGATCGGAATGGTCGCCCAATGAAGCGCTGGTCACTCGACCGCCAGCCAGAGACATTCCGAGCCGGATGCCATGCGTGCTGTTTTCGATGACTACTGTGATGCGACTCATGCGGCATCTCCCAGCAGGTCAGCGTCACGGCGGGCCCACAGAGCCTGCAACTTGGTCAGTCCTTTGCCGGTAACTCGCGGCGTGGACACAGTGGTCTTGCCGTTTTCTGGGTGTTCGAAGGTGCTGAGCTTGGCGGTCAGATAGCCGGACTCAATCGGGCCCTGCATGGGCTCGTTTTTGCGAAGAGTCACCCAGCGGCGCTGACGAAGAAACGCCATCAAGCGGTTCTGCCCGGTGCCGATCAGCTTTGCGGCCTCCGCCACGGAGTATGTTTCGTGCGTGACTGTCACGGCGTCGAAGAAGGCGGCTTTGGGTGCGTCGGCGGCGACCTTCTGCTCGAGCATCAGGTTTTCGTGGGATAGCTCTGAGTTGTCTGCCTCCAGGGCGACAACCTTCCGGACGTTGTCGGTCAGGAGGGCCAGAAGAACCTTGGGGTCATTTAGGCTTGAGATATCGAAAGCAGGCTTGGCGGTCTTTTCTTCCAATTCGTGAAGTCGACGAATCACCTTCAGGCGCAGTGGAACGCTGTATCCAGTCACCAGAGTTTCAGTGAGCTCCCGATTCAAGTGGTAATTCTCTGTATAGCCCCGCGAGTCCTTGTCTTCGAGGACGTCATCCAGAACTGGATCATCACCGAGAGCCTTAAGCATGACGCGGATATCGCGAATTACGTGCGCGTGAAATTTACCGGTCAGCTCAGCTATCTCAGAACTGGTCATAGAAATTGAGCGCGACACGTTTTGAGAATGTAGAAAATGTGTCGCGGACTTTTTCAGGCCCTGTACATCGGTGTTAGAGGTATGCATAATCGGCCTCACAGAGTTTTACGATTTGTGCAGTTGAAGAAACCACCGGGCCTGGTGGTTTTTTTTCGCCTGCTGTTTGGGTTTCTCTATTCGGAGCCTTCATCAGCCCCTCCTTTTTCAGGGCCTTTTAAGTCCTGAAGCGGGTCTCGCCGTGTCGTTGGTAGGTGTCGGATTTTTCCGGCTCCCTTTGGCCTGGTTTTCTCGAAGATCCGCTCTGTTCCAAGCCTTGTGGCGTATTCGTCAGGAGTCATTCCTGCCGCTTTTGCCAACCTCTCAAGCTTTTCATAGAGCTTCCCGTCGATCCCATGGCAGATCGTGTTTTCGGGCACGTTGGCCTCCTTTAGGGACTTCAGGCCATCTGGTGTTTTTCGGTAACATCCTGCTCGACGATGCTTTCCAGCTTTTCTTCCACGCACATGCGCACGAAGACAGCGAGTTGCAGTTTGTGAAGCCGCGCCACTGCCTTGAGCGCTTCGTACGTCTCGTCGTCGTAGCGGGACTTAATCTCCCGGTCTTTCAGGTGGCGAGAATCGTCGTATGCCATTGAGTGAATCCTTCTGCGGTTGAAATAGGTTTTAGGCGGCGGATTTTTTAAGTGTCTGAGCAGGGTCGTCTTCACGGCGAGCAATCAGCGCCCCGCTCGACTCCTTCTCCAAAACGCATTGCATCGGGTAGGAGAACCCCCCCGTGGTCCGGCACTGAGATACCCGGCTGCCAGTCACGCCAAGGGCGTCGCCGATAGCGCGGCCAGTGCCGAAATGTGTCAGTGCCTCGTCGTAGGTCATGGTTGTGTCTCCAGTGTCTACGCCGAGTTTAGAGTTCTTAACAACACAAGGCAAGTTATCTAAACAATGATTTGTTTAGAATCCTAAATATGGAATTTAAAGACCGCATCACCGAGCGCATGAAGGCCTTAGGCCTGACGCCTGCAGACATCATCAAAGCGACTGGCGTCTCGAAAGCGACCGTCAGCTTTTGGGTGTCCGGCACTAATGGGGCGAAGGGTAAAAATCTTCTTGCGCTAGCGAAGGCTCTTGAGTGCTCGCCTGAATGGCTGTCTGAAGGAACGGGCTCGCCAGGTGATGTCGCATCGCAAGATGGCCCGAAAGCAGGCTCTACCAGCGCGGAACTGGTGGCTCACATGCTTGCGACGAAAGCCGGGAAGAACCTGTCGGAGAAAGCGCGGGAAATGGTTTTGGCGGCAGCAACTGAGGCTGATACCCCTGCCGCAAACGGACAGCAATACCTGCCGCAGAATTACACGGCGCTGCGCCCAACGAACGACGAGATTCTGATCCCTCAATACGACATCCGCGCCGCAATGGGTCACGGCCAGGTCCCGCCGGAGTACAACGAGGCGGTCCGTAACCTTGTGGTGCGGGAGGCGATCTTGCGCGAAAAGGGAGTGACCTATACCGCCGCCAGTGCACTAGCCATGATCACGGGCTGGGGCCAGTCGATGGAAGGCACCATCAATGACAAGGATCTGGTGATCGTAGATCGCGGGATAAAGGAGTTCGTTGGCGAGGGAATCTATGTGATGACCTGGCACCAAGAGCTGTACATCAAGCGTGTCATGCGCCTCGATGAAGACAATTACCGCCTGATCTCGGACAACCAGCATTACGAAAACCAGACCGCCAGAATTGACGACGTGACGATCCACGCGAAGGTCCTGTTCATATGGAATGGTCGCAAGGCCTGACACCTGGCAGTTTTTAGCGTGCGGTGTGCTCGCGCCGCGAAAACCGAGCCATCACCTGAGATAAGGAAGTCATATGAAGAAGCCATTTGTCGCACCTCGACTCGTCGGCGCAAGATTTGATGACCACACGATCCCACTCGAGCTGCTAAAGGATTTGGCAGCGCTGGAAGAGTTCGTGGTGGCCGTAGCTAAATGGAAATTTGTTCAGCAGCACGGCCGGGTTCGGACGCCAAAGGGATTTACGGATCACTTATCGATAAACCTGTCCTCGGTCGGAGAGGGAAGCGCTGTCCCCAACATCGTGATTGAATACAATGATCCTACTGCGGGCCTTTTTGCTGCCGCCAACGAGGACTATTTTTTCCAGGCGGTGCAGTCGATTGGTAATGCGATAGACGCCGCCGAGCGTGGCACTCCGATCACCGAACATGTACCCGCAACGCTGCTTGGATACTTCGACAGATTCGGCAGAGGCTTGCGTGATGGGGAGGTATTGGAGTTTCGACCGGGAACTGATAGACCTGCTAGGCTCTCAAAACTAACTCGGCGGAGACTTCTGCTAGCGTCACAGAATCAGATTCTCACGGATGAAGTCACCGTCCGCGGCTTGGTGCCTGAAATAGACCAAGCAAAAATGAGTTTTGAGCTGCTCCTGCCTGATGGCAAAAAGATTACCGCGAAGATGGATGCAATACACCTCGACACTATCCTTGAGGCTACGCGCGGGTTTCGTGATGGGCTTAAAATTTCAGTATCGGGTGTTGGTCGATTTGACCGCATGGAAAAGCTTCACTCCCTGGACCTTATTGAGGACGCTGTGATCATCGAATCGAATGATCCGCTCGCACGATTGGATGAGCTCAGACTTTTACGAGTCGGCTGGCTTGACGGTCGCGGCGTGGTCCCAAGCCCTGAAGAGTTTGACTGGATAGAGTCATTTTTTAGAGATCAGTACCCAGCTACTCTGCCCACGCCATTTATTTATCCCACTGCCGAAGGTGGCTTCCAGTTTGAATGGAGAACCGGCAATCAGGATCTCAGCCTCGAAATTATTCCGCAGAACAAAACGGCTGAGCTGCACGGCCTCAATATCAAGGACGGCGCAGACACATACATGGAGCTGAATCTCGAAGCTAGGGCTGACGTCGATTCGCTGATAGATTTCATTTCCAAAGCAGCAAAGGGTGAAGTGTAATGGACGATCAAACTCAGTTGCTGCGACAGGTTCACCCAAGCTTTGTGCAAGACGGAAAAATTACATCTCAGGTTTTCCGTCCGACTCCGAAGGATGACAAGAAGCTCTCTTCTTATGATGGTGACTTGATCACTCCAGAGGCTTCATACGCTCACTTCACTGCCAGGGAAGATTGCCGATCGGCGGGCGTAGTTTCTATAACTACAGCCGAATGCCAAGCGCTGGGATTGCCGGCGGTATCTGATCCGGAAGAGTTCCCGGAGCACGTTCTGATCGATTTCAGTGAGTTCGAAAAGAAGGAAATCGAGAAGAAAGCGAAAATCCTCAGGGCGAATGCGGAATCGCGCGACTGGCTCTTTAAGCCATAACTTCGGGGCAGTAACGTACAATCATCGCCTGACTCACAAAGCCCGCCATACAAGCGGGCTTTTCAATGCCTGTCAGAATGGAGCGACCTCCTCCACCTTCATGAATTCGTCAGGCACTTCGGCCTCGTGATCGTTCTCAGATGACGCCTCCCATTTCAGCGTCACCGACTCGTCGTCGTTGAACGTCATCTCGATGCCGTCCGTCTCCACCAGCAAGCCCATCACTTCGTCCCACTCCCTGTCCCCATCGCTGTCCAGTCGATGAATCGTCACGCATCGCAGATCCTGCGCGAACGGATGATTGATCATTGACGACACCCTCAGGCCAAGCCGCTCGATCCCGCTCATCTCCTGCCGTACTGCTGGTTTCGCCTGCTTCTTAGCCATTCAAAATCCTCCTTATTAGAACTGTATATCCATACAGCATCAGCACAGCATAGCGTGTAGATTCCTAAACCGAAAGACCTGTTGATACTAGCGCGACTCGGCGCCTTTTCGCTCCGCTTGTTAAGTTTTCTAAAATAAGTGTTGACCTATTTTGTTAAGTTTTCTAAATTACACCCATCGCAGCGACACAGTCCCTGCGAAGGGCCTCTGAAGAGCCCGCCACTCTTTAACAATCAGCGCAATACGAACAAAGACGGCACTGCCTCTACGGCGACCGGAGATCAGATAGCCCCGAAAGGCTACCAACGCGAGGCGCACCTCGACGGCTGACTAGAGCGAAACGCTCGAACCGTGTGAATGACCCGATAAGCAGAGCCAGCGAAAACCAGATTTGAATTAGCGCTCTGAGCTTCGGCATTGAAGGGCGCCGGACCTCATGCACCCTGCCCACCTAACCGGGCAAACGAGCTGCAGCGTGCATGTTGTAGGGACCTGTGATCCGGGGTGAACAGATTCTGATTGATGCCCTGGTGAGGAAGCTCACCGCCAACCAACGAAGACGACGGCCAGCCCTGCAATCAGTAGCGGGCAACGGGCCAACACCGCTGACGCAATAACCCAGGCCGTCGCCAGTAGCGGGCCTGGGATCCACAGATTTACTGATGCCGCTTCGATGAGGCGGCATTGGAAATCAACGGAGGACACGAGATGGCCTACTACAAGACAAGCGATGCCGGTGTGCTGGCGGCTTGGAAGGCGTACAGGGAAAGCGCGGATCGCTTGCAGGTGCTTGGCGAAGAGTTCGCGAAGCGCTTTGTAGGTGCCACCGCACTGTTCCAGACCAGCATGCATAGCGGTCGTAACTTTTACGGGCTGAAGTTCAGCCCGGTCATGCCGCAGCCGCTCTGGACGAAGCCGGATCCAAAGGCGGACAGCTCGCAGTTCCCTCGGTCAAGTCTGCCACCGGGAACTAAGGGTGAAGAACGCAAAGCCTTGAAGCTTGAGCTGGAAAGGCTGCAGGAAGAGTTCAAAGAACATAAACCGAAGGACAAGGCGGATCTCCAGCCATTTCTGGATGCATTAGGACTTGGCGGCGGCGCGCTGTTCTTCTCCAGCTATAAGCATGTGGTCACACCTGACTGCATTTACGTCAGCACATCTGCAAAGCCTGGCGGCGTGATGACCGAAATACTCGGTAGCGAGTTTGAGGCTGCCGAAGAAGCAAATCCCTGAATAACCAGCGCCACGGCAGCCTGCCGATAACTGCCCGAGCACCTGGTACTCCCCAGCACCAGGCCGCATCGGAGTGTGATCTGAAAGCGCAGGCTGATGCGAAACGACGCAGGCTCAAAAGTGCGGCGCCGATGGGCGAAAGCTGGTCGGCTCGGTTGAACCTGACACTTCACACGCAAGCCGGGGATCAGCGCCGGCCAGATCACACCCCGATGCGGACNGTGATCTGAAAGCGCAGGCTGATGCGAAACGACGCAGGCTCAAAAGTGCGGCGCCGATGGGCGAAAGCTGGTCGGCTCGGTTGAACCTGACACTTCACACGCAAGCCGGGGATCAGCGCCGGCCAGATCACACCCCGATGCGGACGATTCTGCACCGCGCAACGCGGCCCCCTGCATCAACGATTAAACGCATCACGGTGAGTCTTATGAGATTTAAGGCTCACCGCTCTCGACATTACCAACCGACACAGCTCGCATGCACTCCCCTCCGCGCCCAACGGCAACCAGCGGAATGGATGAGTGCAGCCGAGTTTTGTTGGATCAACCCCGCCGCTCTGGATGCGACCATGAACGCAGCACTGATTGCTCAGTTGAACTACGAAAACCGGACGCTGCCTCCAGTGAGCGAGAGCCCCCAGGATGAGGCGCGGGCCGAGTGGCTGTACAACGCCGCCGAAGAGTTGCTTCGAGGATGTGGCGTGTCCTTCCAGCGCCGTATGCGCAAGCCGCAAGGCGTCACCGCTGCACAGTTCGCTCTTGCGGTAGACGAGCACGTCAACAAGCGCTTGGCGGATTGCGAGATCGAAACCTCGGCGCTGGGCTGGCTGCTGATCTCCGCCGAACGCGGACAGGCAGATAAGACTTCCACCGCCGAGCTGCTGGGCCGAAGCGATCACCCTCTGGGCAAGCTTGGCGAGATTGCCGAGGAACTGCTCGCACCGATGGCCGACGACGCCATCAAGGCCCAGGCCGGCCAATGAGCCCTCACATTCTCATCGACCAAGACCTCGACGAGCTATCGCATGCTGGTTGTCCCGAAGGCTACGAAGTGCTGGTGATGCGCAACATCACCTCCTTCCTGCAGGCCCAGAAGATCAGCATCGAAGAATTCCACCACTACTGCAAAAGGCTGAACGACGTTGTTGCGCGCCGGCCAAGGAGATCTGCATGAGCACGCCAATCGTGAAATCGCTGATCGACGAGCAAATCGCCGAGATCGAGCGAAGCCTGACCATCCTCGGCGCGGGCCTTCCGCGCGACCTTCCTGTCTCGGCCCTTCCGCCGAAGCTTGCCGCAGCAATCAAGGGCGGCCGGGTGGCTGTGAGGGTTCGGTCATGACCATGATCTGCAGCAACTGCAACAGGATCGGGATCCATTGGGTCGGCCCGCTCGGCAACCTTACCGGCACCAGGTGCCCGCACTGCGGCGGGGAAAACTGCCAGCGCGAAGTTGAGCCGGTAGATCAGTGCCGCGAGTGTGGCAGCGAAGTTTGCAACGGCGAGTGTTTCGGTGACGACATGATGGGGTCTTCGTCATGACCACCTACCAGCGCGCTAAGCGCATCTACTTCTGGCGCGGTTCCGCCCTCGTCCTGTTCGGCACCACCTTCGTGATGCTCGCCAGCTCCTACTGCTCTCAGCTCACCCAATAACC